>CALFUF010000088.1 GCA_937916405.1 uncultured Prevotella sp.
GCGTACTCGCGTATGAATAGCCGCCATTCTTGTGAATCTTCACTCTGTACGATGTATCCTTGTCTATTGTCCTTGCCATGATTGTACTACTATTGATAGTACAAAGGTAGTACAAATAGTTAGAAGAAACTAAACCGATAAACATAATTTATACTTGAATAGCAGCTATTTAACAAGATTTATAGGATTGATAGTACAAAATATAATTAAACTCAGATCTATATGTCAGGTATCTGTACCTATCAGCAGTATGATGATTATTTCTCTGCCCGCCGCTTAGGCATCAACTCCGGTCGTATCTTTACTGGTGTAATGATGAAATAAGGGACTTGCTTATTTCAACGTGATATTGCCGTCCTTGTCAATACGTGCCTCGCTATGGGGAACGTCACTGTTGGTGAGGTTCATCATCTCACGAGCTACATGCTGGTTGGCATCCTTACGGGGACCAACACCTTTCTGCTGGAGGAAGGAGTGAATCTTGCCGCTGAGGAAACGACCGTGTTTGTCGATCTTAATCTCTACGACAGGGGAGTAGGCAGAGATGCCGGCAAGACTCATACCGTAAGGGGTGCAGAAATTACCAAGGCTGTAGGCAATGAAACGACCTTTATAAACCTCAGTGGCACGTACGACATGGGGACCATGACCGTAGACGATGTCGGCTCCGTTGTCGATGCAGAAGTGGGCAAACTCACGAAGGGAGCCACGATCCTCTCCCAAGAAACTCTCCGCACCCTGGGGGAGATGGTTTTTCGTTCTTCCCTCAGCGCCACCATGGAAAGAGACGATGATAATATCCGTCTTGCTCTTCAGGTCGTCGATGATACGCTTGACGGTCTGAAGGTCACGATGCTTGAGAGTGTACTGGTTATGTCCGAAAGCACACAAGCCGAACTTGATGCCGTTGCGGACGACCACGGCAGACTCCACATGTCCCTTGATACCTGAGAACTTGATACCCTGTTTCGTCAACTGCTGCTCAGTGCTGGCAATACCCTCGGCACCAAAATCGTTAGCATGATTGTTTGCCATGCTGAGGAAGTCGTAGCCGGCATCTTTCAGCAGATGCGAATAACTGGTTGGCGTGCGGAAAGAGTAACTGTTAGGACCACCGCCCTTGGTGCTCTTACCACCATCCAACAGGGTTCCCTCCAAATTGCCAACAGTGATGGTGGCACGTTGCAGGATAGGTTTTACATCACGGAAGACCTCCTCACCATTCTTTGGAGGCAGTGAGACACCAGGGTAGGTCGTACCCATCATGATATCCCCTGTCATGGCAACGGTGATATCATCAGAAAAGCAGGCTATGCAATAGCCTGCCAATAAGGTCATGAAGAATATCTTTCTCATTGTTATTTCAATTTTTCAATCCTTCAATCCTCACTTTGCTACACGACGAACACCAATATAACGGCGACTGTAATTACCGTCTGTGGAGTGGCTGATCTTCACACCACTCTTCGTGCTGGCATGGATGAATGTGAAAGTATTGTCGATGGGATTGTAATCCAAAACAATCCCCACATGTCCTACATTACGACCAGAGTTAGGACTGGTGAAGAAAACCAGGTCTCCTGGCTGCATCTCCTCACGACGGATAGGGATATTACGAGCATACTGATCGCGAGAGGAACAGCCAATCGCAATATTGTTCTGTTTGTAGACATAGCTGGTAAAACCTGAGCAGTCAAAGGTGTATGGTCCCTTACTGCCAAGGCGATAACGTGCGCCTATCAAGGAGGTCGCCTGGTTGAGGATGTCATCCGTGGAGGCGAAACTCATATTGACATCATAGCCGTCAGCATACAGGAAGTCGAAGTTGTCGATCTCCTCATATACCGTCTCTGTGCGTTGGATTTTCTTTGCTTTCTTTTTCTTGCCCTTTGCCAATGCGACATCCACAGAGGATAAAAGCATCAGTAAGATGCAAAACATAATTTTCTGTCTCATTTAGATTTTTTCTGGTCAACGGCTTCGCGCCGTGGGATTGTTTGGTTTAATTATATCTTAGGATTTGTCCTGGTCTAATACGGGTTGTCGTCTTGATATGGTTCAACTTACAAATAGCACTCACTGTCATACCACGCTTGCGGGCAATAGAAGACAGTGTCTCACCCTTTGCCACCTTGTGGAAGCGGGTGCCGTGTGTCTTGGCATGCTTTGTCTTTGAAGACGGAGCGGAAGCGTATGACTGCTGTGGAATGTCAAGGTCGCCATTAACGGCTACACCTCCAACACCACGCAGGCGAGTTGCCTCAGCAGACTCACGGTTGTATGTGGATTTGCGGAATACATAATAGTCGCTAACGACATCCTGGTTCTTGAAGTCGAACATCAGGGCGGGGTTCAGGGCGATACCACACAGACGGGTTTCGAAATGCAGGTGAGAACCTGTACTACGACCAGTGTTACCACCAAGACCGATAGGATCACCGGCACGAACCTCCTGTTCCTCTGTTACCAGTTGCTTGGACATATGACCATAGATGGTCTCCAGTCCGTTATAGTGGCGGATGACCACGTACTTGCCATAGCCACGTCCCTCATATCTTACGATACGTACCTTACCACTGAAAGCGGCACGGATGGTGTCACCAATATACACCTTGATATCCAGTCCTTTATGCTGGCGTCCCCAGCGAGCACCAAAGTTACTGGTCAGCACACGGCTTGGTGTAGGCATGCAGAAACCACGTAAGTCAATACGGAAAGAGTCTGGTAATACCGTTGCTTTATGAGCGTAACGGTTGTTCCAGTCATTATATAGGTCGGCTGCGGGAGAGTCGTAGCTCTCAGCCTGAATAAGTCTGTGGAGTGCCATGCTGTCGACAGCCTTCATCTTGCGGTCGATAGGAGCTTGCTTGGCAAGCAGATCCTGTCCCATAGCGGGAATGGCAATTATGGTTAAAGCGAATGAAATAGCAACGTTCTTAAATTGTCTTTTAGTCAACATAATTTATTATTTTCGGTTCGAATTAGTTCCCAATAGGAAAAATATCGGTGCAAAGGTAATAAAAAAAGTGCAAAGTTAGCAGAAGAAGTAGTGTGCGTTAACAATAATTGTGTGTTATTTAACAATTCACGTCAAGAAATGGCTGCCCAGTTAACGTTTGTTTTCCTTAATTGACGCAATCTGTTCCATAGCATCCAATACTTATTGGACGTGCATTCGGGGTCGTCATCTATAATCTTTTGTGCCTCGTCACGAGCCATTTGTACGAGTTGTCCGTCCCTTGCGATATCCGCGATTTTCAGGTCGAAAGCCATACCGCTCTGCTGGGTCCCTTCCAAGTCGCCGGGACCTCGTAATTTCAGGTCTGCCTCAGCGATGCGGAAACCGTCGTTCGTCTCGCACATGATGTCGATTCTCTTACGGGTATCCTCACTCAACTGGTAGTTAGTGACAAGGATGCAATAGCTCTGGTCGGCACCTCGTCCGACACGTCCTCGTAACTGGTGTAACTGGCTGAGTCCGAAGCGTTGAGCCTCTAAGATGACCATCACAGAGGCGTTGGGGACATTGACGCCCACCTCAATGACGGTAGTTGCGACGAGCATCTGTGTCTCCCCTTTGACGAAGTGCTGCATCTCCTTCTCCTTATCCTTGGGTTTCATCTTCCCATGTACCTTGCTCAGGCGGAATTCAGGGAATACCTGTCGTAACACCTCAAAACCATCCTCTAAGTTCTTGAGGTCGATCTTCTCACTTTCCTCAATGAGTGGGAAAACAATATAGACCTGTCTGCCCTGATTGATTTGTTTTCGCAGTCCATCATACAGGGAGGGCATGCTGCGGTCAAAGACATGAGTGGTGACCACAGGCTTGCGTCCTGGGGGCAGTTCGTCGATGACACTTACGTCCAAGTCGCCATAAAGGGTCATGGCAAGGGTTCGTGGGATAGGTGTCGCCGTCATCACCAGCACATGGGGTGGGTTGGTGTTCTTGCTCCATAGCTTAGCACGCTGGGCGACCCCAAAGCGGTGTTGCTCGTCGACCACCACCATGCCGAGGTTGGAGAAGATGACGGTATCCTCGATGACAGCATGAGTTCCCACGAGAATCTGTATACTGCCATTCTGCAGTCCTTCCAGCACTTCCTGTCGTTTCTTCCCTTTCACGATACCCGTCAACAGCTCTACGCTGATATTCATCCCTTTGAGAAAGTCCTGAATAGTCTGTAGATGCTGCTCTGCAAGAATCTCCGTTGGTGCCATGATACATGCTTGATAACCGTTATCGAGGGCGATAAGCATGGACATGAGCGCTACTAAAGTCTTGCCGCTTCCTACGTCACCTTGCAATAGACGATTCATCTGTCGTCCAGACCCAGTGTCCTTGCGTATCTCACGAATCACCCGTTTCTGTGCTTCTGTCAGTTGGAAAGGCAGGTAATCACGATAGAAAGAGTTGAAGTAGTCGCCGACTCGTGAGAACACATAACCACGATATTTCCGTCGATGGTCGCTGGCATACCTTAATATGTTCAGCTGGACATAGAAGAGCTCCTCGAATTTCAAGCGGACACGAGCTCTCTCCAATTCTTTGGCATCCTGTGGGTAATGGATCTTGCGAAGCGCCTCGTCACGACTCATCAGGTGGAGGCGGCTGGTGATAAAGTCGGGTAGGGTCTCTGGTAGCGGTTCTTTGAGGGTGTCGAGGAGCGTCTTGACAAAACGCTCTACGCATCGGGAGTTAAGCCCGCTCTTCTTCATCTTCTCCGTCGTGTTGTAATAGGGTTGCATACCCATCGTGGAGAGTTCCAGCTTGTCAGCGGCGTCTATGTCGGGATGGGTGACGTTGATACGACCGTTAAAGACATTCGGTCGTCCGAAGATGATATACTCCGTACCTATCTTGTATTTCTGTTTGGCGTATTTTCCTCCATTGAACCAGGTCAGGTCCATTACCTTTCCGCTGCCGTCAGTGAAATGGGCGACAACCCGTTCCTTGCGTGCGCTCATCTTGAACGTCTCGAAACTGAGGATATGTCCTTTGACTTGCACGAAAGGCATATCACCAGTCAGTTCCCTTATGGAGTAGATACGACTGCGATCCACATGTTTATAGGGATAATACTGCAACAAGTCACCAAAATTCTCAATACCCAGTTCCTGACTGAGCATCTTTCTCCTGTTGGGTCCCACCCCTGGTAGGAACTGTATATCTTGTTGCAGTATGTCCGTCATTGCGTTATGCTATTGCTGTTACATATTCAAATTGCATCGTCCGACTAATTGCATTGTGAGGAATAAGAACATATTGCCAAGGCTTTGATACTTCTTTTGATACAATAGAACAATATTCCATTGCTGCCTTTTTCTTTTCTTTTACGTCATTGTCATTGAGGTCCTTTTCTGCTTTTGTCTCAATCATATAAATCTTGGTGGCAGTTTCTACGATGAAATCAGGCTCATACAAATGAGCGCCATTTCCCCAATAGATTCTAAATTGATTAGGCACAGGACGGAGCCATTTCAAGACCTTACCATCGTTTTCAAGTAGATTTGCAAAATCCAATTCTGTGGAACTATCAAATTTGTAAGTCAAATAGTAAGACTTTAAGAATCCCCTAAAGATATATTTCTTGACTAATGACTTTTGATTATCTTTAAAGACGTGTCGATAATCTAAATAACCATATGCAGTTTCCTCTGTTAGATGTTGTGGCAACAATTCGACAAAGGGAAGAACTTTTGAACTTGCATATCCTTTCTTTTCCAGAGTGAAGTGTTCTCTCATTTGTTGATAAACCCTATTTGCTATTGCAGATTTAAATTGGTGAACTTTATTGGCGACATCATTTCCTTCCTCTGTTTGTGCTTTTACAGCCTCAACTGCTTGTTCTGCCAAGTGGAATAATAGTTCAGCATTCTCGTCATAGTCAATTTCTTCAAAGTTCATGAGTTGAGCAACAATCTCTTTCACTGGATTATCAAAATAACCACTGGAAATGGCAGTGAGTACTTCAACCTCTTTATCTTTTAGTCCCATGCGAAGAATCTCGTTACTTAATTCTGGGAAAGAAAAGCCCTCAGAGGTGTCTAATTCAAAATCATGGAAGACGGCTGTTGCTTGTGGTTGCTCAATGACTACACGAGGAATTTCTATGATATTGTCAATGTAATCTTTTACAACTACATTGATGACTGGCATGATTTCTTCTATTTGTTTCTTGGATTCTTCTTCAGCAAAAAGCGGATTAGCAACAAAAGTCTTCTCACGGATAATTTCTTCCGTGATTTTCTTTAATTTGGCAATATTCTCGGGTTTAGCAAGTTCTTCTTTGTTCTTTACTTGTGTGTTCATTTGGGGAATCGCATCCCAAATAGCCAGCCTTGCATCACAAACGGCTTTTGCTTTTGCTGCATCAAGAACTTTCTCTGCCTTCTTTTTTTCTTCCTCAAACTTCTCTTCGACAGACGTCTTACTTTTGACAATTTTACCAGAAACAGGCTTCAGTTCTTCATCGTCCAGTTCTATGTAACTGAGTTTGTTCAGTAGCGAGTTGGGGTCTTGTGCACGAGTGATAACCTCATCAAAGTTCTCATGGGCAATCACCGTCAGTTTATCAACTTCTTCATTTCCTGTTCTTTTTCCTCCGTATGGTAGACGAAGACCACGTCCGATAGTCTGTTCTACTAATGTGATGGCATCAGCAGCACGGAGTGGGACTATTGTATAAAGGTTTGTCACGTCCCACCCCTCTTTTAGCATGTTTACATGCACCACAACTTCTATCTGGTTGTTTGGGTCTTCTAAGGAAACAAACTGCTGGTCAATTTCGTCGTTCTTCTTCGTCGAACTGTCTATCTGTAAGACCTTCCCCTTATATTTTCCGTCATAGATTCTGTTTTCAATCAATTCCACCGTCTCTTTAGCGTGTTGGATATTTCGGCACACGACCAAAATAAAAGGTTTAACTAATGGGACATTGTTTTCTTTTGAATATAATTCCAAATGTAGTTTCGTATGTTCATGAATGCTGATGGCATCCTCCAGTTTTAGTACATCCAGTTCTTCAGGTGTCTGGTCTTTTTTCTCAAAGTTCCTGCGCTTGGCTATAGTTGGGTTCTTTACATATTTTCCTTCTGCCAGAGCCTCTGCCAAATTGTACTCATAAACGATGTTTTTGAAAGGCTTTCCTTTTTCATCGTATGGTGTTGCTGTCATTTCTAAACCAAGGATAGGTCGCAACTCATTGATCGCTTTTCTCGAAGCATCAGCATGATAGCGGTGAGCCTCATCCATCAATATCACTAAGTCGTCAAGATTAGCCAGATATTTGTAATACGACTGTCCTAAATACTCGGAAAGCCGTTTCATTCTCGGTTCACCTTTTTTGTCTTCTTTACTGTCCTTGTTAAATTTCGAGATGTTGAATACATTAATCTGGATTTCTGTTGACGAAAAAAGACCTCGTGCCTGTTCATAATTATCGCCCGTGATGATTCTTGGCTGATTATGTACAAACTCCGAAATGCCCTTGAACACATATTTCTCATAAGAAGGATCACCGAAGTCTCGGATCAATTTTTCATAAAGTGTCAAGTTTGGAGCAAGGACAAAGAAATGGCGAATACCTTTCTTTAAATACAAATAGGCAATACAAGCACCCATCAGTCTTGTTTTCCCAATACCTGTTGCTATTGAGAATGCAAATGAAGGGAAGTCGCGTTCGAAGTCCTTACAGAGTGGGCATACAGTCTGTGCCTTTGTCAATTCTTCTTTGATAAACGCTCCGTTTTCTTCTTGGGTTGGCTTCTTCAGCGACAGTTCATCCGTCAACTTCACCACGACATCAAGGGCCTTTCCCAAAGGCTCTCGCAAAGACATCCGTTGCTTGATATTGTTTACTATTGTATTCATCTGCTATTTACATGCTTCAATTAACTTTTTAATCCATGCCCTAAAGCGGGGGCATTTTGCTAAAATATCATTGATGCCAATCTCCAATGCAATTATTAATATCTTCTGCTATACATTGCTCCATTTCTTCAACTTGTTCAATGTGAGTTGCTTTCTTTTCCCATCTTTCTTTCTGTGGAACCTCTGGTATCCTGAAGAAATCAACAAACGTGGAGACCACAAAATCTGATTTCTCCGAGGAGAGTAACTTCTTTGCATCATTTTTGAGATGCTCATAATTGACAAAACCACCCCGTCCTGTTTTACTTGTTCGAATCAATAATGGAGTTACACTAAATACTCCGTGCTGTTGCATATATGGAGCAATCAGTGAATTAACGAACTCTTGTTCCGTTTGCCCTTCTACAATAATATATAATCTTTTCATGGCTGCCCTCCTATAATGTTCTTTTCCCAGATGTCACCAATATTATATTCTTCCAGCCAAGCCTCAAGAGTATCCTTTTCTAATGTGTTGAATACCGTTTGCTTGTTCTCTCTATCGACTACAATAATATCTTCAGGTTCAAAGCAATTAACCAGATTGACAGATTGTGTAGCCAAAATGATCTGCTTCTTCTGGGCAGCGCGACGCACCAATGCTGCGAACTTGTTAATCGCTGTTGGATGTAATCCTAATTCTGGCTCGTCTATAATAATAGTATCATGCAAATTAGGTTGCAGAAGCAATGTCGTTAATGCAATGAATCGAAGTGTTCCGTCAGAGAAACTATTTGCATCTAAATATGCATCAGAATCCTTCTCTTCCCACTCTAATGAAATCATTCCCTTATTATTAGGGTTCTCACGCAACTTAAAGCCTTTGAAATAAGGAGCAATAGATCGTACAACCCCTTCAATTAGTTTAAAACTCTGTGGTTCGTTTTGCTGCAATCTATATAAATAGGCTGCCAAGTTAGATGCATCATGACGTAACGTCTCATTGTCTCCCATATTACATTCTCTTCTCATAGAAGATGTGATGCTTGTATCATGGAAATGATAAACGGTAAAACTCCTTAAAAAATTCCGTAGATACCCTGCGCGCCACTTAGGACTATCAAGGATACCAGACTCTTCAACGGCATTATCCCATGAAGTTCTGTTCCATAGTTTTTCGTAATCTTTAGTTTTATCATCTTTGTTATTAAAGAAATCTCCAGAGGTCTCTATAAAAGCCTTGTTGCCTATTGTGGGCTTTAATTTGAAATAGAAAGCGTTTGTATTAGCAAAATCAATAAGACTTCCTAAATACTCAGAATGTTTCTGTCCTTGATAGAGGAATCTTTCAAACCCTCCCCGTTCAAGTACATAACTACCAAGACGTTTATTCAGCAAGGCATTTACCAACTCAAAGAAAGAGATAAAATTACTTTTACCCACTCCATTTGAGCCAATCAGTACGTTCAGATTGCCCAACTTAATATCTGCATTCTGAATAGACTTGTAATTCTGTATTTGAATTCGCTCTATCATAGATTTGCTTTTTTATAAAATTCCAAAAAAGATTCGTCCTTTATTGACACTTCATTGACAGGAACAAAGTGTATTCCATATTCTTTATAGATCTTCTTATATTCAATAGGGTCACTAACAATCATTTCATTAAAGGCTGTTTTCTTTCTTGGAAATTCAACCACACCATATACGTTTTGATGTGTAATAATTCCATGTTTACGAAATTCGCCAATATTCAGAATCAATTTGTCTTTAACATCTTGTTTGTATTTGAAGATTCTACTGCCCTTGCAGTCTTTAATTTCTATGAAAAGAATCCATGTCTTGTCATCGTTAGTGTTGGGAAACAAGCAACATTCCCCATGCTTCATGTCTTCATCTTCTTCCTTTTTGAACTGATTGTCTTTGAACACATTGTAGTCAATCTGCAAATTGTTTCCATTCAACAAGACGCAACAATCCATATCAGTAGTATCACAGTTTGGGTCTTTGGGCATAATCTCATGAATCTCAACACCTCTTGCTTTATTTGTGCGTTTTGAGAAATCTGCCACATATATTTGGGGGGCACTTGTTGTCCCAAATTCAGAATTTGGATATACTGCCAAGATTTTATTCCTCATCGTCATAATAGTTTAGGAGTGACAGATATTCAGCAGAGTTCTCTTTGTACGCTTGATTCAAATAGTTGTCCTCAATGATGCCATCTTCATCCTGAATTGGTTTTAATTCTCCATCATGTATCTCGTAAATAGATACCTTCTTGGGATTGATCCATGAATGGTAAGACTCAAACTCATCATGTTTGTTTTCAGGAATTTTTTCTTTTACCAGTCCTCCCATCATACAATTATTCATCGAGAATAGTATATATGGACTATGAGTAGTCAAAACCAACTGATGAGGTCTAATAGAACTACAAATTGATTTCAATAGATAATAAACTAACTTCTGCTGAGTTTCTGGAAACAAGTTAAGTTCAGGCTCTTCTATAATAATTTCTGAAAAATTGTACTGGGTATCAAAACCTATTAATTTGCATAGCGCATCTTGATACTTTTTTATGTCCTCAGAAGAAACATTAGAACCACTTCCAAGTTTATCTATTGCTTCAAACATAGATTCATATAGTTTCTGGTCTTGAACACTGTTGATTGTTGCAATCTTGTCTTTAATTTGAATACGCTGGAATGGAGTAAAGAATACTTCTTTTAAATAGATCCTTTGGATAATATAGTCAAACAGAATTAGCAACGGGGTTACTGACATCAATCCACTAGAAGCATGTCTAAGTGTAATACTATTCCCGTCTTCAAGAAGAATATAATCTAAATTAGCCTCTTTGTCATAATAATATGATACACCTGATAATGTATTAATGGGGAGCAAGAACTTATTACTATTAATTAATTCTTGCTTAGCCTCCATCCAATCATTCATAAAATTTAAAACATTATCTTGTTCTTTGTTATATTGTTGGAAACCAGGAATTGCAACAAGGTTTCGTTCTGCAGGTATATATTCTATTTTTCTATTTCGAAAAACAAAGTTACTCTCAGAACGCAAACTGGCTGTTGTTGTTTCAGGAGTTTTCCCGGAATATTCTATTTTACAATGAAATGTCTCATATTTTATATATGTATCTTTGCTAAAACAGTTCTCGTCAAGGTTATGAAATTCAATCAAGTGCTTTTTTAAAGTCTTTTCTATACGATTTTGCAATAGCACATGCTTTTCTAACCATGAGCAATAACTAATGATTTTTGCAATAGTACTTTTACCACTGCTCTGTGGACCCATAAATACATTGATTTGGTTTAAATTGATATCAACATTCTTTATAGGACCAACATTCTTAATTATTATATGCGCATCATTCATATCTATCCTGTTTTTTAGTTTCTAATCAAATAACGTTCCTTCTACGGGTTTATTATGTGAGTCTGCCACAGGCTCATCTTTGATGAAGTCGTCGTCAAATTCTTCTTCGAGGTCGAGTTGGGGCATGTCGATAATGTTCAGAGAGTAGTCGTCTTTGTTGAACTCACAGCGGCCGAGGAGCATCTGAGGGATTTTTTTTATTGTGATGTTCTTGGCGTGGTTCAGACACTCCTTTTGGAAGGCGGTGCAGCAGATGAGCAGACTTTCACCCTCCTGCATCGTCTCGCTGATAGCATCAAGACTTTCTACGGTTAGGAACTGGGTTGTGGTGTAGATGAAGTCGTGCTCCGAACTTTGTCCCTGCTTCCAGTAGAGTGTTGTATCAGGCTGATAGGTGTAGCCCTCTTGTTTTGCCATTGCTGCGGCAAGCATATCAGCATTATACTCCTTGTTGATTACCAGGTTGCCAAACTTGTCTTCTTTCAGCAGACTGGGAGCCAGCTCGTAGAACTTAAAGCCACTTCCGCCTTTCCAGTTCTGTGCCTTACTGATGCCGCCTTGGTCAGTCCCATCAGTCACTTTCTTTAAACGGGGATAACATAGTGTGTATGCTTGGTTGCCAAGTTCAACACCAATATACTTTCTTCCCATTTTTTGAGCTACGGCAGCAGTTGTACCTGAGCCGAGAAAACTATCTAAAACAAAATCTCCTTTTTGTGTTGAGATATTAAGAACCCTTTCCACCAAGCGTTCGGGCTTAGGAGTATCAAAGAGAGTTCCTAAATTCAGTATCTTAAGTTCAGAATTCGCCTCACGGGTAGTTCCGCAATCTTCTCCAAACCATAAAGTATCAGGGACACGTCCATCCTGATCTGCTAAATAAATCTTTCTAATAATCTTTGATTCATCTGGAGAGAAGATTATTTCACCTGTTTTTATTTTTTCTTCAACCAATGCTTTGCTCCATCTCCATCCTTTTTCTGGAGGATTTATAACATTACCTGATGGGGTGATAATCTGATATTTCAAGTTCTCTCGAAGATTTGGACTTCTCACATCTCCACTTCTCCATGCGCCTTTGGGATCATTATCAGGATTTGAATAATTAATATTATGTTTGGCTTCTCTTGGAACTTTATATCTAATAAAATGTTGAGACTTGCTATATACCAAAATGTGATTATGGGTTAAAGAGAAAGTCTTAGCATCGTTCTTTCCTTGGATACTATGTTGCCAGATAATGTTACCTAAGAAATTGCTACGACCAAAAATCTCATCACACATCACCTTACAATAATGAACTTCATTATCATCAAGTGTAATCCAAATTAATCCATTTTCAGAAAGCAACATTCGTAAAATTGACAATCTTTCTTTCATCAATGATAACCAAATTGAATGCTCAATCCCATCGTCATAATATTCAAAAGCATTACCTGTATTATATGGCGGATCTATATAAATGCACTTCACCTTCCCCGAATATTCTTGTTCGAGTGCTTTCAGTGCAAGAAGATTGTCTCCGTGAATGAGCATATTGCCACTCTCGGTGTCCCCATAACTATATCTTGGGTCTTCAATGAGGATTCTCGGCTCAATAGCTTTTCGCCCCTCATCCTTCCCAATCCACGTCAGTTCTAACTTCTGTAATTTTTCTTGTGCCATAACCTATCTCTTTAATAATGGGATTGGTGAATACAATTCATGGGAAGATTTATGCAAAACAGTTTCTACATCAAATACAATTCCTGTTTTTGATGTTATTTCTACGGTAAAAGGAAAATCAGGCAATGTACCTCGTTCAATCCCTCTAAAAATAATATTCGTTTTGTGACCATTTTGCAAAGTTGCTCCATTCATTTCGTTTGCCATACACATACTTTCATGTAGCAATTTTATTTTAAGATCATTTATGTTTGCTTGAGTGCAAAAAGCAAAATATGAAACAGGTTCTAAATAGTGCAAAGCTTTACACTCAATTATCAATTTATCTCCTTCCCAATATTTATATGCCACTAAATTGGAAAATTGTTTTGTCGGATCTCTGTATGTGTTGTTTCCATTAATAACATCTATCATTTGTCTTATGGCAATATCTAATCCATTGGAATATAAATCAATATATAACGATTGCATTAACAATGATGGCATAATAGAGTTGTCCATGCGTATTGGTATGAATTTGATGACATTCTGCGCTGCTTTGAATAAAGCATTTTGCCATTCTAATTTGACCATTTTACTCTGCAAACTATTTTTTGATACAAAATAAAAGAAATACTTGCAGTTGGATAGTCCTTCTTCCATCTTATCAATTATACCGTCACCAGGTTGTATAGACCAAGAATCGTAAAAGACGTTATCTTGTCCATATACAGACTTTAATCTTATAGCAACCTGTTCTACAACAGGCTTGTCATTGTAGTTGTGTGATAAAAAAATCATATGATCCTCCATCTAATATTAAACAATGTTTCTTCTGTCGCTTTCTTCTGTCGAAGAGTCTGCTCTACTTCATCGAAGAGTTTTTCTTTTTGGGCATCAACCTCATCCTGTGCCTCGAACAGACTGCGGCGTTTCTCGCTGCGACGCTTTTCGAGATCTTTCACAAGGCGTTGCGCCTCTATCTTTTCTTCCAAACGCGTGAGTTTGCGGGCTTCAGATTTACGGAGTTTGATTTCTGCATCAAGGTCTGTGATTTCCCGCTCTAAGCCAATCTTCACATCGTCAGCCCACAGATTTAATTTCTCTATCTCCGTTTCAAAGAACTGTTGGGTGCGTTTATAGTTCTCGTCTTTTGCATTTTCTTTTTGCTTACGGATATTTTGATCGAGTACATCATCCATTTCATTGCTCATCTGTGCCCGTCGTCCTTCTGAGGCATTGAGTGAAAACATGCGTTCGGCAATCTCTGATGGAATCATTTTCCCATCGTCTGTATAACATGCTGTAAGCAGATAGTCCTCTGGCTCCGATGCCTCTATGGTGAACTTTTCTATTCGCATCCACCCTGCATGACCAATTTGCTTTTCGAGCAGTGCGATCTTTGTGGGGGTATGGGTATAATCAAAAATCACTTCGTGAGATGGCAAGTCAAGAGACTGATAGTTCTTTAAAATACGTTGTGCCAGTGGATGCCCCATACGGTATATCTGAGCATGGTCTGGAATCTGGACATCGCTTTTTCGCTCGCCTTCCTTTGGAACAATCATGCAATAGATGTCCGAATCCTTGTTAAAACTATGGGTATCTTCATCGAAAGTGGCCTTGCCGTCCAAAGCAAACTTAGTCAATTCCCATAATCGTTTTTCAAAGAGGTTGAGATTACTGATACTGGCTGCCAAATGCATTTTCAATTTTTCGCTAACCGACTCATCGAAGTTCTCTAATAGAGTGGAGCGGGCTTTTAGCATCTTGTCAGATATTTCGGAGCGCAGTTCTTCTTGCAGTTGGTCGAATGCCTGTTCTATCTCCTCTGTTGTTCGACACTCATTGTATATTTGTGTGATACGTTTTTCAAAATCCACTCCGTTGCCGATGGTGCCCAGTACTTCGTCGCTGGCACCGAATACACCACTGAACAATTGAAACTTTTCATTTAGCAGTTCATAGACACGCACATCTGCAGCATTCCGCTTGTTGAGAAAGTTGATGACCACCACGTCGTGCTTCTGTCCGTAACGGTGGCAACGACCTATGCGTTGTTCAATCCGTTGTGGGTTCCAAGGCATGTCATAGTTGACAACCAGCGAGCAGAATTGCAGGTTGACGCCCTCGGCTGCTGCTTCGGTAGCGATCATAATGGTGGCTTGATCTCGGAAGTATTCCACCAATGCTGCCCGTTTGTCTGCAGTGGCAGAGCCTGTGATTTTACTACTACCTTTATGCTTCCTAAGCCATTCTTTATAGATGGCTGTTGATTTCTTGTCACTATTGGAACCATTAAACAAAACGACCCTTCCTTTATAGCCGTTCTTCTCGAACAACTCAAAAAGGAAATCCTGTGTGCGTCGCGACTCTGTAAATAGTAATGCCTTCTTATTGGCTCCCAGTTTCTCCAGTTCCTCGAAGCCTTTGTTGAGAGCCACAAACAGATGCTCGGCTTTACTGTTCTTGCGAATTTTTGCTGCCAATGTCTGAAACTCTCGTAAATCAGCCAGTTCACTCTTG
The DNA here is from genome assembly GCA_937916405.1 of uncultured Prevotella sp. GTDB lineage: Bacteria > Bacteroidota > Bacteroidia > Bacteroidales > Bacteroidaceae > Prevotella. Next base: position 15,422 of record CALFUF010000088.1, read on the forward strand.
ATGCCTTCTATCTCATGTGGATGCAGTATTTGGTTTGAGGCGGAATCTTTTACAGAAAAACTATCCTCTTTTTCGTCATCTTCCAACCAATAGTCGAGGTCATCATCCAAACCATCAAAATCAAGTATGGAAGTATCAATCTCCACTTTCACATTCTGTTTGTGCAAGATGTCTTCAAGTCTTTCAATTAGACGGGTCAGTGTACCATAGATGGCATAGGTGGATGATACCAATAACTTACGAAGTATCATGGTCATCAGTTGTCGCTGGCTATTGGGTAGGGCATAGAGCAAGGGACGTTGCAGATAAGCAGATACTAATTTGTAGAGTTTCTGCTCATTATCTGTAGGGTAGTACTCTTCGCAGATGGCAATGCGCTTGGTGTATTTAATATATTCCAATACCTGACGGCGCAAAGTGCGCTTGCAAACGGGTTGTAGTCTGTTACGCAATAAGCGATAGTCTTTTTCTGTTAAGATCTTACTGAATTGGCTCTTAAAACTCTTCAGGTCACCAAACACAAACTCGTCAATAATCGAAACCAAACCATATAACTCAAGTATGGAATTTTGTAAAGGAGTTGCCGTTAACAGAATTTTCTTCCGTTTTAGCAATGCATCTTTAATTGTATTAGCAATACGATTATTAGGCTTATAAACATTACGAAGGCGATGTGCCTCATCTATTACAACCATATCCCAAGAAGTATTGCGTAGATATACTGATTTGCTACAAGCAAATTGATAGGAACAAATAATGATACCGTCTTTATTGAAAGGATTCAGATTACCAGAATCTATCTCTTGGTTGAAACTCTTTGCTTCTAAGATATAAGAAGGTATGAAGAATTTCTCCATCAATTCTGCAGACCACTGCTTGCGAAGGTTGGCAGGACAAATAATTAACAAATGGCGTTTATGCTCTGCCCAATGTTGAGAAAGGATGATACCCGCTTCGATTGTTTTGCCAAGCCCCACCTCGTCAGCCAATATCGCACCATTCGATAGCGGTGACTTGAACGCAAAGAGTGCCGCATCAATCTGGTGTGGTGTCAAATCGACCTGCGCATCGTGGAGTGATGCGGTTAATTTGTCCAGATTATTGGCAGGCAGTCGTCGTGTCAAAAAATGGGCAAAGTATTTGGCGTGATATGGTGTTATACTTGTCATTTATAATAATACTTCCGCTATCTTCAGGTCGTAGGGAGTGGTGATCTTGATATTCTCCCTATTGCCCTCCACAAGGGTAATCTCCTGTCCATAACTCTCCACGACAGAAGCGTCATCTGTGAAGTTGTCGTTATAGGGTTGTTGGTTAGCGGCTTTCAACAGTTGGATATCGAAAGTCTGGGGGGTCTGTACCAGACGGTAGTCGTTGCGTGGGACGGTGTGGGAGGTGGGGGGGGGAGTGCCTATAGTACCTATAGTACCTATAGTTTCTATAGTTCCTATCTTCCTCAGAGTCTCCACGACAGGGATAACGGGAATGACGGCTTTTTTGGTGCGTGCTGTCTCGTAGCAGTTACGAATCACCTCAATACTGGGGAAGGGACGTACCCCATCATGTACTCCCACGACCCCCTCCATGTCATCAGGAATCAAAGCGAGTCCATGTTGTACACTATGGAAGCGGGTCTCTCCACCATCCGTTATGAGATAAGACTCACCCCTTGCCCCTCCCTGTTGAGGGAGGGGGAAATGGTATTCCTTGCAGAGGTCTAACCAGTATTCTTGCTGATCCTTAGGGAGAACCAGAATGATCTGCAATGACTCACTATATGCACGGAAACGCTCCAAAGTCCGCATGAGGATAGGTTTTCCACCTATAGGCAGAAACTGCTTGGGAATCTCTCCTCCCATGCGCAGTCCCTTTCCTCCTGCGACAATAATGATATAATCCATTATGCCATCAAGTGCTTGAAACGCATACCCTCAGCAATCTGATCAGCAACCTGTGGGCTGACAAGATGACTTAGCAAGTCGTAGGCGAAGGGGAAGGCAGCGGCAGGTCCCTCACCAGTGGTGATATTACCATCGACGGAGACGAGTTCACCAGTATAGGTGGCACCCTCCAACAGATGCTCGAACCCAGGATAGCAGGTGGCATGCTTGCCTTTGAGAATACCCAACTGTCCCAATACGACAGCAGGGGCGGCACAGATTGCAGCCACATTCTTTCCTTTTTCTGCTTGAGTCTTTACAGCCTCGCAGACACGCTGGTTGTTGTAAAGGTTGCTGGCACCCGGCATGCCGCCAGGGAGGAAGAGCAGGTCGGCATCGCTGACATCTGCTTCCTCGATGAGGGTGTCAGCCATCATTCGTACCCCATGGGCAGACTCTACCATATAGTCACCCATGATACTCACTGTTGTCACATCCAATCCACCTCGACGCCATACGTCAACAGGAATCAGAGCCTCGACATCCTCGAAGCCATCCGCTAAGAAAACAAATACTTTCTTCATCTTTTTATTGTAATGCTTGTAGGTAACGTTTTATTGTCTCTTGCAGTCCCAGATAAAGGGCATCGCAGATGAGGGCATGTCCGATGCTTACCTCGTCAGTCCAAGGAATCATCTGGTGGTAGTACTGCAGGTTCTCCAAGGAGAGGTCATGCCCTGCGTTCAGTCCTAGTCCCACCTTTCTTGCTTCCTCGGCGGCGGCAATAAAAGGAGCGATAGCCGCGGCACGGTCGGCAGCATATTGGGAGGCATAAGGTTCTGTATATAACTCGACACGGTCGGCACCACAAGCCTTGGCACCCTCCACCATCTTGGGGTCTGGGTCAACGAAGATACTGGTGCGGATGCCGGCATCTTTGAAGACCTTACAGATATCCGTCAGGAACGCCTTGTTCTCTATGGTGTCCCATCCGTGATTACTCGTGATCTGGTCGTGTCCGTCAGGTACCAATGTCACCTGTTTGGGAGTCACCTCCAAGACCAAGTCGACGAAAGAGTCGATGGGGTTGCCCTCGATGTTGAACTCAGTGGTGATGAGTGGTTTCAGGTCACGCACATCCTGATAGCGGATATGACGCTCGTCTGGTCGTGGGTGAACGGTAACGCCCTGAGCCCCAAATGCTTCTACGTCGTGGGCAACAGTTAGGACGTTAGGGTTATTACCCCCTCTGGCATTGCGTAAGGTGGCAATTTTGTTGATATTTACACTCAGTTTTGTCATTTTCTAAGTAAATTTGTTCCATTAGTTATGCGCTTTTTCACTAAAAAATCTGTACCTTTGCGCACATAATACACGGCAAAGATACAAAATGTTTGTCAAATAACGGCTAAAAAAGACAGTTTTTTTATGACCTCACGAAAACTACGTTTTGCTATTTTCGGCAATACCTACCAGCCGAAGAAGTCAGCATCCATCGCAAAGATACTGACCTGTCTCTCTGATCGCAAGGCTGATGTCTGTATAGAAAAGGAGTTTTACGACTTCCTTGTGCATCATCAGCATCTGGACGTGGCGTCAGTAAAAGTGTTCGAGGGTTCTGCCTTTGATGTTGATTTTGTCATCTCGATGGGGGGAGACGGCACCTTCCTTCGTGCGGCAAGCATGGTAGGTGACAAGCAGACACCCATTCTTGGTGTGAACATGGGACGCCTGGGATTCCTTGCCGATATCAGCGCAGGAGAGATAGAGCATATCGTAGAGTCGATCTATGAGGGTGACTATTCCATCGAGACGCGTGCTGCCATCGCGGTAGAGACAGACGGTACACCATTGAAAGGTTATCATTGTGCGCTCAACGATGTCGCCATCCTCAAGCGTGACAATGCGTCGATGATATCCATAAGGGCATCTGTGAATGGAGATTATCTGACGACCTATCAGGCTGACGGACTGGTGGTTAGCACGCCGACAGGGTCTACTGCCTACTCTTTGTCAGTAGGTGGTCCTATCATCGTCCCTGGGACCAGCGTGTTCTCTATGACGGCTGTTGCTCCACACTCTTTGAATATTCGTCCTATCGTGATTCCAGATAATGCGGAGATATGTCTGACAGTAGAGAGCCGCTCCCACAATTTCCTGGTTGCCCTTGACGGTCGCTCTGAGAAATGTAGTGAGGGTACCCGTCTGACCCTTCGTAAGGCTCCTTACAAGGTGAAGGTTGTCAAGCGTGCCGGACAGAAGTATTTCCACACTTTGCGTGAGAAGATGATGTGGGGAGCTGACCAACGCGGCTGATTGACAGGCGGTGATAGTCATGCAGACAAGCGTGAGAAGGATAGAGACAAATAATTGTCTGTTGATAATAGCGGGTCTCATATTATCTGGTTTATTGGTTATGCAAAGGTAGTCATTTTTTTTTGTAATAGCAGCTGCTTTGGTGAAAAGAAATACCCCAATAAGTGTTAATCGGCACTTATTCGTCGGCACGCGATAAAGGGGGTCATTG
>CALFUF010000089.1 GCA_937916405.1 uncultured Prevotella sp.
CTGCTATTGCCTTAGCAACATAGGGTCACTGGTTTGGGATTGGGGAGTACTATATTACAACATAATTAATAACTTACGACAATGAGAAAGAACCTAACGATTATGCTTTTTGCCCTGTTAGCATCAGTGCTGGCAGGATGTGGTGACGATGATTCTAACAAAACAGATGTTTTTGCCAGCTTGCGAGGCAGCAATAGTTCCGAATGGACAGAAACTACGCAAAAGGCTGCCAGCATCATCATTGGGAAATGGCAACTTGTATATGATGGTGCTGCGCAAGAACGTGTGGACGGCTATAATTCCTATGCGGAATTTAGCCTGGATGGTGTGGCAAAATATGAGAAGAATGTTGGAGAAGACAGTTATTCTGTAACCTCCGCACAATTTACTATTGAAAATGACTGGGACTATAATAAATCAGGCTATCTCACTGGACACATCAAAAGCTCTGCGTTCGGATATAACGGCTATTTCTTGTGCACGATAGGAGACCCCACCACAGACCACCTATATATCTATCCAGATGAAGGTCAAGATATGAGGTATCTAGTGGATCCAGGTATCAGATTCAAGAAGTTAAAATAAAGTGGAGACTATCCGCGGGACGGCTAATACAATGTCCATCATTCCGCAAAGTCTTCAACCCAATCTCATTGCCCCCACCACATTGTCGTGCAAATATACTGGTGCCGCAAATGAGTGGATGGGATATAACGTGACAGGACCATTACTTCTGGATGTGAATATTACCAGTGTCAATTACTATGACACTTACGATTTTGCAAACAACCTGTCCTTGCCCAATAGCGTTCCCCTATACGGGGATGCCGCACCCCACACCCGTGGGTTGCTGACTGGAACCGTCACGGCGAGATTGCATAGCACAAATGACACATCCACTCCGACAGGCTACGACTATAGCCTGATAAGATATGATGACAGGAACAGGGTCGTGCATACAGAGACCACCAACCACCTTGGCGGTTATGACATAGAGGACATCAGTCTCAGCCATACCAGCTTGCCGATGGAGCGGAGACTCATGCATCACGTTCCACAGAAATCCGACCAGACGCAGCTGTACAGATATACTTATGACCATCAGAGCCGCCCGCTCACCGTAACCCATCAACTGAACAACAATTCGGTGGTTACCCTGACAGGCAACCAGTATGACACACTGGGACGATTGACGGTGGACACTAGGAACGGAAACGGGAATTTAAGAACCTCCTATACCTATAATGTCCGCTCATGGCTGAAAAGCATCACTGCCGGCACGAAATTCTCTGAGACACTGTTCTATAATGAGAGTCATGACGGCAACACACCTCGTTGGGGAGGCGACATCTCAGCCATGAGCTGGAAGGCTGACAGCAAGACAAGGGGCTATGTGCTCTCATACGACGGTCTCTCCCGTCTAACACAGGCTTCTTACTCGGAGAATGGGGTGGGTAACGGTCATTACAATACCGAGTACACCTATGACAAGATGGGTAATATACAGACCCTGACACGCTACGGACTGCGTGACAACAACCAGTACGGGCTGATAGATAATCTCACCTTCACCTATAACGGCAATCAGGTGACGAAGGTGGAGGATGCCGTCAGCGGTCCGTACTATAGCGGAGCCTTCCATTTTGTTGACGGATCGAACGCCACCACGGAGTACACTTACGACCAAAATGGCAATATGACGAAAGATTTGAATAAAGGAATTTCGTCAATCCAATATAATTTACTAAATTTGCCGACGAGAATCACTTATACTGACGGAAGGATGGCAGACTATGTATATAATGCGACAGGGACTAAGTTGTCGGTGACCTACACGAACGGTGGGTCGATAAAGAACAACCAGTACTGCGGCAACATGCTCTATGAGAACGGCACGCTGAAGCAGATTCTCATTGACGATGGTTATATCACCTTTAACGGCTCCACACCTCAATATCACTACTACCTGAAAGACCATCTGGGCAATAACCGTGTCGTTCTGAATGCTGGTGGCATAGTGCAGCAGGTGAACCACTACTATCCTTACGGTGGTCTGATGGGCGAGAGCACCAACGGTGACATCCAGCGATACAAGTACAACGGCAAGGAACTGGACCGCATGAACGGTCTGGACTGGTACGACTATGGTGCAAGACACATGGACGGCATCAGGTTTACGACGATTGACCCGATGGCGGAGAAATACTATGGTGTCAGTCCGTATGCGTATTGTGGAGGGATTCCTGTAAGATTTATAGATGAAAAGGGACTATTTCCTAAAGGAGTATTAACTCTCCATAAAACAAGTTTTTACAGAGCAGATTATTATACCTTCACAAAACCTGCTGCACACTTGCTTTCTTTGGTAACTGGTATCAAAGAATATTATATTCGTGGAGTGAATGTCATGGAGAAAGGGTTGGGAAGAGAATTTCCTGCATATAATCCAAATAATGGAGGAGGGATTACTATTGGGAGTAATCCCAATAATGTTACTATGACTTTCACTAAGAATTACTTTGCAGCAAACTTTTCGGCTGACCGAAAGCAGAGGCGTTTTATAACACCTCGCAGAGGTTAGTTATATAGAAGACAAAAAATCAGATTATAATGGAAATGGTTATGGACAAGATGTCTATGAGTGGCTATCTATAGTTTCTCATGAGGCGACACACATTAAACACATAGGACAAGCTGATGGAAAAATCCCATACGTAGTTCATTTTATTAAACAATATTTGAAGTTTGGACATGATAATACACCAGAAGAGAAAGAAGCTGATGCAAATAGAGATATATTTCAAAACTTTAATTCTTTTGTAACGAACAATTATGGGAAAAATAGTATACAAGAATTATTTAATTCTGAGTTGTCTGATGGACAAAAAATACAACAAATTGATGCTTGGTGGAAAGAGTGGCATGAATCTGAAAGGAAAGAGTAAAAATATATATTATCTGGTTTATAGTATAATCTTTCTTTTATCTGCCTGTCATAGTAATCAGATTAGGTTTGCCCCAGAAACAAATACAATCTATACCGTTGATAATTATCCAATTAGAAAACTAAATGTGGTCATGGAAAATGCCAAGTTAAATTTCTCTATAACCAGAGTGGATACGTTAGAAGGATCACCATATATTAAGTTAGACTCTATTGGAGATAACTATGAGATTGTAGAAGAAACTAATAAATTATTATATAGATTGATACCTCAAAAGAAATATAGCAACATACCATTTGTCCCTTCTGAGGTATATGGAATATATCATGCTTCAAATGGTGATGCTTCGACCTGTATCATTTACATATTAACAGATGAAAATGGCAAGGTAAATAAAGTTATGACAGAGTATGAATATAACAATTATCAACAATCACAAAATTGAACTTACGCGGGGCTGAAATGCCCCCAGAATCATCTTTAAACAAAAAAAACAAATGAAACAGATAATATTATCCATAATACTGACTCTGATTTGTTTACAGAGCCATGCTCAGAATATAACAGGCATCCATACTCTGCGCATCGGTGACAAGGTGGACAAGCAGTTGGTGGAGTATGAGCTAAACGACGAGTCTTCTATGAATGTGGTGTGGGACCTGCGTGACTTATCTGACCTTGACGGGAAGCATAAGGTCGTTTATACCGATGTGTATAATAAGGAGCAACAGGTGGCTGGTGTGGAGAGCAACGCACTTACCTACTATGAGCAGCGGAACGACTCACTGGTGTCATGGGGCTATGAGGACAACCTGACGAAAGTGGAGTATGACTGTCCTGTGCTTCTGCTGAAGACTCCACTGGTCTACGGCAGCCGTCATGAGGGTTTGTTCCATGGGACTTATGCCTATTGTGAGAGGATGTTCGCAAGGATATTCGGAGAGTATCAGGTGAGTGTAGATGGCACGGGTGTCATGCTGCTGCCCAGTGGTGACACCCTGCGCCATGTGAGCAGGGTGCATCTGCGTGAGTTGTCATCCTTGCGTCATTACCCAGAGTTGTCTACAGCAAAGCAGCTGAGGGTTTACGCTGACAGCCTGCCGTTCAATAATGACAGTGTCCGCATGGCAATGGCTCTGGCTCCTACGGTAAAGAGAAACACCTACCGATGGTATGCCGCAGGTTACCGCTATCCCGTGCTGGAGGTCGTTGAGACAGGACAGCAGGGAGGAGGCTCCACGTCTGTCGCCTACTACTGTCCTCCAGAGGAACAGCTGGCGTTGTATGATGAGGAGAACGAGAAAGTGCGTGAGCAGCTTGCCGTCATAGACAATCAGAATACAGACAACGCAGGGCAAGGCGACAGCCAACCGTCAGCGGTGTCACGCTATGATGTGAGTGTCAACGGACAGACCATCACCATCGACTATGACCTGACAGAGGGTGCCACCGTCAAGGGGCTTGTCTGCAATGTGATGGGTATGGTGTTCCGTCAGCAGTCTCAGACCCACGGGGCAGGTGAGCACTACCAGATGCAACTGGACTGCACAGGGCTACGCCGTGGTGAGTATGTCCTCTATCTGAATGTCAACGGACAGGTAACAAGTAGTACGGTGAGGTTGTAGATACGATTAATAACATAGAATGGGACTTTAAATGATCCATTTCCTGTCCAAATATTTTGTAGTATGAAAGAAAAGACGTACCTTTGAACTTTGTCTATCCTATTTTTAGGAGATAGCCAAACGGCTGGTAGAGCAATGATTCTGTCAGCCGTTTGTTGTTTTAACATCTTTTACACCAAAAACGGGGGAATTTTGAGTGGCTGAAACAAAAGTTAATCGATTTGGAACAAAAATATTTGTTATTCCACCCTACTCCCTGTAACTTTGCACAAAAAAATAGAACTTATAATCATACTAGCAAATATATGGAGCAGAGTTTAGAGCCGATACGGAACAAAATCTATGAGATTCGGGGACAGCGTGTGATGCTGGATCGAGACTTGGCGGAGTTGTATGGAGTTGAAACTCGAGTATTGAATCAGTCAGTTAAAAGAAATGTGAATCGCTTTCCTGAAGATTTTATGTTTCAATTAACCAAAGAAGAGTGTTTAAGATCACAAATTGTGACTTTAAAAGAAAAACGTGGTCACCACATCAAATACATGCCCTACGTCTTTACAGAATTAGGGGTTTCAATGTTAAGCAGTGTTCTACATTCAGAAACGGCAATTGAGATAAACATTGAAATCATGCGAGCCTTTGTCGCATTTCGTCATATTACGACTTTACCAGATACCTCTGAGCGGTTTGAGAGGATTGAAAATGAGATAAAACGCATCAAGCAGGACATGGAGGAGTCACTTGCCGACCAGAACGACATCAACGAGTCGACCCGTGCACAACTGGATGCTATCAGTGAGGCGCTGGTGGAACTGCAGCCCAGGGAACCGAAGCCCCACAGGCGCATCGGATTTATACCGGAAGAGTGAATGATAATGTGTGGATATCTGTAAAAAAGGACATCATTGATCCACATTCCTGTCCAAATATTTTGTCTTTTGAAAGAAATGTTGTACTTTTGTGGTGGAAGTGACGTTGAAAGGTATTAACCGCCATGATATCTTTGAGGAGCCAGAGGACTATTGGACCTTTATCAAGATATTGTCATCTGTTCAAGAAAGGCTGGAGGAATCAAAAACCAATCCCCACGATTCCGTGCTGCAATCGCTTTCTTCTCTGTTTTGTTATTCAAATAAAAAGGTATATGATAAAAGATTTTTTTGAGAACATATCATATAGATTAGATAATGAGAATGACCTCTCTGATATAGTTTGGGCGATGTGCTATACAAGTCCTGCTTTCAAAGAGGTCTTTCTGAGATTTTTCTTTCCAAACATCAACATATCATCAGATATTGAGATAGAAAGAGAGGTGGCTAAAGATGACTCCCGACCTGATTTCGTAATACACAATGACGGAGAATTATATTTGATAGAAAATAAAATAGATGACCGCAACCATCATTTTAATCAATACGATAAGGCTTTTGAAGTAGAACCTGAAAAGTTTGGCTATATTGCCAATTATCTTATTCCTCAACCAGAACCAGGAAAGACTTACCAAATTAGAACGTGGGAGGCTTTCTACAATCTACTTGAAACAATCCATCTTGAAGATGAACAAGAACAGGCTTTTATTGATGGGTTTGGCATTTATCTAAAGAGCGTATGTAGAATTATTGAATTTAATAAACCTATGAACATCGAAGGTATTTATAGCTTATATCAGTTTGTGGAAATTCTGAATAAACTGTGTAGGAGGGAAGAAGAACATTTTATTTTAGACATATACAACAAAGATCGGAGATACGATAATACTTATGTTGATCATTCCGTCGCTGGTATCAACTTTGAATTAAAACTTAAAGATAGTGATTTTCAGGCGTGGGGGTGGATTGGCATTTACTTCAGCGAAGAAATACCTACAATCTGCATGGGATTCAATGATACTGAAAATTGGGGGAAATCTGTATGTGACCTAATAAGAAATACGAAGTCAGAAATAGAAGATGGTCAACTTTGCACTGCACCCTATTTAGAAGATGGAGCATATTGGTTTAATTTCGTCGATGGCAAAGATACTTATGAGGAATGTTTCAACAAATTAGCATTGAACGAACAAATAAACCAAATAAAGGCATTCATGGATGAAGTCTTAAATCTTATTTATGGACTATTTGTAGCAAGGTTGTCTCAAGTCCATCGCTGAAAAAGAATCACCAGGACAGGGTTTTGATTTCTGTTGTGGATAATATTTACTTCCTCGCTTTCTTGCTGATTCTGGAAAAACTAGGGACGGTGTGGCTGACACAGGCGCAAATGGCGGAGTTGTTCAACAAGGCACATGACCGTTTTCTGCTGTCTCACCATCATTCTTGTGATTTTTTGTCACTTTGGGCGACCATTGATAGGAGGGTGTGTCAAAATAGGCACACCCTCACTCTTTATGATGGAAGTCTTTACTTTCCATTATCGGAGGCATCGTTTACGGAAGAAACGAAAGGAGCGAAGAAATTCTTTATCGCATTATAAGCAGCCAGAGCTTCTTCCTTAATGTTATGACCAGACCATACGGCATTAATATTGGTGCCAGAAGTATATTCTTGATAGATGCGATAGGTGGCTCCACCTTCTAACACCTCATCATGCTTATAGCCGTTCAACTTGTATACCTGAAGAACTGCAATAGATCAATTTCCCTTTGGGAGCCTCATTGTCTTGTGCAAAACTATTCATACAGTTCATCAACAAAGCACCAACGATAAAAATAACTATACGAATACTCATTCTGCTTAGATTTATCTGTCCATATTTAGAAGTTCCATTTAACAGCAAGAGTCGGATTCCAGAAGAAAGTCTTGGTGCTCTCTGGATCGGAATTATATACAAAGTTATTGGAGAACTCCCACTCTGTACCAACACTGAAATGCTCTGTGAAGTTATACCACAACTGAGGCTCAGAGAGGATGACCAAACATCCATGATTATTAGCCTTCTCACCACGCCAGAAGTCAATAAAGCCGGCAAAACGCAGTTTGTTATTGAAGAAATTCAGTCCCCATACACCTGTCAACTGAGCACTGGCATAAGCATGGGTATTGTCGTAGCTCTTAAAATATTGCTTATACAGCAGCTGAACAGACCATGTCTTGGAGAAATCAGCAGTATGTCCGTTATAAGCGGCACCTAAAAGGGCTGACTGCTGGAAACTACCATTACGACTCAGTCCACCGTCATATTCGACATGGGCAGCAAAAGGAGACTGCTTGCCTAAATTGAACTCACGGGAAATCTCAGTGTAGGCACTCTCCGTGAAATGGCTGCTCAAGTCAACATCCACGAAATAGTACCAAGAACCCCATTTGTCAGCTTTGAACTGCTCAAGCGTGATGGTTACTTTCTGGCGGTTCGACTCCTCAACAGTATAGATGTTACGTCCAAAGTCATAGTGTACTTGGATGTTCTGAGCTCCTGCTGTCATAGTCATGGCAAAGAGCAAAAGAGATAGAATCTGTTTTTTCATAATTAGATATATTTAAATGATTATACATATTTTATAATAGTGGGGCAACATACTTCAACACAAAGAAGACAGCAAGGATATACATCATCGCTGTTAACTCACGATGACGACCTGTGCACACTTTCACGATAACATAGGAGAGCAAGCCTAAAACAATACCCTCAGAGATACTTGCTGTAAAAGGCATCATCAGGATAGTCATCAAACAAGGCATCGACTCTGTAAAATCAATAAAGTCAATATGTACAATCTGACGAAGCATCATCACACCTACCAAGAACAAGGCACTGGTCGTTGCAGCAGACGGAATCATAAGAAATACAGGGGAGAAGAACAAAGACAGGAAGAAAAGTCCTGCAACAGTAAGAGCGGTCAGTCCGGTACGACCACCCTCTACGATTCCCGTAGTACTCTCCACATAAGTCGTCACGGTAGAGGTTCCGCATAAGGCACCAATTGTAGTACCAACGGCATCTGCCATCAGCGCTTTGTTAAGACCTGGAATCTTGCCTGTCTCTTTATCCACCATGCCTGCACCTGTTGAAGCACCAATCAATGTTCCTATCGTGTCAAACAAGTCCATAAAGAGTAAAGTTGCCACAACGATATAATAGTCAATATCCAAAGAAATGAAACGAGAGAAATCCATTTGTAAAGCAACAGGCTCTATAGAATGAGGAAAACTTAGTATGGTAAAATTCTCAGGAATCTCCGTCACGCCCAAAGGAATACCTATTACCGTCATTATCAAGATTGTATAAAACAAAGCACCTTTGACCTTCAAGCTCAACAATATAGCACCTAATACAATACCAAGGATGGCAACCATTGACGTCTCATTCCATGGTCCCAAGCCAGTCACGGTAGCCTCATTCGCAACTACAATACCTCCATTTTTCAGACCGATGAAGGCAATAAACAAGCCAATACCCACAGAGATAGAATAGCGCAGATTCATTGGAATTGAATTGACAATTGCCTCTCGAATCTTAAAAATAGTCAAGACAATAAAAAAGATGCCTTCTATCAATACAGCGGCTATCGCTTCTTGCCACGTATAACCCATCACAATGACCAAGGTATAGGCAAAAAAGGCATTCAGCCCCATACCTGACGCAAGAGCAAACGGCATTTTCGCATAAAAAGCCATCACAGCCGTAGCCACCACAGCGGCAATAACAGTCGCTGAAAACACAGCGCCTTTATCCATACCCGTCTCTCCTAATACAATTGGATTGACGGCAAGGATGTACGACATGGTTAAAAAGGTTGTTAGTCCTGCCAACATCTCTATTCTGACAGAATGTTTCTGGGAATCAAATCCCAACCAAGATAGTAATGCTTTCATAAATGTATTAATTATTTATTTGAGTTATAAGTTTATATATCAATTGAGCTGCCATATCAGGGGCACGACTATCGCCAAGACGACGATGTACTTCCTCATAGCCCTCTAACATCTGCTTGCGTGCGGTACCTTTAGGAAGAATTGCTTCCAAATGGTCACGAATATTCTCTACACTAAAAGTATCTGCCACTAACTCTGGAACTACCTCTTTATCGGCAATAAGGTTGACTAATGAGATGTAACGTACTTTTAGGAAATGTTTTTTCATAAAAGCAATAACTTGAGGAATAGGAGTTTCATAGCACACCACCTGCGGGACACGGAACATCGCTGTCTCCAAAGTCGCCGTACCACTTGTCACCAACGCTGCCACCGCTTTAGATAACAATGGATAGGTTTGGTTTTCTACCAGACGGACTGTCGTTCCTTGAAGGAACGATTCATAATATGAACGTTCTATACTTGGTGCCCCAGCCAATACAATATCATAGGAATTTGCTAAATGTTTTGTTGCCGCTATCATTGCAGGAAGATTATCTTTAATCTCCTGTTTCCGAGATCCTGCAAGCAACGCGATGACAGGATTCCCAGAGTTCTCTGAGTGATTATAGCTTTCTAAAAACTCCCTGACCTCTTGTGCTGTTGGATTACCTACATAATGAATGGGATAATGATGCTTTTTCTCAAAGAAATCCTCCTCGAAAGGTAAGATAGAGAAAAGTTCGTCAACATCTCGCTTAATATTCTTAATACGGTATTCTTTCCATGCCCATATCTTAGGAGAGATATAATAATAGACAGGTATTTGGGTATTCGCCTTGACGAATTTCGCTATTTTCAAATTAAAACCTGGGTAATCAACCAAGATAACCACATCAGGCTGCCAATGCAAAATATCCTGCTGACACATCTTCATATTTCGAAGAATAGTAGGAAGATGGAGTAATACAGGAATAAAACCCATATAAGCTAATTCCTTATAATGCTTAACGCGAGTTCCACCCACGGCAGCCATTAAATCACCTCCAAAGAAACGGAACTCAGCGTGCTCATCCTGTTTCCTCAACGACTGCATCAGATGCGATGCATGAAGATCACCACTCGCCTCACCAACTATCAGATAGTATCTCATAAATCCCAGCCCTTCATCCGTTCTATCATCTCATAAGATGTCACATCTATCTTTGTGGGGGTGATAGCTACATAACCATGTTGGAGAGCCCAATTGTCAGTATCTTCTGCCTCGGGCTCGTCATTTGTATATCTTCCTATCATCCACCAATAATCGTAACCACGAGGATGACGACATTTAACCACTTCATTCGCCCAGGTTCCTGGAGCCATACGACATACCTTTACCCCTTTGAACTGATTTGTTAAAGGGAAGTTCACGTTCAGACAAACACCTTTAGGAAGACCCTCGTCCAACACCTTACGCACCATTTTGCGAATAATTGGACGTAACGGTTCAAAATCAGCATAGATGTCATGGGAACACAAGGAGAAAGCCACAGATGGGATATATTTCATACAGCCCTCCAAAGTCACTCCCATAGTACCACTATAATGAACATTGACAGAAGCATTGTCTCCGTGATTGATTCCACCGATGATCATCTGAGGACGACGTTCTTTACAAAGTTCCTCCAATGCGAGTTTTACGCAATCAACAGGGGTTCCGTTACATGACCACACCTCCAATCCGTCCTCTTGTACCCAGGGAGTTAATGTTAAAGGATCGTTTGCAGTAAAAGCACACGCAGAACCGCTTCTTCCTTCATCTGGTGCACATACCAGGATATCAGCCATGTCTCGTATCATCTCTACCAAACAATTAATACCCTTTGCTTGATAGCCATCATCATTGGAAATTAGTATAAAAGGTTTCTTATTTTCCATGAAAAAATTACTATTTGCCTGCAAATTTACTAAAAAAGGTTGAGATTTTACTGATTCTCGTATAAAATTCGTAACTTTGTCGCCACTATCTTTAAAGATGTAAGATTGATTATGGGAAAGATAATTGCTTTAGCAAACCAAAAAGGTGGTGTGGGTAAAACAACTACCACTATAAACCTTGCCGCCTCACTTGCCACCTTGGAGAAAACAGTCCTTGTGGTCGATGCTGACCCACAGGCTAACGCCTCCAGTGGACTTGGCGTTAATATTCAGGAGGTGGAATGCTCTTTATATGAGTGTATTATAGACAAAGCTGATGTACGCGACGCTATTTACACCACAGATATTGATGGACTTGATATTATTCCGAGTCATATAGATCTAGTAGGCGCAGAGATAGAAATGCTGAACTTGAAGAACAGAGAAAATGTAATAGGACAGTTATTGGCTCCTATTCGTGATGATTATGATTACATCCTCATTGACTGCTCTCCTTCTTTGGGGTTGATTACAGTGAATGCCCTGACGGCAGCAAACTCTGTGATTATTCCAGTACAATGTGAATACTTTGCTTTGGAAGGTATCAGCAAATTACTTAACACCATTCGTATTATCAAAAGCAAGTTGAACCCGAAACTAGAGATTGAGGGCTTTTTGCTGACGATGTATGACTCACGTCTACGTCTTGCTAATCAAATTTATGATGAGGTGAAACGCCATTTTCAGGAACTGGTATTCAAGACCGTTATACAACGCAATGTTAAACTGTCAGAGAGCCCCAGTCATGGTCTTCCCGTTATTTTATATGATGCTGACTCAACGGGTTCGAAGAACCACCTTGCTCTAGCAAAGGAGATTATCAATAAGAACAATTAAGACAACATGGCAGTAAGAAAGAAATACGATAGAAATGTATTAGGACGCGGACTAGATGACCTTGGTAGCGGGCGTGGACTAGATGCATTGATCGACACTGGTGAGGTTCGTACACAAGGGAGCTCCAACCTCAACGAGATTGAGATTTCTCTCATTGAGCCAAATCCCAATCAGCCTCGTCGAGAGTTCGACCAAGGGGCTTTACAAGAATTGGCAAATAGTATCAATGAGGTTGGTATTATCCAACCTATTACACTCCGCCAGATGAATAATGGGAAGTACCAAATTATCGCAGGAGAACGTCGTTGGCGCGCCTCTCAGTTAGCTGGTCTTACTACTATTCCTGCTTATATCCGTACCGTTGAAGATGAGGGTGTCATGGAGATGGCTCTTGTAGAGAACATCCAAAGAGAGGATTTGAACGCCATTGAGGTGGCTCTTGCCTATCAACATCTGGCAGAAACGACAGGTATGACTCAGGATAAAATTTCCAAGCGTGTAGGTAAAAGCCGTGCTGCGGTTACCAATTATCTCCGTCTGCTGAAACTCCCCGCCCAAATCCAGATGGCATTAAAGAATCACGAAATAGACATGGGTCATGCCCGTGCTTTACTTGCCATTGACAGTCCTTCTGCCCAAATAAAACTATTTAAGGAGATTCAGAAGCAACAATACTCTGTCCGAAAGGTAGAGGAGATGGTACAGGCTTTAAAAAATGGCGAAGACATAAAAACTGCCAAAAACAAAATGGCTTTGAAGTCTCAACTCCCTGAGGAATTCAGTATTTTGAAAGACAGACTATCTCAGTTCTTCCAGACGAAAGTACAAATGACTTGTTCTCCAAAAGGAAAGGGGAAAATCAGCATCTCTTTCGACAATGAAGAGGAGTTAGAACGTATCATGAATACACTCGATAGTGTTAACAAATAAAGTGTCATTGCCTTGAAATATCTGAATGTCATATACATACTTCGTTCTGTGCTCATCATATTGCTGATGGGCATAGGAGTACAGTGTTTGGCACAAACGGAACAAAAGAATACTCCGAAAGACAGTATCGCCATCATGATGGCTCGCATTGACTCTCTCACCCGTGCCGACTCGGTCATCACCATACAAGAAGAAAAGCCCGCACAATCAATAATGATAGACTCTACTCGTATAGTGAAACCTAAACGTGATTGGAGTACATGGCGTCCAGACCCTAAACGAGCTTTATGGCTTGCTTTGGTATTGCCAGGAGCAGGACAGATATACAACCGCAAATACTGGAAACTACCTATTATTTATGGAGGATTCATTGGTTGTATCTATGCCCTTACTTGGAATAACATGATGTACAAAGACTATTCACAGGCTTATTTAGACATCATGGACAACGACCCTAACACTGATAGTTATAACAAATTCCTACACTTAGGTGTGGAGATTAACAGCTCGAATGAAGAACGCTATAAGGAGATATTCAAGAATCGTAAGGACAAATACCGTCGTTGGCGTGATATGAGTTTCTTCGTCATGATAGGTGTCTATGCGCTATCAGTCATTGATGCCTATGTGGATGCGGAACTTTCCGCATTTGATATTTCCAAAGACCTGAGTTTAAAGGTCGAGCCTACTGTCATCCCCAACCATTCTGGCGGCAACCCATTGCAAGCACAGTCGTTGGGAGTTAACTGCAAATTAAATTTTTAAAAACAAGCAAGAATGATCAGCAAGAAATTACTAATACTACTTGCCATACTTTTGGGCATGTCAATGAACGTACAGGCACAGGTTGTGACTGAAGACGAAGAAGATGTTGACGAGGAAGACGAGATTGTTGTAATAGACCAAAGTGGTAATGAGGAAATCATTGATTTCCCTGAGGCAATGACTTACGACCTTGACAGTCTGCTGAACGAATATATGTCTAAGACTTATCTCTCGTCCAGTGACTGTAATATGAGAAACGAGAATCCTTCTTACCCCGAAGAAGTTTTTATCGATCGCCTATCTCGTATGCCAACTATCATGGAGATGGCACACAATAGTGTTGTCCAGCAATTCATAGACCGTTACTGTACTCGTTTGCGCGGCACCATATCGTATATACTCGGGGCAAGTAATTTCTATATGCCTATATTCGAGGAGGCTTTGGAGACTTATCAGATTCCACTGGAATTGAAATATCTGCCCGTCATTGAGTCAGCACTCAACCCTAAGGCGGTCTCCCGTGTCGGTGCCACAGGACTCTGGCAGTTCATGCCCGCCACAGGTAAGCAATATCATTTGCAAATGAACTCACTGGTAGACGAGCGTCGTGATCCTATCAAAGCATCGTATGCAGCCGCTCATCTGTTGAGTGATCTTTATAAGGTATTTGGCGACTGGAACCTGGTAATCGCAGCCTATAACTGTGGACCAGGTAATGTGAGCAAGGCGATTCAGCGTTCTGGTGGTTCTAAGGACTATTGGCATATCTACCCCTATTTACCAAGGGAGACACGTGGGTATGTGCCTGCTTTTATTGCCGCCAACTATATGATGACTTATTATTCTTTGCATAACATCTGCCCTATGACCAGCCGCTTGCCTGCACAAACAGACACAGTGATGGTTACCAAGAAGATACACTTGGAGCAGATCGCGAAGGTCCTGAATATCGATATAGAAATGCTACGTGCCCTCAATCCCATGTATCGACATGATATTATCCCAGGTAATTCTGAGCCTTACGCTCTCCGCTTGCCACAAGCTGATGTCAACAGATACATTGAGAACGAGGATGCCATCTGTAACTATAGAGCCAGTGAACTGCTGACCAACCGTGTTCAGGTGGAGGTCAACGACTATACCCCAACCTATTATCACAAGAGCAAGCGCTCTTATAAGAAAGGGCGCAAGGGACGTGTTGGGCGCCATGCCAAAGCTCGTCATGGTGGCAAGAAAGCCTCAACCCGCAATAAGGCTCGGGCTGGTAAGGGAAAAGGAAAGAGTGGTAGCAAGGCAAAAGGAAAAGGACGTAAGTCATCCAAGAAAAGACGCAGATAACATATACTATAGTACCTATAGCAACTATAGTCCCTATAATATATAATAAGGTATATGGAGGACGAAAAAGACAAAATACGCGAAGATAATGACGAACAGCTGATTAATGGAGCGTTTCAGCATCTATTAGACAGCTATCTTGCCTCACGACATCGCAAGAAGGTCGATATCATCACCAAGGCATTTAATTTTGCCAGACAGGCACACAAAGGTGTGCGTCGTCTGTCTGGTGAACCTTATATCATGCACCCTATAGCAGTCGCACAGATTGCCTGCGAGGAGGTTGGACTGGGGTCTACCAGTATCTGTGCCGCCCTACTCCATGATGTGGTAGAGGATACTGATTACACCACAGAGGATATTGAGAACATTTTTGGTTCTAAGATAGCGCAAATTGTCGATGGATTGACAAAGATTAGTGGTGGCATTTTTGGTGAACAGGCATCAGCACAAGCTGAAAATTTCAAGAAGCTGTTGTTGACGATGAGTGATGACATTCGTGTCATTCTTATTAAAATCTGCGACCGCCTCCATAACATGAGAACCTTAGAGTCACAGCCTGCCAATAAACAATATAAGATTGCAGGCGAGACACTCTATATTTATGCACCTCTTGCTAACCGTTTGGGACTCTATAAAATCAAGTCAGAACTTGAGAACCTGAGTTTCCGATATGAGCATCCTGACGAGTATAATAGTATTAAGTCAAAACTTGCCTCCACAGAGGCTTCCCGTCATGAGCTCTTCGATCAGTTTACAGCACCTATCGAAGAGGCACTCCACAACATGGGCATTAAGTATCAGATCAAGGAACGTGTGAAGACGCCCTATTCTATCTGGAACAAGATGCAGAACAAGCATGTCACCTTCGATGAGGTATATGATATTTTAGCCGTCCGCATCATCTTTACACCCGAGAAACGGGAAGAGGAAGTTAACGAGTGCTTCAATATTTATGTGGCAATCTCTAAAATCTACAAGTCCCACCCTGACCGTCTTCGTGACTGGTTAAGTCATCCGAAAGCTAATGGTTATCAGGCTTTACATGTCACCTTGATGTCCAAACAAGGACGATGGATCGAGGTACAGATTCGCTCTGACCGCATGGACGAGATTGCCGAGCAAGGTTTTGCCGCCCATTGGAAATACAAGGACGGCATGGAGAAAGAATTTACGGAGGATGAGAACGAGCTGAATGAGTGGTTGCGTACCATCAAAGAAATTCTTGATGACCCACAACCCGATGCGATGGACTTCCTTGATGCCATTAAGCTCAATCTCTTCGCTTCTGAGATCTTCGTTTTCACACCAAAAGGAGAGATAAAGACGATGCCCACAGGATGTACGGCTCTCGACTTCGCTTTCAGCATCCATACCTTCCTAGGCTCACACTGTATTGGTGCCAAGGTAAACCATAAACTCGTGCCTTTGAGTCATAAACTGAAAAGTGGTGACCAAGTAGAGATTCTCACTTCCAAGGCTCAACATGTTCAAGCCTCATGGATTAATTTCGTCTCAACAGCCAAAGCGAAAGCCAAGATACAAGCTATCCTTCGACGTAATGGTCGTGAAATACAGAAGCGAGGCGAGGATATCCTTGACGAGTTCTTGCAAAAGAATAATATTGAGAATACGACAGCCATCGCTGATAAACTGACCATATTCCATGAAGCGCGCAATAGAGAGGATTTCTTCCAAGCACTGGGTGAGAAGACCATCCTACTGGGAGAGAAAGACTTGGATGAGTTACAAGGCAAGAACACTGATGAGGGCAAGAAGGGATGGCGACGGTTAGTGCCATTCTTGGGAAAGAACAAGGCAAAGAAAGAAGATACCCCACAAGACTTTTTTATTGTTCCCGAGAAGTTCAATCGCAAGAAGCCCATCTTCATCAACGACGACAATATCGGACAATACAAGTTCCGACATTGCTGTCACCCCATCCCTGGTGATGATATCCTTGGCTTTATTGACAACAAACACCGCATTGAGATTCACAAGCGCGACTGTCCTGTGGCAGCGAAGCTCAAAACCAGTTATGGCAATCGCATCTTAGATGCCAAATGGGATATGCACAAACGGCTGTTCTTCGATGCCACTATTCATCTGGAGGGTATCGACCGTATGGGAATGGTGATGGACATCTCTAGTGTCATCTCCTCACAAATGAACGTGAACATCCATAAGTTTACAATTACCAGTGAGGAAGGTGTCTTTGATGGAGATATCGAGATCCGTGTTCATGACCGGGAGGATGTTAAGACCATCATCGACCAGCTCAAGAAGATTGAAGGAATACAAGAAGTCACACAAATCATGTAAAGATATGAAAAAACTACTTACCCTAATCTTATTCCTTCTTGCCTTTGTCAACGTAAAGGCTGCTAACTATGACAACCCCGATACCATCGTGGTTTCCCGTGATGGAACAGGACAGTTCCGTAATGTAGCGGAGGCTATTGAGGTATGCCGTGCCTTCATGGAATACCATAAGGTCATCTACGTCAAGAAAGGAACCTACAAGGAGAAACTCATCATCCCACAATGGTTGACGAATATAGAGATATGTGGGGAGGATCGTGATAACACCATCATCACTTGGGACGACCATGCGAATATCCTCTTATCCGCTACTGGTAAGGGGATGGGCACTTTCCGTACCTATACCCTCAAGATTCAGGGTAGTCGCATCACACTCAAGAATATCACGATAGAGAATAACGCCGCACGACTGGGACAGGCTGTCGCACTACATACAGAAGGTGACTGTCTGACATTCCTGAACTGTCGTTTCCTCGGGCATCAAGACACCATCTATACGGGTAATGCCAAATGCCGCCACTATTTCAAAGACTGCTATATCGAAGGAACCACCGATTTCATCTTCGGTCCCTCTACAGCTTGGTTTGAGCATTGCGACATTTTATGCAAGGCAGATTCCTATATCACAGCCGCCTCTACCCCCCAGGATGTACCATACGGTTATATCTTCAACAACTGCCATATCACAGCAGCCTCTAACGTCACCAAAGTCTATTTAGGTCGTCCGTGGCGCGACTACGGCTATACCCTTTTTATGAATTGTGAGTTACCACGACAGATTCGCCCAGAGGGATGGCATCATTGGCAGAAAGAGCGTGAGAAGACGGCACGTTATATGGAGTATAATAACCATGGCGAAGGTGCCGCCACAGGCCAGCGTGTTAGTTGGAGCCACCAGTTAACCAAGAAGGAGGCACAGCAGATAACCTTAGAGAAGGTATTCAGTCGTAATGACACTTGGACTCCTGCCAAGTAGCCTACGTCTGTTAATAAACTATAATTGTTAAGTCTCTACAGGTTACAACTTATTGAAATATTTTGTACCTTTGCACACCGATTTATAATGAATCGGTGTTTTTTATAATGATGAAATACGGAAGTATTGCGCTTCTGATGGTGGTAATCGGCGTGATGCCGATGAACGCCCAAGAGAAGCGGACGATGACAGTCGGTCAACTGTTTGATTTAGTAGAAAGCAACAGCAAGACTCTTCAGACACAGAAGACAAGCGTAGAATTTGCGAGTAAGGGTATCGAAGCGGCGAAAAGTCAACGCTTGCCAGACATCAACACCAGTTTATCGGTCAGTTACAATGGCAATGTACTCATCACCAACAGGCATTTCGGTGATGCGCAGGGCTATAGTGTGCCTCATTTTGGCAATTCCTTTGCTTTAGAGGCTCAACAGGTGGTCTATGCTGGTGGTGCCATTGATGCAGGTATCCGCATGGCAAAACTGCAGAAAGAGCATGCCGTTGTCAATGAGCAACAGACAAGAGAGCAACAACGCTTCCTAGTGTTGGCTCAGTATCTGGATCTTTTCAAGATAGGCAATCGCATGCAGGTCTATGAGAAGAACATCGAGTTGACAAACCGTTTGATAGAGGATATCAAGGCAAAGCATGAGGAGGGTATGGCACTCCGTAATGATGTCACTCGCTATGAGTTGCAGATGGAGAACCTCCGTCTGGGACTTCGTAAATTACAAGACCAGCGTGCCATCCTGAACTATCAACTATGTAACACCTTAGGACTTGCTCAAGAGACGGAGATCATTCCCAGTGTCGACTTCGGCACTTCCGATTCCTCGTTAAGCAACTGGCAGTCAGAGGCTCTCAGCAACAGTCCGATGCTGCAACAGACCCAACTGGGAAAGCAGATGGCTACGGAGGGATTACGTCTCGCCAAGAGTGAGATGCTACCGAAGATAGCCTTGGTGGCTGCCGATAACTTCAATGGACCTTTCACTTACGACATCCCTCCCAAGAACATCAACTACAACTATTGGTTTGTGGGGGTTGGAGTGAAGTATTCCCTCAGTTCTTTGTTCAAGTCCAACAAGAAAGTACAACAGGCACAGATCACAAGTCGGCAAAGGGAAGAAGCACATGCCGTGGCACAAGAGCAATTGAGCAATCAGGTACAACAGGCATACACCCTCTACCAACAAGCGTATGCGGAGTTAGAGACCCAACAGAAGAGCGTGCAACTGGCACATCAGAACTATGAGGTGGTCAACAACCGCTATCTGTCCCAACTGGCACTCATCACCGATATGCTGGATGCCTCCAATATCAAACTCAACGCGGAGTTGCAGGAAGTAGACGCCCGCACGAATATCGTCTACCACTATTATCAGATGAAATATATCACAGGAACATTATAAGATTATGAGTAACAAGAAGAATATCAAGAGAATCTACAATATCGCTATTATCGCAGTCATCATCATTGCCCTCGCACTCGTTTGCAGTCGCTTTATCCATTGGGGTAATGTAGAGTATACGGACGACGCACAGGTATGGCGTCATATCTCCCCGATTAACACCCGTGTTCAGGGATTCATCAAGGAAATCCGCTTCGAGGACTATCAGCATGTCAAGAAGGGTGACACCCTCGTGATCATCGAGGATGCGGAATACCAGTTGCAACTCGCACAGGCTGAGGCTCAACTGAAAGGTTCCCGATCCGGCTCATCAGCAGTCAGTGCTGGGATGAACACCACGGCAAGTAATGTCCGTGTGGCTGCCGCCGGCATCGAGGAGGCTCGTGTCAACATGGAGAATGCGAAAGCGGACTTTGACCGTTACGCCACCCTGCTAAAGAAAGACGCTGTGACCCGTCAGCAATATGACAATGCCAAGGCACGTTATGAGGCGGCACAGGCTCGTTACCAACAGGCGAATAGTCAGAAACAGTCTACTGCCTTGGTACAGAGCGAGCAGGCTCAACGCCTTCACCAGACCCATGCAGGCACCTCTGTCGCAGAGGCTGCCGTCAATCTTGCCCGACTGAATCTCTCCTATACGGTCATCGTAGCCACTTGCGATGGGGTGATGGGACGAAAGGATATCCAAGTAGGACAGTTGGTACAACCAGGACAGCAACTTGCCCGCATCGTTGACGACCATCAGATATGGGTTGTCGCTAACTATCGGGAAACTCAGATGAGACACATCAAGGTAGGCAACCTGGTGGAGTTCTGTGCGGATGCCATCCCCAACGTAACCTTCAAGGGAGAGGTAGAGGCTATTGCCGCTGGTACTGGCAGTGCGTTCTCCCCTATCCCTGTTGATAATGCGACTGGCAATTTCGTGAAGGTAGAGCAGCGTGTCCCTGTACGTATCAAACTGACTAGTGACAACAGGGTTGAGGATGTGGCACGCTTGCTTGCAGGACTGAACGTAGAAACAGAAGTGAGGTATTGATGGCAGATTGGAATAATCAGAAGTTTGCCATGCCGATGTTCAACGACTGGGTGCCTGAGGGCATCCGTCCTTGGATCTACCTGCTCTTCGCATTCTTCTTTCAGTTGTCTGGCGGTGTCTATTTCGCCAACCTGCAGCACATGATGGGTGCCACCTCGATGATGCGTGAGGACATCCAGTTGATAGCGATGTTTGGGGTTGTGGGTGTCAATATGCCCTTCCCATTTCTCTTCCGTTATAAACTGCGCTTCACCAACCGGCAGTTATTAATCAATGCGGCACTGATCATCGCTGTTTGTAACATCCTTTGTCTTTATGTGACATCGCTACCCGCACTCTGTGCCATCTCCTACATCGCAGGATTCCTCAAACTATGTGGTACGTTTGAGTGTTTCTCGAATATCCGCCTATGGATTTCCCCTAAACAGGACTTCGGTGTCTTCTTGCCGACCATATACATTATTATATTAGCGGCGATGCCGGCAAGTAACTGGATCTGCCAGCAACTGACCATCGCCTTTGACTCCTGGCAGATGATGCACTGGTTCATGGTGGCACTGATGCTTATCGTGGTCTTGGTGATTTACTCCTGTACCCACCCATGGCGATTCATGAAACCGTTACCTCTCGTTTCCCTTGACTGGCTCGGCTGTATCCTATGGTCGGCTGTGATGCTGGAGATTATCTGGTTGTTCACCTATGGAGAGTATTATAACTGGTGGGACGCACCCCTCTGGCGTGCCGTTTTAGTGGCATTACCCATCACCCTTGCTGTCTGCGTCGGACGAATGCTGCACATCCGTCATCCCTATATCGACCCGAAAGTATGGCCCCATGCCCGTCTGATACCTATTTTAGGTATGTTCTTCGTTGCCGAGGTGATGAACGCCACACCCCATGCATTACAGAATACACTGACTGGTGGCATTCTCCATTGGGGATTCACCACCACGAGTCAACTTTATATCTTCGAGTTCTTCGGCTATGCCCTTGGTGCCGCCTTCACGATCTTCTGGCATCGTCCGCTACATCAGAAATACACCCGTCTGCTGACCGTCGGTTTCTTCTGTCTGCTGATGTATCAGGTAATGATGTATTTCTATGTGTCGCCCGTTCTGAACATTGAGCGGTTATGGCTACCCACTGTCCTGCGTACCTTCGGCTATGCCATTTTCTTCTCCACAATGACACTCTATCTGAAAGAACTTATCGCTTTCCCCACCTTCTTCCACGCTTTGACCGTCAGTGGCTTTATCCGCAACGGTGTCGGAGAGTCAATGTGCTCTGGAATCTATAACTACGGACTTCGTCATCAGATAGCAGACACCCTGAACCGAGGTATTCACCCCGATATGCAAGGAGTCATCATGGTGGCTGTGAAAGAGATGTTCGGTATCATGTGCCTGATAGGAGGATTCACCTTCCTGCTCATGTTGCTTTACGACGTACAACCCATACGCAGCACCATGCAGAAGATGATGCCTCTCAATAAGATTGGCAGAATGCTCAAACACAGGATGAAATTAGGTTACTGAAGAAAATCCATTTGTTTCTTCAACGCTTGTAGTTGCTCACGAACGTCAATCAGTTTCGTGAGCACTTCCGCACGTTTGTTGGCACCATCACGATTCGCACTGATGATGCGCTTGGCGGCGGCGAGTTTGAAGCCACGCACCTTCACCAGGTTATGGATCAACTTAATCTGGTCGATATCCTTCTGCTGATACTGGCGAATCTTTGCCGGACCACTCGTCTTCGGCTTCAGATAAGGGAACTCCGTCTCCCAATAGCGTAGCGTACTCTCATTCACGCCAAACATCTCTGCCACCTCCTTGATGGAGTAGTACAGTTTCAGATTCTTGTTCAGATTCAGTGCCATAGTCGTCTTCTTTTGATTACCGATGTTGCAAAGATACTCATTATTTCTGAAACATCCCGCAAAAGACAGGAAAATTATTTTCAATAAGTAAAGAAAGTTATTGGGAAATTTCCCCCGATCCCAAGCATCGGTGATGCGTCTCGTCATAGAGCACACAGAACTGTCCTGGCGCCACCCCATGGATAGGCGTATCAGAACAGACCTGATAAATACCGTTTTCCAAAGTCTCCAACTTCGCCTGATGGAATTCTGGAGTGTGACGAATCTTAAACGTAACTGTGGGATAAGAGAGAAGGGAACCACTACCAGGTAT
The DNA here is from genome assembly GCA_937916405.1 of uncultured Prevotella sp. GTDB lineage: Bacteria > Bacteroidota > Bacteroidia > Bacteroidales > Bacteroidaceae > Prevotella. Next base: position 23,131 of record CALFUF010000089.1, read on the forward strand.
CAGGCTATGGAAGTCCTTGAACAAGAACTCCTGCTTATAGGCTGTCTGCGGGTCGTAGCCCTTGCTGACATACAGGATGTTTTGCTCCATGTCCTTCTTCACTACAAACCATGGACCACCACCAAACCCCAGTCCGTGACGCTGTCCGATGGTATGGAACCATAAGCCTTTGTGCTGTCCTATCTTCTTTCCTGTCTCAAGTTCCAGCACATCCCCAGGCTGCTCCCCCAAGAAACGACGGATATAGTCATTATAGTTGATTTTCCCTAAAAAACAGATGCCCTGCGAGTCCTTGCGCTTGGCATTCACCAAATGTTCCCGCTCCGCGATCTCGCGCACCTCCTCCTTCATCATGTGTCCGATGGGGAAGAGTGCTTTCTGAAGTTGCCAGTCGTAGATCTGGGCAAGGAAATCGGTCTGGTCCTTCACGGGGTCAGGACTGGTGCAGAGCCACTTACCACCTTGCTCGTCTATCTCCGTCTGGGCGTAATGTCCTGTGGCGATGAGGTCGTAGTCATGTCCCCGCTTCTCGTCGAAGGCACCAAACTTTATCAGACGGTTACACATCACGTCAGGATTGGGTGTGAGTCCTGCACGCACCTTATCCATCGTATAGGCGGTCACCTGGTCCCAATACTCCCTATGGCAGTCGACGACCTCCAACTTACAGCCATACTTATGGCTAACGGCGGTAGCCATCTCCAAGTCCTCCTCCGAGGAGCAGTCCCACTCCTCGTCCTGATCAGGTCCTATCTTGATATAGAAGCAATCGGGACGCAAGCCCTGTCGCACTAACTCATAGAGCACCACAGAACTGTCAACACCACCCGAAAGCAGTACGGCGATACGACTATCTTGCAAATTCATGCTGCAAAGGTACAAAATAATTGAGAATTTTTATTATCTTTGCAACATTAAATCCTCATACGATGAAAGAGATAGAACTGAAAAACGAGATGCTGACCATCAAGGTAGCAGAGAAAGGAGCGGAACTCCAGAGTATACAAGACGAAAGCGGTAGAGAGTATCTGTGGCAGGCTGACCCGAAGTTCTGGGGTCGTCACTCCCCCATCCTCTTCCCTATTGTATGCAGCGTGAACGACGAGACGTATGTTGTGGACGGCAAGGAATACCACCTGCCCCGTCATGGCTTTGCCCGTGACTGTGACTTCACCCTGATCTCGCAGACACCAGAGAAAGTAACCTTCGCCCTCCATGAGTCGGAGGAGACTCTCAAGGTATATCCTTATCACTTCAACCTCGCCATCACCTATCGGCTGGAGGGCAATAAGGTTCATGTCATCTGGCATGTGGAAAATACTGACACGCAGGAGATTCACTTCCAGATTGGCGGACACCCCGCCTTCAACATCCCTGGCGGCAAGACCGAGGGCATCATCAAACTCGATAACGAGGAGCCGCTGGACGGACTGAGAAGTTATGCTGACGGCTCACATGACATGGTGGATGTCCCTGTGGAGGCTGATATGGGTATCATCGAGTTCAACAACAATTTCTGGCGTAACGACAGCGTGAAGATCCATAAGAGCCAGACCCGTCGTGCGATGCTGATGGATACCAATGGCGAGCCTGCCGTGACGGTCGACTATAAGACACCCGTCTGCGCTTTCTGGAGTCCATTCGACAAGCATGCCCCCTTCGTATGTATCGAGCCGTGGTTTGGTATCGGCGACCCAAGAGGGTGGCAAGGCGAGTTCAAGGACAAGCCGTTGATGAACCACCTGCAGCCAGGTGCCTCGTTCATGAGTAAGTATACGATTACGATAGGATAAAAGAATATCGCGAGACTCAAAAAGCCTCGCGATATTTGTTCTCGTCCTTATCCTCCAACATGGAGAGATACGACTGATAACGGCTCTGTGCGATATAATGGTCCTCCACAGCCTTGAGTACCGCACAACCTGGCTCATGGGTATGGCTGCAATCGGAGAAGCGGCACTGTTTGGAGAACTCAAAGATCTCCTTGAAATAACTCGTCAGTTCCTCGCGCTCCATGTCAAAAGTGCCAAAGCCCTTGATGCCCGGGGTGTCGATAAGCCAAGAAGAGGCGGTTAGCGGAATCATCTCCGAGAAGGTGGTGGTATGCATCCCCGTATGGTGGGCATCACTAATCTCTGCCGTCCGCAGGTTGGCATGGGGTAATATACAGTTTATCAAGGTCGACTTCCCCACACCACTATTGCCGCTCAACAGGGAAATCTTCCCTGCCAGTCGCTCTTTCAGCGCGTCAACACCCCTTCCGTCAAGTGCGGAGATGGCATGACACTCATAGCCTATCGACTCATAGAGGTTCATCATCATCTCCTGATAATGGCGCTCCTCTTCATCGAGCAAGTCGGTCTTGTTGAAGACGAGGATGACGGGAACACGATAAGCCTCTGCGGAGGCAAGGAAGCGGTCGATAAACGTCGTCGATGTCTCGGGTTTGACCACCGTTACCACCAAGAGCGCCTGATCGACATTCGCCGCTATGATATGACTCTGTTTCGACAGGTTGATGCTCTTGCGGATGATGTAGTTACGACGGTCCTCTATCTCGGTGATAAAACAGACCCCCTCCTGACCTCCCCCTGCCGAGGGGGAGGAAAGTTCTACCCGGTCGCCCACCGCCACTGGGTTCGTGCTCCGAATGCCACGCAACCGGAAATTACCCTTTATCTTACAATCGACAGTTGACCCATCGTCCGTCAGGACGGTGTACCAACTGCCAGTATTCTTAATGACGAGTCCTTTCACAGGTTACACCGTCATGATCTCTTTGTTCTTCGCCTCCATCAACTCATCAAGTTTCTTGATGAACTTGTCATGAATCTTCTGCAACTCGAGTTCGGCATCCTTCTCGTTGTCCTCAGAAAGACCGTCCTTGATAGCCTTCTTCAACTTGTCCTTGATGTCGCCACGTACGTTACGCACCTCCACCTTTGCCTTCTCCGCAATCTTGTTGCACTGCTTCACCAAGTCACGACGACGCTCCTCGGTAGGCTGAGGAATACCCAAGCGGATGATCTCACCGTTATTCTCTGGTGTGATACCCACATCAGAATCCATGATCGCCTTCTCGATGTCACGAATCTGCTTCTTGTCCCAAGGCTTGATGGCGATGGTACGGGCATCGGGAGTTGAGATGTTGGCAACTTGGTTCAAAGGCACCTTCGAACCGTAAGACTCTACACGAACACCATCGAGGATGGCTACGTTGGCACGACCAGCACGAACACGGCTCAGTTCTTCTTCCAAGAACATCGCTGCCATCTCCATACGCTCTTCAGCCGAGGCTAATGTTTGTTTTACGTCTATCATATTTTTATAGATTGATTGTTCTTCCGACAAAGATAGTATAAAATTTCGAATAGACAAAGAGAATTCAAAAAAAATTGCATTCTATGATGTTTTGTCCCTTTAACACTTTTTACCCGTAAAAGTTGTTTTTTCTTCTCACTTATTCGTACCTTTGTACCCTATGACAGAGGAAGTACAGAATCAGGGGAAATGGAAGGAAAACGTGATACTTGTTGACGCAGACTATGTTGACAGTGTTGCGTTTAACCTGATTGTTAATTTTGAACGCATGTTAGGCAGACCTATTCCCCCTGCGGATATGTCGTTGTGGGTAGACTGTGTGGCACTTGACGGCGGGCTTACTCCTGGTAAGAACGAGACGCAGGTGGTGCTTATCCACTCGAAGGACAAGTCGCAGTTGGATAATATAGAGCCGTCTGACTTTGCCGACGAGTTGAAAGACAGGGCTTTCAAAGACCATGTCGGAGAGTTCCTCTTCGATGCCTATCCTATCGAAGAGGAGATTGTCGACTCTGACGACTTCTATGTAGACGCCCTCCATCTGATTACCTCCCAGAAAGAGGTGAAACGGGTGATGGTCATTCCCAATGCGGAGAATGCGCCATTATATAATAAGGTACGCACGTTGCTCAACCGTCTGGAGGATGACGAGAAGCATATCACCTTGTTTGCCATGCAGCCAATGCCTGGCGGTCGCTTCCAGCAGCAGATCCTGGGTTATTCCCTGATGGTGGCGATGGGCATCAGTGGGGATGAGATAAAAGAAAAATTATAAAACGAAAGAATATTATGGCAAGAGTATTGATGATCGGCGCTGGTGGCGTCGCTACCGTAGCAGCATTTAAGATTGCTCAGAATGCGGATGTGTTTACAGAGTTCATGATTGCCTCTCGTCGCAAGGCGAAATGTGACGCAATCGTGGAGGCTATTCATCAGAAAGGGTATACCCTGCCCATCCAGACAGCACAGGTGGATGCGGATGATGTGGAACAGTTGAAGACCTTGTTCAATAGTTACAAGCCGGAACTGGTCATCAACCTCGCCCTGCCGTATCAGGACTTGACCATCATGGAGGCTTGTCTTGCCTGTGGGTGCAGTTATCTCGACACGGCAAACTATGAGCCGAAGGATGAGGCGCATTTCGAGTATTCATGGCAGTGGGCTTATCGTGAGAAGTTCGAGGAGGCGGGACTGACGGCGATTCTGGGTTGTGGCTTCGACCCAGGTGTGACGAGTATCTATACCGCCTATGCGGCGAAGCACCATTTCGATGCAATAGAGTATCTGGACATCGTCGATTGTAACGCTGGCGACCACCATAAGGCTTTCGCCACTAATTTCAATCCGGAGATCAATATCCGTGAGATAACCCAGAAGGGACTCTACTGGGAGAACGGGAAATGGGTGGAGACGGAGCCGCTGGAGATCCACAAGGACCTGACCTATCCGAATATAGGACCACGTGACAGTTACTTGCTCCACCACGAGGAGATAGAGAGTCTTGTCATCAATTACCCGACCATCAAGCGGGCACGCTTCTGGATGACTTTCGGACAGCAGTATCTGAAGCACTTGGAGGTGATTCAGAACATCGGCATGAGTCGTATTGACGAGGTGGAGTATGAGGCTCCGCTTGCTGATGGAAGTGGTACGGCGAAGGTGAAGATAGTGCCGCTGCAGTTCCTCAAGGCAGTATTGCCTAACCCGCAGGATTTGGGTGAGAACTACGAGGGCGAGACCTCTATCGGTTGTCGCATCCGTGGCATCGGCAAGGATGGCAAGGAGCATACCTATTATGTCTATAACAACTGCTCGCATCGTGCCGCTTATGAGGAGACAGGGATGCAGGGTGTCAGTTATACAACCGGTGTTCCTGCAATGATCGGTGCCATGATGTTCTGCAAGGGGCTCTGGAAGAAACCTGGTGTGCATAATGTCGAGGAGTTCGACCCCGATCCCTTCATGGAGCAACTCAACAAGCAGGGACTGCCCTGGCACGAGATCCACGATGGCGACCTCGAACTTTAATTCGCAATCTCGTTATATCGTAATATCGAAAAAACTAAACATAACAACTATGGCAAAAAAAGAATTGGAAGAGGGCGCAGCCATGAGCCCTCAGCAGGAGAAGATGAAAGCACTGCAAGCCGCCATGTCGAAGATAGAGAAAGACTTCGGTAAAGGCAGCATCATGCGAATGGGTGACGAGCAGACGGAGAATGTGGAGGTAATTCCCACAGGAAGTATCGGACTGAATGCCGCACTTGGAGTGGGAGGATATCCCAAAGGACGTATCATCGAGATCTATGGTCCCGAGTCATCTGGTAAGACGACACTTGCCATCCATGCCATCGCTGAGGCTCAGAAGGCAGGTGGCATCGCCGCGTTCATCGACGCGGAGCATGCCTTCGACCGTTTCTATGCCCAGAAACTGGGTGTGGATATCGAGAACCTGTATATCTCACAACCCGACAACGGAGAGCAGGCACTGGAGATTGCCGACCAGTTGATACGCTCCAGCGCTATTGATATCCTGGTCGTCGACTCTGTTGCCGCGCTGACTCCTAAGAAGGAGATAGAGGGTGATATGGGCGACTCGGCAGTCGGTCTGCATGCCCGCTTGATGAGTCAGGCACTGCGTAAACTGACGGCGACGATCTCCAAGACGAACACCACCTGCATCTTCATCAACCAGTTGCGTGAGAAGATTGGTGTGATGTTCGGCAACCCAGAGACGACGACGGGTGGTAATGCCCTGAAGTTCTATGCCTCTGTACGTCTGGACATCCGTCGTGTGACCGCTATCAAGGATGGCGATCAGGTAATCGGCAACCAGGTGCGTGTCAAGGTGGTGAAGAACAAGGTGGCTCCTCCTTTCCGTAAGGCGGAGTTTGAGATCACCTTCGGTGAGGGCATCTCTAAGATTGGCGAGATTGTAGACCTCGGCGTGGAGCACGGCATCATCCAGAAGAGCGGTTCGTGGTTCTCTTACGAGGGTGCCAAACTGGCTCAGGGTCGTGACGGTACGAAGCAGTTGCTGAAGGATAATCCCGAACTGTGCGAGGAACTGGAGGCTAAGATCATGCAGGCTATTGCCGATAAGGCATAATAAGGAATAGCCGATAAAAAAGCGGAGACTTTCAAATCTCCGCTTTTTTGTTGCCTCTATTTACTGTTGGTATTTCTGCGTGGGGTTCGGATGCCTACTACCTTACCGCTCTTGCTGAACTGTACGATCAGCCAACTCTTGGTGCGCTTGTAAGTCCACTCGTAGCGTCCGTCGTTGATGTCTGCCTTACTGTCAGGCTCACCGACAGCCATCTCTACCTCTTCCTCTGTCATACCCATTCCGACACGTCCCTCGCGGATCATGGTACGGGTGGCGGCGTTGGTATTTCTTAACTTACCCTCGCCGAAGCCGAACAGATAACCGAAGTAGTCTTCCTGCTGTCCGTCGATATCACCCACGACACTCTCATTGACGAAGGTGACATCCTTAGCGTAGGTACGACCAGTCTCTGTCTCTGTCAGTGTCAAAGTGACATAATTGCTGTTGCGGACTGGTGCCATACCCTCTATACGGAATGCCATCAGCTTAGGTACTTTCACGACACGGTTGTCCTTACCACCACCCTTGGTAGTCATGCTGGTGGCATATTTCGTGTAGATGGTCTTACCCATATACTGCGCATAGTCGCTTGAAACCTGGGTCTCTCCAGACATCAGGTCGAAGGAGCCGTAGAACGTGAACTTCAGGTTATCCACGATAAACTCGTCGTCACGCATGCCGCAGTTGGTCTTGCTGATGGCGACATTCTGGTAGAACTCATTGCCTTTCTTGTCGGCAACGATGATCTTCACCGGGAAGGAGCGGGTGCCCACACCCACGGCGATGACCTTCACCTCCATGTTCTTCTCGACCTTCACCTCCTCGTAACTGTCGCTCTCATAGTCGGTGTCTACACGGTAGTCGGTAGTACGCGTCACCAGCGATTGTCCCATCAGTTTCTCACGGGCGATGTCCACATCACCCAGATAGGCGAGGGTAGGAACGCCCGCCTTGCTGTAGCAATAGTCGTCAAACTCACCGTTGGGAAGTTCGAAATAGTATCTCTTGTTGTCTTCCTGACAGGTGAAGTTCATTCTGGCACGACCGTTGGCACCTACTGTGTGGTTGTTGTATACCATTATCTTACGGCGCAGTCTGCCACTGGGCACCTCCTTGCCAGTACCAGCGTCACGGAAGGTGTTGACAACCAAATCGTATTTCTCAGGCAGTACCATAAACCTCATGCCGTCTTGCCAGTCACACAGACTGTAGAAAGGGAAGTTCTGGCTGACGAAGTCAGTGCCGGTAGTCTCTTCCTTCTTAGTAGACGACTCTTTGGCAGCCTTTGCCTCCGTCTTCTTCACTCCCTTTGTCTTGACGATGTAAGAGTCAGCATTCTGAGCCGTCGCAGTGGTTGCTGCAAGGACCAGACCTGCTATAATCATCAGTTTTTTCATAGATATATCAGTTCTTTGTTATTACGTAATACGTTGCAAAGATAGAAATAATTTTTGATACTTGTGCCAAAATGTCGTGACAATCAGTCATTTTTATTGAATTTTTTTATTTTTGGCATGTGCTTTGCTATAAAATCAGTGACATTTCATGCATATTAATAAATAAAAAAATACGATTATGGGAAAAATTATTGGAATTGACTTAGGAACAACTAACAGTTGCGTTGCCGTTTTCGAGGGCAACGAGCCGGTAGTCATCGCTAACAGCGAGGGAAAGCGTACTACACCTTCTGTAGTGGGCTTCGTGGAGAATGGTGAGCGTAAGATTGGCGATCCTGCCAAGCGTCAGGCGATCACGAACCCCAAGAACACGGTGTACAGCATCAAGCGTTTCATGGGTGAGAACTGGCAGCAGACAGAGAAAGAGATCTCTCGCGTACCTTATAATGTAGTCAACGAGGGCGGCTATCCTCGTGTGGACATCGATGGTCGTAAGTACACACCACAGGAGATTTCCGCTATGGTGCTGCAGAAGATGAAGAAAACTGCCGAGGATTACCTCGGACAGGAGGTGACTGACGCTGTCATCACCGTACCTGCCTACTTCTCTGACTCTCAGCGTCAGGCTACCAAGGAGGCTGGACAGATCGCAGGTCTGAACGTGCGTCGTATCGTCAACGAGCCTACGGCAGCCGCCCTTGCCTATGGTGTCGACAAGGCTAACAAGGATATGAAGATCGCAGTCTTCGACCTTGGTGGTGGTACGTTCGATATCTCTATCCTGGAGTTTGGCGGCGGTGTCTTCGAGGTGCTCTCTACCAATGGTGACACGCACCTGGGTGGTGATGACTTCGATCAGGTAATCATCGACTGGCTCGTTGAGGAGTTCAAGAACGACGAGGGTGCTGACTTGAAGGCTGACCCGATGGCTATGCAGCGTCTGAAGGAGGCTGCTGAGAAGGCGAAGATTGAGTTGTCAAGTTCTACGTCTACGGAGATCAACCTGCCGTATATCATGCCGGTAGGTGGTGTACCCAAGCACTTGGTGAAGACCTTAACACGTGCGAAGTTCGAGCAACTGGCACACGGACTTATCCAGGCTTGTCTGGCTCCTTGCCAGAAGGCAATCGCAGATGCTAAACTGAATACTTCAGATATCGATGAGGTCATCCTCGTAGGTGGCTCAAGCCGTATCCCTGCTGTTCAGGAACTCGTGAAGAACTACTTCGGTAAGGAGCCTTCTAAGGGTGTGAACCCTGATGAGGTGGTTGCCGTTGGTGCTTCTATCCAGGGTGCTATCCTGA
>CALFUF010000090.1 GCA_937916405.1 uncultured Prevotella sp.
AATGCCTCGTGATGGGGCATCCCGATTTTTTGTTTGTTTTTGTTTGGAGGTTTCAGTTTTGAATGCCAATTATGCAAAATATATTGAAACAGTGAAGACAAACATTTTGATAACCCTTGTACTCGTTATGGGTATGACGCTCGCTGGGTGCTCAAAAGAAGAGAGTGAGAATATGAGCATGGAGGAAAAGCAGGTGGCGGACATCAAGCAGCACATCATCGGGACATGGGAACATGACGGGGATTTTATGTGCGACGACATCAGTGAACTTTCCGCAAATATAGACGGGCGCATCATCTCAGGATGCACATCTGAGTTTATCAATCGAAATCCCGCGACATTGATTTTCAGAAATGACGGAAGTTTAGTACTGAACAAAAAAGGCGCTCCGAATGTTGATCCGGACAAAGAATATAAGGGGACATACACCGTCAGTACTGTGGTAAACGAATTGTGGCAACGCTGTTGCTGATTTCCCAACGTCCAGTCTTATTACTTCCTACTCGAATGATAGCCCCTTCTTTTTTCAACTCTCCGAGACGACGCTTCACTGTTGCTTCTGAGACTCCCACGATAGCAGCGTATTCTGCATAATTGAGAGTACCATCCTGTTGGACGGCTTGATAAATCCGCTCTTTTATCGGGTCAGAAAATGATTTTATCGGGTCAAAAGTGGCTTCTATCGGGTCATCTTCTAATGATTTTTTATATGCTTCTATCTCCTTATTGATGTTTCGGATGTGCTCTTCTGTCATAAACTCGCGGAAAGGTTCGAGTGATTCCTGTTCTCGGGAGTCAACCAATGCCTGAATATATTCGGCTTTATCCTCCTTGACAATTTTCACTGGTGTTAATCCGAACTCGTATTGCAGATGGTTCATGACAAGGCGAGACATACGCCCATTGCCATCCACCCAAGGATGAATGGTCACCAATTGGTAATGAGCATCAAAACTCATTAGATATTTGGCAATCGTGTCATCAAGGTTTAATAGTTCAATCCTTTGCTGATTAAGTTGCTTACAGAACTCTTCCAACTTGGCTGGCACTTTCTGATAATTCATGTATGAGCGTCCACCAACGCCTGCCGTTACACCTACCAAGCGAAGGTCACCTTTTGAGGTGTCGAAAGTACCTTGTGCCGTGTTATAAGAGACACCAGTATTCTTCATGACAAGAGCAGAAAGACCTTTGAGCATTTCCACAGAAAAATCCTCATGCTGACGTGCCAATCGCATAGATTGCTCGTATGCCGCTTTCAAATCGAGATTCATCATCTGCTCTTGCAGGCTACGTCCCTTTGCTGTGATGCCCTCATCAAAAAGCAACTGGTTTTCAATCTCTGTAACTGTGCTGCCCTCAATGGCTGTAGAATGGGTAACAAGGGAATACAGATAGAATTTCTTGTAATCTATCTGATTTGCGATTCCCAATGACTCATATTCATTGAGCACATCGAGTAGTTTCCTTATTTGCTCTTTTTTCATTTCTCTATCATTATATATTAACACAGCAGTAACGAGCATATATTGCCTACAAAGATACAAAAAAATCTCTTACATATTCATCATTCGGTGGATTTTAAAATAAATGGGCAAGGGACTTCACGATTTCCTCCAGCCACTTCTGGTCGACATCATCGAAAGTATGGAGGTCGCGACTGTCGATGTCGAGGACTGCCACCACTTCATTCTTGGCGTTAAAGACAGGGACGACAATCTCGGAACGGGAGAGACTGCTGCAGGCGATATGACCAGGGAACTCCTCCACATCAGGGACAACGACAGTTGTCCTGCGCTGCCATGCCGTACCACAGACCCCACGTCCATAGGGAATATGCATACAAGCGACACTGCCATGGAAAGGTCCCAAGCGTAACTCATCACCATGGACCACATAGAAGCCAGTCCAGAAAAAGCCCATCTCCTCTTGGATTGCCGCACTGATATTCGCCATCACAGAGACACGATCGGTCTCACCCTCGATGAGAGACTGGATTTGTGCCGTCAGCAACCTGTATTTCTCTTCTTTCTCCTTCATTATCACTTTTTTGATTTCCGCTTGTCAAATTGTAAGAAAAGTCCTGCTAAGATCGTACCACTGATGCTATGCCAAGCACAGGAGATGGCACAAGGCAGGACAGCAAGAGGCTGGGCTGCGAAGAAGGTACCGGCAAGGACGGTGGCAAGTCCTGCGTTCTGCATACCCACCTCAATAGAGATGGTACGCTTCTTCGCCTCGTTGAAACCAGCCAGTCGTCCTGACATCCATCCCAACAGATAACCTAAGGTGTTATGACAGAACACCACGCCGAAGGTCCATATGAAGAGCAGGAATCCACGAGCCACCAAGTCGTCGTGAACAGTAGAGATGACTCCACCCACGATACAGGCAAGACACGTCACACTCAGTCCCGGCATCAACGACTGGATGGTGGGGAACACCTCTTTCTTGGAATAGGTATAGTTCAAAAAACAACCGATTCCAACGGGAATAATCGTCACTATCAGGATATTCAGGAACATGCCGATAGCATCAATCTCTATAATCTCCCCTGCCGTCAGTTCCATGAGTAACGGAGTCATCACTGGAGCAAGCAGTGTGGAAGCACACGTCATGCCCACTGAGAAAGCGACATCACCATGACAGAGATACGACATGATATTGCTCGACACACCACCGGGGCAGCAACCTACCAACAGGATTCCCAAGGCAAGGGCTGGCTCTAAGTGGAACACATGAACCAGCAGATAGGCGACACACGGCATGATCAGGAACTGCGCACAGGCACCAATGAAGATGTCCAGCGGACGATGCGCAAGGATGCGGAAGTCCTGAGTCGTCAGTGTGAGTCCCATCGTCAGCATGATAATACCCAAGATGACGGTCTGGGTATTGCCACGCACCCAGTTGAAAGCATCAGGTACGAAGAAGGTAAACACAGCGACGGCGATGACTGTGAGCGACGCATTTGCCGCCAGCCAGCGACTGATATTCTGTATGATTTTCATTTTCATGGCGCAAAATTACAAAATTTCTCAATAATTTCGTACCTTTGCACCCAAATATATAAAAATTAATAAGGAAAGAATGGCAGAAAAGAATTTTAAGAGAACGACGGTGACTGCCGCACTACCCTATGCCAATGGTGGTGTGCATATCGGTCACCTGGCTGGTGTGTATGTTCCAGCCGATATCTACGTACGTTATCTGAGACTGAAGAAAAAAGAGATCCTGTTTATCGGTGGTAGTGACGAGCATGGTGTGCCCATCACGGTAAGAGCCCGCAAGGAGGGCATTACCCCACAGGATGTGGTGGACCGTTATCATAAGATGATCAAGGACTCCTTCAAGGAGTTCGGTATCTCGTTCGACATCTATAGTCGTACCACCTCAGAGACCCATCACAAGTTTGCCGCCGAGTGGTTCCGCAAGCTCTACGACGAGGGGAAGCTGGTGGAGGAGACGACAGCACAACTCTATGACGAGGAGGCGAAGCAGTTCCTTGCCGACCGTTATGTGACGGGCGAGTGCCCCCATTGCCATAACGAGGGAGCCTATGGTGACCAGTGTGAGAAATGCGGTCGTGACCTGAGTCCTACGGAACTCATCAACCCCAAGTCGACCATCAGTGGCTCTACTCCCGTTTTGAAGGAGACCAAGAACTGGTACCTGCCCCTGAATGAGTATCAGGACTGGTTGAAGCAATGGATTCTGGAGGAGCACAAGGAATGGCGTCCGAATGTCTATGGACAGTGTAAGTCCTGGTTGGACATGGACTTACAGCCCCGTGCCATGACCCGTGACCTCGACTGGGGTATTCCCGTACCCATCGAGGGAGCCGACGGCAAAGTGCTCTATGTATGGTTTGACGCCCCTATCGGATATGTCAGCAATACCAAGGAACTCTGTGAGAAAGAGCCTGAGAGATGGGGTTCCTGGCAGAAGTGGTGGCAGGACGAGGACACCCGATTAGTCCATTTCATAGGAAAAGACAATATCGTGTTCCACTGTATCATCTTCCCTGTGATGATGAAGGCGCACGGCAAGTATATCATGCCCGACAACGTACCCGCCAACGAGTTCCTTAACTTGGAGAACGACAAGATATCGACCTCTCGCAACTGGGCTGTCTGGTTGCACGAATACCTTGTTGACATGCCCGGCAAGCAGGACGTACTGCGTTATGTGCTGACGGCAAATGCCCCAGAGACCAAAGACAACAACTTCACTTGGAAGGATTTCCAAGACCGTAACAACAACGAGTTGGTTGCCATCTACGGTAACTTTGTCAACCGTGCCCTGCAACTCACGAAGAAATACTGGAACGGTGTCGTTCCTGCCTGTGGTGAACTGACTGATGTCGACAAAACCGCACTGGAGGAGTTCAAGGATGTCAAGAGCCGCGTGGAGAAACTGCTCGACCAGTTTAAGTTCCGTGAGGCACAGAAAGAGGCGATGAACCTTGCCCGTATCGGTAATAAGTACATCACCGACTGTGAGCCCTGGAAGGTGGCAAAGACAGACATGAAGCGTGTGGAGACCATCCTGAATATCTCCTTGCAACTGGTGGCTAACCTTGCCATCGCCTTCGAGCCGTTCCTGCCCTTCAGCAGTCAGAAACTCCGTGAGATGCTGAACTTAGAGCGTTTCGATTGGGAACAGCTGGGTAGTACCGACTTGCTGAAGGCTGGTCATCAACTGGGAGAGCCCAGCCTGCTCTTCGAGAAGATCGAGGATGAGAGCATCCAGCAACAACTCGACAAGTTAGAGGCAACGAAGAAGGCTAATGAAAGGCTACGGGTAGGCGAGCAAGGCTCGGGAATGGCTGCCGCTTATCAGGCTGCCCCTGTCAAAGACACCGTTAGTTTCGAGGACTTTGAGAAACTCGATATCCGTGTAGGTCTTATCAAGGCTTGCGAGAAGGTGAAGAAATCCAAGAAACTCTTGCAGTTCACCATTGACGACGGCACTGGTACCGACCGTACCATCCTCAGTGGCATCGCCGCTTTCTATGAGAACCCCTCCGCATTGGTAGGCAAGCGTATCCTCTTCGTCGCCAACTTTGCTCCCCGCCAGATGATGGGTATCGAGAGTCAGGGTATGATTCTCTCCGCCGTCGACTTTGACGAGAGCCTCAGCGTAGTGACCACGACGAAAGACGTGAAGCCAGGAAGTCAAGTAGGATAAAGAACAAACAAAAAGAACGCCCCATGATAACAATTTCCCCCAAAGAAGGCATCACAGATGCCAGGCAGTTAGGTCTGCCTAAGTACACGATCTTAGGTGTGCAACACCTTTTCGCCATGTTTGGTGCCACTATCCTGGTGCCTGTGCTCACTGGTCTCTCCGTATCGACGACCCTGTTGTTTGCCGGTATCGGAACCTTGGTGTTCCACCTCATCACCAAATTGAAGGTACCCGCATTCCTTGGTTCCTCGTTTGCCTTCATCGGAGGTTATCTCTCTGTCAAGACACTGGGTGTCGAGCAAGGTATGACAGAGACCTTGGCGTTGAGTTATGCGTGCATTGGTGTCTTCTTTGCCGGTATGTGTTATTTTATCATGGCTGGCTTCATCAAGACTTTCGGCATCGACAAGATCATGCGCTACTTCCCACCAGTAGTGACAGGACCAATGATCATTGCCATCGGACTCGTCCTGTCGGGTAGTGCCATCCACAACTGTACCACCAACTGGCTACTGGCACTTGTTGCCATCCTGACTGTTATCTGCACCAGTATATGGGGTAAGGGCATCATCAAGATTATCCCCATCCTCCTTGGTGTGCTGGTCAGTTATACCGTGGCTGCGGTGACTGGTGAGGTAGACTTCTCACCATTACACGAAGCGGCATGGGTCGGATTGCCCTTCAGCAGAGAACAGACTGTGCTGGCTGTCCTCGATCACATGGACACCAGTTTTCTTGTATCCACCATCATTGCCATCATGCCCATAGCCATTGCTACCATCATGGAGCATATTGGTGACATGTGCGCCATCTCCTCTACTGTAGGCAAAGACTTCCTGAAGGAGCCCGGACTGCACCGTACCCTGATGGGTGACGGTCTTGCCACCGCACTTGCCTCTCTCTTCGGAGCCCCAGCCAACACGACATACGGTGAGAACACGGGTGTGCTGAACCTCACCAAGGTCTTTGACCCTGCCGTCATCCGACTGGCAGCCATCTTGGCAATACTGCTGTCCTTCTGTCCCAAGTTCGCCTGTCTGATAGGTCTGATGCCTGCCGCCACCATTGGTGGTGTCAGTCTCATCCTCTATGGTATGATATCAGCCGTCGGTGTCCGCAACCTGGTGGAGGCGGGTGTAGATTTCAGTTCCTCACGTAATGTGTTTGTGGCAGCCTTGATCCTGGTCATTGCCATTGGTGTGAAATATGGTGCTGAGGATAATGTGAACATTGGTCCTATCCACTTCTCTGGACTGGCTCTCTCTGCCCTCGTGGGTATCATTCTCAACGCCTGTCTCCCCAACAAACTCGGCATGAAGGTGAAGAGTGTCCATGGCAAGGAGAAACCTCAAGACAACAGTCAGGTAGAATAATATTCTAAAAGCAATAAGACATGCAGGCGATTATCCTGGCGGCTGGTATGGGTCGCAGACTCGGAGAACTGACAAAGGACCAGACGAAATGTATGGTCCCTGTATTAGGTGTGCGACTGATAGACCGCTTGCTGGGACAGTTGTCGAAACTCTCGCTCCAGCGTGTCATCTTCGTGGTTGGCTATAAAGGACAAGAACTCCGTGAGTATATCGGCAACCGCTATGATGGTCTGCTGCGGATAGAATATGCTGAGAACCCCATCTACGACAAGACCAATAATATCTATTCTCTGTCGATGGTGAAACAGCAGTTGCAGGAGGATGACACCTTGCTGATTGAGAGCGACCTCATCTTCAGCGACCGTCTGTTTGACATGATTATCGGCAACAACTACCCCAACCTTGCCCTCGTTGCCAAATACGAGTCATGGATGGACGGTACGATGGTACGAATTGATGCCGATAACAATATCGTGAACTTCGTACCTAAAAAAGCGTTCAACTATGCCGATGTCGACAAATACTATAAGACAGTCAATATCTATAAGTTCTCCCGCGACTTCGCCCAACATAAATACGTACCTTTCTTAGAGGCATATTGTGCCGCCTTGGGGAATAACGAGTACTATGAGCAAGTGCTGCGTGTCATCACCCTGCTCGACCATACCGACCTGAAAG
>CALFUF010000091.1 GCA_937916405.1 uncultured Prevotella sp.
TATTTTTGGGTTGGCATCTGCACTGCCTCCCCCACAGGGTTTGTCGGCTGCGCCGCGAAGATACAAAAAATAATCATTAATTATGCGGTAAATCAATAAAATATTTTTTTTAATTGGAGCTTTCTCAATTTTTTTATTAATTTTGCAATGAAAATCAAAACTGTTAAAACTATGAAAAAGAATTTGTTTATTTCATTTATTGCCTTAGCCTCATTCATTTTACTTGGGTGCGGCTCTACAGGATCTTATGTGGGAGGTACAGCGGGCTCTGTTGTGGGTAGCGTACTTGGTAGTCAAATCAGTAATAATCCACTTGGCAGTATTGCGGGATCTGTTGCTGGTTCGATGGCTGGGTCAGCAATTGGCAGTTCTGTAGGTTCCGGAAAAGTTTTCAAGTCAACAAAAAAGTCTAAGAAGAACAAAAACGAAAACGAGAATGTAGAACAACAGGCAAATCGGGAATCACAGTCAACAACTGTGAGTGATGATGCATATTCATATTAGGCGAAATACTTTTATTTTTTTATAAAAAAATCCTCTTCAAGCATAATAACTTGAATGTTTGTACGTTAATTGAGTAGATAGTTCACTTATACATCCTGCCTATGATAAATTCTACTACTCAATCTCAAGAACCAGTTAAAAACGTATCAAAATCGAAAAAGAAATCATGTAAATCGGTTAATGACCAGAGGAAGGTGATGATGATTTCAGAAGAATTTGGACCTAATGCCGACACGGTGTTTTTTATCCGACTTTTTGCGCGCGCCTGTCAGACTGCATGCTGATTTCAATTTTAACGGAATAATTGTCGATTTTGGAAATAAGAAAACTGATTAAATGGATGGCGTCTGATGAGAACGCCAAAAGAATTAGCGAGGCTCTCAAGAAGCCTCGCTTTAAGTCTATAATATTAGAAGGACTTGACAATTCAGCTACAGCGTTATTGTTTGCCTCTCTTTTTGGAAATCCGAAGAATAAAAATCGTTTTCTTTTTATTCTTGACGATGAGGAGGAAGCTGGTTACTTTTATAATGATCTGATTCAGGTGATTGGCGACCAGAAAATACTCTTTTTCCCTTCGTCATATCGGAGAGCAATTAAGTACAACCAGAAAGATGCCGCTAATGAGATTCTACGGACTGACACTCTGACTAAGATTAATCAGGATGACGCCATCTTCATCATTTCATATCCGGACGCTGTTGCAGAGAAAGTTCTTTCTAAGAAACAACTGGATGACAACACCCTCACTATTTTAAAAGATCAGAGATTTGACTTTTCACATCTTGAACTCTGGCTCGAACAACATGGGTTTGTAAAGGTGGATTATGTGTATGAGCCAGGACAGTTTGCCATCAGAGGCAGCATTGTCGATATCTACTCCTTTGCATCAGAAATCCCTTTCCGAATCGACTTTTTTGGAGATGATGTGGATAGTATACGATCGTTCGATGTACAGACCCAACTTTCTGAACAAGTATTCGATTCTGTTCAAGTTGTTCCAGAACTCTCTGAGAGTCAGGATGGTTATATCTCCATCCTCGATTTCTTGAGCGAAGACTACATGATTGTCACTAAAGATGTGGATTTTGTTTGTGCTAAAGTGGAGCAAATT
The DNA here is from genome assembly GCA_937916405.1 of uncultured Prevotella sp. Classification (GTDB taxonomy): domain Bacteria; phylum Bacteroidota; class Bacteroidia; order Bacteroidales; family Bacteroidaceae; genus Prevotella. The sequence goes on from CALFUF010000091.1 coordinate 1,619, forward strand.
GTGCGTGAGGGTGTTGCAAAGCAGGCAGATATAGAAGATAAGGCACTGAATAAATACGATGATGATGACACCAAATGGGCGGATAGTAATTTTAAAAAGTTAGTAGTTAATTCGAAAGAATTTAAAGAGCAAATCAATGGCAGGAAACAAGTCGTCTTTTCATCTGTACAACGTTCTGAGCGGCTGACAGAGGAAAAACATTCTACCACAATTCAGCTCCACACATCACCCCAGCCTTTATTCCATAAGAATTTCACACTTTTTAGAAACGAGTGTGCTCGGCTACTGAACGATGACTATAGAATTGTCATCATGGCGGATAATGAGAAGCAAATAATTCGATTAAAGGAATTGTTAGTGTCCGATGAAATCCAAGGCGAGATAATTAAATCTGAGAATATTCATTTCGTCGAGGCGACTATTCACCACGGATTTATTTTTCATGATAATAAGACTGCCATTTTTACTGACCACCAAATCTTTGAAAGGTATCATAAGTTCAGCCTTAAGAATGAAAAAGCCCGAAAGGGGAAGATGGCATTGACTCTTAAGGAAATCCAACAGTTCCAGATTGGGGATTATGTGGTACATATCGATCATGGAGTAGGGCAGTTCGCAGGACTCATTCGTGTTCCGCTCGACGGAGTCATGCAAGAGATGATAAAAATTGTTTATCAGAACGACGATTTTGTCTATGTTTCTATACATTCTCTGCATAAGGTGTCCAAATATAAAGGAAAGGAAGGAGAACCACCGAGAGTGAATCGTTTGGGCACTGGAGCATGGGAAAGGATGAAAGAACGTGTTAAGTCAAAGGTGAAGGACATTGCACGCGATCTCATCAAACTTTATGCAAACCGAATGAAAGAGAAAGGGTTTGCTTTTTCTGCTGATTCGTATATGCAACATGAGCTCGAGGCGTCTTTCATCTACGAAGATACACCGGACCAGTTGAAAGCTACAGCAGATGTCAAACAGGATATGGAAAGCGAACGCCCGATGGATCGTCTTATTTGTGGCGATGTGGGATTCGGGAAGACAGAAATAGCAGTAAGAGCGGCATGCAAGGCGGCTGCAGACGGAAAGCAGACTGCAGTTCTCGTCCCGACAACCGTTCTTGCATATCAGCACTTCCGAACCTTCTCACAGCGCTTGGCAAATTTCCCGGTTACTGTCGATTACCTCACACGAGCCCGTACACCAAAAGAAGTGAAAGAACTGCTTCATAATCTCAAAAGTGGTAAAATTGACATCATCATCGGAACTCACAAACTCATCGGAAAAGACGTACAGTTCAAAGACCTTGGACTGTTGGTCATCGACGAAGAACAGAAATTCGGAGTGGGAGTGAAGGAAAAACTGCGTCAGATGAAAGTGAATGTCGATACACTGACGATGACGGCTACACCGATTCCACGAACCCTACAGTTTTCACTCATGGGGGCACGTGATCTCAGCGTGCTCAATACGCCTCCACCTAATCGATACCCTATTCAGACAGAAATTCATACGCTTTCACCACAAATCGTGGCTGAGGCTGTCAATTTTGAGTTAAGCCGCAATGGACAGGTTTTCTTCGTCAATAATAAGATCAGCAACCTGCTTGAGCTGAAACGTATGATAGAACGTAATGTGCCCGATGCCAGAGTTTGTGTCGGACACGGAAGAATGGAACCGAAAGATCTGGAAAAAATGGTACTCGATTTCATGAATTATGAATACGATGTGATGCTTTCTACAACTATCATAGAAAATGGAATCGATGTGCCGAATGCTAATACAATAATTATCAATTCTGCGCATAACTATGGATTAAGTGATCTGCATCAGATGAGGGGAAGAGTCGGTAGAGGAAACAAAAAGGCTTTCTGTTATCTACTTGCGCCACCATTGGCGGCTCTGCCTGATTATGCTCGCCGCCGTCTGCGTGCTATCGAAAGTTTTTCCGAACTGGGCTCTGGTATTAACATTGCAATGCAGGACCTCGACATCAGAGGTGCCGGCAATCTTTTGGGAGCTGAACAAAGTGGATTTATTGCTGACCTTGGATATGAGACATATCAGAAGGTACTCAATGAGGCTGTAAATGAACTGAGAGCTGAAGAATTTGCGGGACTGTGGGCTAAACAGAACGAAGAGAATGCACTGAAAGCAGCAGAGAAGAAACAACTTGAATTTGATATAGATTTTGTAAACGAATGTAATATCGAAACAGATATACCGGCATATTTCTCCGAAACGTATATACCAAGTAGCAGTGAGCGGATGAGCCTCTATCGTGAGTTGGATGCTGTTAAGGACGAAGAGGAACTTGCAAAATATAAAGAACGGCTTATCGACCGATTTGGTAGCGTCACACCGGAGGGCGAAGAGCTCCTGAGAATTATGCCACTTAAAAAGATTGCATGCAAGCTGGGAATGGGAAGAATATATCTTAAGAAAAAAACGCTCGTGGCATATCTTGTCGAGAATCTTGACAGCCCTTATTATGCAAGTCGCCCATTCGGAAATCTGCTTCATTACATGACGCAACATCCAAGGCAATGTAAACTGATAGACGGGAAGAAAAGGGCTGTACGTATTGATAACGTTCCAACAATAGCTGATGCTCTCAATATATTAAGGGATATATACACCACTGATAATAATTAACTTCATTTTTTATGAATTTGAATTCAGACTTATTGAACGTGGGAGCCGTCTTAGACGGCGGTAAATACAGAATTGTCAGACAAATAGCATCTGGCGGTTTCGGTAATACTTATGAAGCTGTCAATGTGAAACTGAATGCGAGGTGTGCTATAAAAGAACTCTTCGTGAAAGGTGACACACAACGTGATAGCGACTCGTTCACGGTTTGTGTCAGTAATGCGGAAAAGTCAAAGCAATTTGAAAGTCTTAAAAGAAAGTTTAAGGATGAAGCCCACAGGCTCTCTGAATTAAAATGTGAGCATATCGTTCAAGTGTACGACCTTTTTGATGATAATGGCACGGTTTACTATGTGATGGAGCTGATTGAAGGCAACACGCTGACTGAGATCATGGAAAAGAATAACAGAACATTTTCTCAAGATGAAACGGTGGAGGTGCTGTCACAAATGCTTGATGCACTCGAGGTTGTTCATGACGCTGGAATTCTTCATATGGATATCAAGCCGTCGAATATCATGATGAACCACGAAGGTGTGTTCAAGTTGATCGATTTCGGAACAAGTAAACAGCAAACAAACGACAAATCAACAGACAACTATACAACTACTATCATAGCTTATTCACCGGGATATGCACCATCCGAGCAAATCAGTGGCAATAAGTCACGTTGGGGAGTGTGGACTGATTATTATGAACTGGGAGCCACCACCTATCATTTGCTTACAGGAAAACGTCCACCACTTAGCGAAGATATTCAGGTTGACGGGGAGGATGCCTTTTCATTCCCGGAGAATGTTACGCCATCGATGCGAAAGCTTGTTATGTGGATGATGAAACCACTCTATACAGAACGCCCGCAAAATATTGGCGAAATCAGAGCCTGTCTCAACCAACTTGATGATAATCCGCAATCTTCTCAGCAACCAATTGTCATACAGGAAGAACCGTGGATTGTGGTGGATGAAGAGGATGACCCCGTTGTAGATATCAATAAGCCGATAACGGATAAGAAAAAAAAACGTATCACTAGGTGGCTTATCTTTTTGCTTCTTATTCCCGCTCTTTTAGCCGGTGGCATAAAATTATATCATGTGTTCAGTCCAGAGGATCCTCTCTCAAATGTGGAGAATTACATTTTTTCTGTCGGCAACATAAACCAGGTGATGGTAAAGATTGACGGAGCAAAAACGGAATATGGCAAAATCTCCCCTTTTTTTATTGCAAAGACGGAAGTAACACAAAAACTTTGGAAACTGGTTATGGGAAATAATCCTTCTGCCGTTGTTGACGAGGACAGACCTGTTGAGTCTGTGTCATGGGAGGATTGTCTCGTTTTTATACATATGCTGGATTCCATTACTGGTTTGTCTTTCCGACTTCCAACTGAGACAGAATGGGAGTGGGTTGCACAATTGGAGGAAAAAAAACATAATGTTGATGCGCTGACAGATAATGTTGCAGAATGGTGTTTCGATATCTATGCTGAAATACGTACTGATGATATTGATGACCCAATTGGAGCTGAAGATGGATGGTTCCGCGTTTATCGGGGATTACCTCATCCAAATGAATGGAAACGTACGGTCAATGAACGGTATTATGCACTGAAAGAGTTTAGGGATAAATCATTAGGACTGCGTCTTGTCTTGAATCCGGAACAACATTATCTTGACATAAATCCTAAGTCTGCTTTCCAACAGAATCTTCTTGGTGTACGCTATTTCTATGGAATGGGAATACCACAAGATTATAAAAAAGCAGCGGAACTGTTTCAAAAGGCTGATTCACAATCCTATACGCCCGCATCAAAAAATCTGGCGTCTTGTCTCTATTATGGCATTGGCACATCAAAGAACAGCGAAAAAGCTGCTATGCTGTTTAAAAAAGCGGCTGAAAACAATGTCGTTTCTGCGCAGCATTCCCTTGCCGTCTGCTATCTGACAGGGCAGGGCGTCCCTTGCGACAAAAAGAAGGCGTTTTCCTGGTTTGAAAAATCCGCTAATGCAGGTAATCCTTATGCCCAATATCATCTGGCAAATTTATATTATAAAGGTGTAGGAACTACTGCCGATAAAGAGAATGCAGTCAATTGGTTTGCAAAATCTGCCGATAAAGGCTATGCACCTGCTCAATATCTTCTTTCTCTTTTTTATAAAAATGGTATAGCTCTTGAAAAAAATAATGATATGGCAGCTAAATGGGGCAAAAATGCCGAAGCACAACGCTTTACAAGATAGGGAAGATAATCATGCTATTTTTTTAAAAAAAAAATCCGAAAAATTCATGAAAATATTTTGCCGTTAAATAAAATTGTCGTACCTTTGCACTCGCTTTCGGAAAAA
>CALFUF010000092.1 GCA_937916405.1 uncultured Prevotella sp.
GATTACAGATGATTCTTCGCGCCCAATATGCTTCTATTACATCAAGTACACGATATATTTCGTTTTCCGATAGTCCAACTGTTGATGCATAGTCGAAGAAAGCCATAAAGAATGGATAAGCAATAGTAGAATCCAGCGTTCGTAGCTGATTCAACTTCCTATTCAGTTTATCTGTACCAATCGTTGCACTATCCACTTGGCTATAAATCTTGGCATAGTGATGCATATCTTCCAATAGCGTTGCCCTGTCAACACTTATATCTTCGGCATACTCTTTAAAGATAAAGTATATCTTATCGATACGGCCAATCTTTCCTTGCTTCATGGTCAGGTAGTCGCGTACAAAAGAAGACGGGTCATACTTTGTGAACTCTTCAATAGGATTCCAATGTCGAGTATATAGATCTTCCTGCTCTGCTGGTGCAAGTGACATCAACAGATAGTTGCGTATCTTGTCTGCTTCACTCAGATCAAGACCTGTAGAGTTAAGGCTCTCAAATATCAGTTGTGGGTCATCATCTTCGTCAAGACGAATATTGATGACTTCCAGTTTTTTGATGGTCTCAAATAGCTCATCAATGGTCAATCCACAGTGAATAATCCTATCATAGAAGAAATCATAGTTACGAGTGACATTCGATTCTTTGATGTATTGGCCTTTGGGCTTATACAACAATGCGTCAAAAGCCTGCATGTCTTTCTTGATAGGCTTAAGCTTCACCTTTCGTTCATCTTCTTGGTATTCATCCACCAGATAACGCTTGAAGATTTTCTCTACAAGTTTAGCGTCTGTCGCTTCTATCAGTCCCTCCTTCTTCGCATTTACCATTGCAATGAGCAACAACGAAACAGTAGTAATTCGCTGTTGTCCATCAATGATGAACCTGTCTTCTGTTCCTGACTGGATGCTGGATACAATACTACCAAAGAAGTGACTCCTGCGCTCACTATTATGCAGTTTCATTAAGTCTTGAAACAACTGTTCACAGTTCTCTTCTTTCCAATCGTAGTTACGCTGGTAAAGAGGAATGATAAATCGCTTGTCTGATCCATCAAAGAACTTTATTAATGGTTGTGCATCACCTTTCATATGCTACGTTATTTATCTTTTGGACTATAATATACATATATATATACTTGTATGAACTTAATTATTCGAGATTTATCATTTTTTTCATCGTAGTATCCGTAAATGTACGCCAAATCTCGAGTTTTACCTTCTTGTAGTCATCGAACAACTGACCGACAAATTCAATTTCGAACACTAGTCGTAGGTCATTCTTGTCCTCATTTTCTTGCCCTTCCTTGCGATAGCCTAGTCGAGCAATCTTAATATAGTAAAGATCGCAAATACCTTTGCCAGGGAGGTACGGCATAAAGTAGTAGAGTTGGTTTAGTGCTACCGTTGACGGGAACTTCTTGCCAGTATAGTAAATCTTGGCCGAACCATCGAGATACTGCTCCCAATTGTCCTTCTTGACGTTGCAAATGAGGAGGTTCTTCGCAAGGTCAACAGGAAGGCTGCGATGAATGCTCTTCGTAGCGTATTCAATCTCAATGTCTTCACGAACCTTGCTGTTCTCAACTAAAGGTTCTTCTCCGTATTGTTCAAAAAGGTCAAAAAGGTCTAACTGATGATACAGAATTGGTTGTTTTGAGGCATTTTGCTTTACTTCAAGTTTACGTTCCTCAACTTTTGTCTTGTCAAAATTGTAAAGAGCAAATTGTCCACCGCCATTCCAATTGATAGCAGAAGACACTCCTCCACCTTCACCGTTGATTACGAGGTTCATGCGTCTGACTACCAAATCTGTCATCTGATCACCAATCTCTATGCCGATATAGTTTCGGTTAAGTTTATGAGCTGTAGCCATAGTAGTTCCTGAACCAATGTAACAATCAAGCACGTACTCACCTTCATTGCTGGCAATCTCAATGATTTGTTTTATCAGTTCTTCTGGTTTTGGAGTGTCAAACACATTCTCCATTTCAGGAAAGAGAGAGAGCAAATGCTTTTTGGCACTATCTGTTGTACCATAGTCGACGCCTGACCAAAGAGTTTCTGGTGTCAAACCTATTTTCGAATTAGCCAGGAATTTCTTGATGCGGGGTGTGTTATGTCCTTCTAAGCCAAACCAAATATTATGCTCTGCTATCTCTCGCAGCATCTTTTCCTGATTGTATGCCCAACAACGCCCTTTGGGAGGATTAAACTCAACACCTGCTGGAGAAATTATTGTATAAAACTGACTCGCAACAGCGTGACCTGCTTGAACACTGGCTGATACTGATTGCCAAGATCCTCTTGGGTCATTATCTGGATTCTTGTATTTGCTGTCAACAAAATCTTTACTTACAGGAAGAAGATTACGTGACTTCTTAAACGCCTTGATATCTTTGGCATAAACAAGCACATACTCGTGATTACATGAGAATACTGCACGATTTTCACGTGTCTTTCTTTGTTGCCAAACAATAGTACTTGCAAAATTCTCACGCCCGAAAATTCTATCTGCCTCCACCTTAAGATAGGCCATTTCTTTATCATCGATGGAAATCCAAATGCTACCATCTTTCTTAAGCAGCATCTTAAGCCATGACAAAACACTATGCATGTCTTTAAGCCAAGCTGACGTAGTCGAATTGTCATTGTAGTAATGATAGGAATCTCCGTTGTTGTAAGGAGGGTCAATGTAAATACATTTTATTTTACCTCTGTACACTGGCACCAATTCTGGGAGAATTGCTTTATTGTCACCCTTTATCAGGATGTTCTTGCAATCCTCACCCCCAATAGACATCTGCTTGTCAATGGTAAATTTTATATTGTCTTTTAGCTGCATTGATTCTTACGGATTAATCATTATTTGTGCATACTATCAACAATTCTGCCTCATCGGAAGCTTCAAGAAAATGCTCTGTCGAGGTAAGCTTGTTATGCTTAAAACTACCGGCAGAAACTATCTCGACATTATCAAAGTATTCCTCTGCGAGTACAATAAGTTGCTGCATAGTCACTACACGAGGATGAGTTTTTTTTGTTTCATCGTATGGAGAGTATGAAAGTAACAGGTTCCTACCTGTAGAAGCTGTAAGTTCAAACATCTTGCGGAAAGCCTCTGGAGCTTTACTCTTTATGCAGAAAGGTGACTGATGTCGATCTTCGCGATAGATGCCATTGCTCACATGGGTTGAGCCATGTATAGTCACTGTCGAAATCTTTGGAGTATCTCGAAGGGTCAATGTTTCCAACACATGATAATAGCGACTATAATGGTCACGAGTGTATGGAGGATCTGCATACACGGTTTTCACGTTGTCAGGAAGAGCTTTCAAACACTGTTCATAGTCACCTTGCATTGTAATGTGTAGACAATTGCTCTTTTCTAGATTCTTGTATTTTAACAACCACTCACGATAGAGAGCAATTACATCGATTGTCTTGTCTTTTACTGCCTTGTTGTAAACAGTTATCTTTATGTTTCCTTTGGAATCTCTTGCCTTTATTGGCTGTGCAAAATGCTTGCCTACAGTATCAACAACATCACTTGCTGTACTTAAAAGAGCTGCAAGGAACAAATCACGATTGTCTTCTGAAACTAATCTGTGAATATTCTCCAGAATAATATCAATCTCAACAGCCTGCTTGTAGGAGAAATAGACTCCACCATAGTAGCGACTAATCAATGACCGTACATCATTCAACCCTATTTTCTTGAGGTTTTTGCAAACAACCACTAATTGATCTGATAGACATGAAAGATTGTGTTCAATGTTGAATACCTCTAATGATCCATGTTCAAGGATGCAAGTTAGCACTTCGAGCTTCTTACTATCGATGGCATCTTGTTCTAATTCAATCAAGGGAGCAAAAGCCCCTCTCAACTTATTGGCGTATTCGTTGTCTAAAGACTTGAAGAAATCTTCGATAGTCCTATCCGTTACGTCAAATTTGTGGAGTAAAGCATTGCATATTACTTTTGAATATCCTTGAATATCACAAGAGACAACAGGGTGCATACGCGACAACTTACGAGATACACAACCAGAACCTGCGAATAAATCACAAATTCCAGCACCTTGTGGCGTTACGTCAAGTACTTTATCCTCGATGAAATCCAACAAGCGCAACTTACTACCAAGGTAGTTTAATGTCCTGAAATTGTAGCTCATTAGATAACTAATTCTGGGTAAAGCGCATGAATTGCCTCTACGTGTACTATTGCACGCTTCAGTTCTCGTGCCTTATTCTTTGTTTCACGATATAAATATTCTTTTACTTTCCCGTAAGCTGCATGTTTTGCAAGGAGAACATGATAAAGGAACTCGTCACTATCTAACTTGACAAAAATTACAATCGGACGAACAGCATCGCCAGGATACACACCTTTTGTTTCTTCACAATGTATTTCAAACCGATAGTTACGACTCTTTACTGAAACTGCCTGCCTTTTTTCTACATCACCTAATGAACCATCTTGCCCAATGTTCATTATGCTTATCCAATAGTCATTGTTGCCTCTTTCTGCGCCAAAAAAATCTTCGAAAATGGCAATTGGAAAATTCACCTGTTTCCATCTTGGACCTCCTCCAATTTCGGCAATCAACACTTCCTCTCCAATTTCCATTGGTGCCTCAATAACTTCTGTAGATTTAGTCGCATCATCTAAAACTGCAATCTTCTTCGTCTTTATCTTTCGTTTTAATCGTTTAGGCTCAAAACCCTCTGGATTCTTTTGTACACCAGAACTCTTGAACATTGATGACCTCTTGCTTCCCGACGAAACACTTACACGTTTTTCGGCAGATGCCATTGCACGCTCACTGTCACTAGGAATTATTCTCTCCTCATACAATTGATCTATCAGTTCCTGAGTGATTGGGTAAAGATTCTCTTCCGTAGAATCAAGTATACCTTTCCAATAGGCATAAAAAGCACTATGAACAGATGTGCCTTGCATATCCTGAACCAATAACGAACATTCAACATTGCGCACCAAACCTCCTTCCGTAAGATTGTTTGATCCTACAATGAGTGTATAGTAGTCGCTGTTCTCAAAAAGATACACTTTAGGATGGAAAATATTAGTATTCAGAGTATAGTAGATGTACGAATCAACATCCCAGGAAAGCACTTCCTCCAAAGCTTCCTTAGATGTACATTTCTGATCAACACCAAGTATTATCTTTATTTTGACATCATTTGTCTTTGCCCTTAAGATGTGAGGTGTTAATGCTGTAATACCTCCATAACTTGCAAATGCCACAAGGCATGTGAACTTATCATATTTACCAGAATTAAACAATTCTATAAGTTCTTTTGCTGCGGATGTATCCTCATCTAGGTTATAACCTTGTCCAATTATCTTACTTTTCATTAGTATCTTCTTTATTCGTTATTCAGTCTTTAATTCTTCAGCCTGTCCTAACTGCATGCTATTCTCATTCAACTACGATAAAGGCACTTTTGTTTAGCAGATTTCCAAATAACAATATCTGCACGTGCAGCACCTTGACCACGTTGAGAGTTCGTTACTTTCAACTCCTGGTCCATTTGTTTTAAATCTAGCCATAGCTATCTACCAACCGACAGATGTACCTTTGACGTACTTCCTCTTCTGGCTTTACGACTAGCCACTTATCTTTAAGAGGAGCGTATATCTTGTTTTCTTTTATTTGTACTTCCATATTGTTATTTAGGCATTCGCCCTGTTTATTTGATTCTACATTGTCATCATGTTTACTTTCTTTCGCTCAGTCCGACTTAGCTACACAATCTCAATAACGCAATTGTAAGGGATATTAACTTCCCAGTGGCCGTCTTTTCTTCCGCCAATACGACGGAGATAATCCAACTTTTTGAGTTTGGCTATATCTCTTTCAATTGTTCGTTCATTAACGGAACTCTTTTCCGACATCTTTTCCGACAAGGCTTTGGCGGATAAGGTTGAGTCAGCAGAGATGAATTCTAGAATAAATCGCTGTCTTTCAGTTAATTCAATCACAGGAACGTCGCCTTCATCTTTTCCGACATTCTCGTTGGTATAACTTTGGGAGACTTTCACATCAACCTTGAATGCCGTGATAAGATTAACATTGAACTCTGCGGGTAAGTTGCCATTTTCCTTCAGGTCAGTTTGGACTTGTCCTACACCTCGATTGAACATGTTGACATAGCCCAACGTCTTCATGGCACTGGCTACAAGTGGGTTGCGATAATCGTTCACACTTGGGAAATTCTCAGGGCGGGCGTTGCCATACAAGCCACCAGCATTCAGAATTTCCAGATGGTTGGCAAACTCATAAAAGCGAAGCGGCGTGTTACTCTGCATATCGCGGTGCATACAGGCGTTGAGAAGAAGTTCTCGGATAGCCTGATAGGGGTAGTTGCTGACCATCTCCTCGCGTAGGATAGAAACGAATACGGGTTTCTTCTTGATAACAGACAACTCCAAAAGCGATTCCAAACGCGGCAATAGTTCACAATAGTTACCTTCCAACTGCATCTCATTCTCAACCTCACTGGTCACATCCTCGCCCTTGAAACGAACATACTGCACATACAGACCTGGCATGAAGCAGCGCGGCTTGTAGCCAAATAGTACGACAGCAGCGTATGTGGGACAGTTATGTTCAGTGTCATACATGCCCACAGCGGCTATCTGTTCCTCGATGGGACGAGTGTCAGACTCTACCAATTCTTTACCTAATAGCGGTATCAGATACTTGGTGCGCAGCAAGTCCGTGTTTATATCATTTAGTTTGGCGGTCAGACATGGCATGGTGTCGAAAGTAGCCAAGAATGACATCCTACGCTCGGCAAGGATGCGCTCCTCTGCTTCCGTAGCTATGTCACGACGAGGAGCGATACGTATAAAGGTACGACCGCGATAGCGCACAGGCGGCAGGTCGGACGGACTCACCTCAGCCACCAACAGGTCACCTTCGGAGAACTGGAAACGGTCAACGCTCATAACAGGTATAGGCAGGATGTTTCCGTTGCTGCGTATGACCGCTATCTTCTTCAGCAAGTCATCGGTGACCTTCAGACCCGACAACTCTCCATTGTCGTAAGCACCCAATATCAGGTAGCCATTCTTTCGTGAGTTTGGCAGGTCATTGGCAAAGGCACAGATGACCTCCTGGAACTTATCCATGTCACTTGTTGACGTGGTTCGCTCCACACGATAGGTTTCCGTGCTATGCAGCAGTTCTTGTATTTCGTCTTTTGTTATCATTTGACTTATTTCTCTTGATTGAATTCTTCCTGTCTTACCAACTCCTGCACAGGCACTTCAAGCGCATTAGCTATTGCAATGAGGGCTTCAAGGCTGGGCTGGGTGGTATTGGTGACCCACTTTGACACTGTAGCAGGATCCTTGCCGAGTTTGTCGGACAGCCACTTATTGTTTAGGTCGCGTTCTGCAAGAACGACTCTTATACGATTTAACTTTGCCATGATAGTTTTCTGTTGTTTGAAGGCAAAGATACAAAATCTAATCGAAACAAATGCAGATATGCTCAAAAAACTCCATAAATAAGCCAAAATTTGATTAAAAGACCAATCTTTTGATGAATACGTGACAATATTCATGCTTATTATATATAATGTGTATTTGAAATATCTTTTGAAATGACCGATGACCATTTGATATTCTTAGTGACAATCCCCATTCATGATGGAAGCAATAAAAGTTCGGAGAGGAAACAGTCTTAGTTCGGAGAGAAGTTCGGAGACAACCGCAATAAGTTCGGGAACAGGTTCGGGAACTCACCCTCACAAGTTCTTGGATAAGCCAAGCGGCAAAGACAAGCATGGGAACATCCATCCAATAGAGAAGAAGCGAAAAACATATAATTGCACGTTTAAAGTGCCATTTTTGCAAGAAAACTACAAAAATCGCACTTAAAAACGGGTTGAATATCGATTTGGGGATTGTTATCCTTGTCTAATCAAAGGGATGTAAAGGAGAATAGGCTAGATTAAAAAAGTGGTAACATTGACAGAAATATAAGATAGGCAAACTTGAAGAAGGCCGTCCGAATCAAGAAAAATCATCAAGTTTGTGATTTTTTCTGTGTTTTCTTTTGGTTGTTTGGGGAGAAATTTATACCTTTGCAGTGATTTTGTAACATGTTGATTATCAATGGTTATTTCCGTTTTTACGACATGTGTGCAACATCCGGTGCTAACGCATTGATAGTCAGTTAAAGTCGTTTTCGAGGAGGTGAAGTAATACAAATGGACTCGATAAATGAAAGCGTGTGACTCATACTGGGTCACACGTTTGTTTATTTCTTACCTATGATGGTGGCGTAGGTGGGTTTCTTTCGATGGAGTGTTACATCTTTGAATCCACTCTTTTCGAGCATCTGTTTTATCTGCTCTGGTGAATAGACCGTCATGCCCTCTACGACATTCGCCCACTTCGAATTAGTCTCTATCACTTCAAGCATAATGGCAAATTGGCAGTCAGGTCTCAATATCCGGCGTACCTCTTGTAGACAATGAGGAAGGTCTTGCCAGAAATACACCGTCTCTACTGCAGTGATAAGATCAAAAGTGTTGTCTTCATAAGGCAGCTTCTCCACATTACCTTGTTGGATGAATACCTGTTTGTCGAGTACGTCGGCATTGACCTGTCGGGCTTTTATGACACTCTCTTCTGAGATGTCGATACCATACACCTTTGCGTTCTTGCTCCGTTTCAACAGTCGTTGCAAGGTGGCACCTCCACCACAGCCGATGTCAAGCATCGTCCATCCGTCTTGAAACTCCATCAGACTCAGTCCCCAGTTAGTCAGGGGTGCATGTCCGAAGTTCATGAATCGTAACATCACACGTCCCATCCAGCCTTTCGGATGAGCACAGTTCGTAAAGAAAGTCTTTAATATTCCCATAGTTGATTACATTTTAAAACCACTGCAAAGGTATGGTGATTTTAGATGCTGTGCAATACCCAAATTTGATGAAAAATATACCCATTTTGATGTCTTATTAATAAATAACAATGTGTTTCTTGGCATTTCTACAGGGAATTTGCTAACTTTGCAACGATGACTACAGCAAGAGAGATTATCGAGTACATGGAGTCGATGCAGAATGAGGAGCAGCGACGGATACTCATGGGTTTCTTTAAGACGGGACCAGGTGAGTATGGAGAGGGTGACGAGTTCTTAGGACTGAAAGTGCCGCAGACCCGTGAGGTGGTGAAGGCGGCGAAGGACACCCCACTTAGCGAAGTACCAGAGTTGCTGATGTCACGTTGGCATGAGGTACGACTATGTGGCTTGCTCATCTTTGTGGAGCAGTTTGAGAAGTTGGCTACTAAGCGCTTGGCGCATGATGTGGAGGCAATCAAGAAGCGTGATGAGATACTGACATTGTATCTGCGATATGCCGAACAGGCGAATAACTGGAATCTGGTAGACCTCTCGGCTCCTAAGATCTTGGGGCATTGGCTGCTGTTGCCTACAGCACTTGGCGATGGTACGGATGTCTATAAGCGACAGGTGCTTGACGAACTGGCGCAGAGTGGCAATCTGTGGCGACAGCGTATGAGTATAGTCTGCACATGGAAGACTTCCCAGCAAGGCGATGCGTCATGGTGTCTGCGTTATGCTGAGCTACATCTGCACCATCCTCATGATCTGATGCACAAGGCAGTAGGTTGGATGTTACGTGAGATGGGGAAGCGTGTGTCGATGGATCTTTTGCGTGACTTCCTTCGTCAACATGTCCATGAGATGCCACGCACGATGTTACGATATGCCATTGAGAAGATGTCCGACACAGAGCGAAGGCAGTGGATGAGACAATAAGACTTATCACATCAGCAATCTTTCTATCATAGGAATCTCGATACGTCCACGATGGAGGGTGAGTAGTCCGTCCGCCTGCATCTGGTTGAGAGCGTTGGAGATGTCCAAACGGCTGTCGTTCAGTTGGTCGGCAAGTTGGCGCATCAACAGATAGAAGGTCTTATGTCCTGCAGGATACTGGCAGTGGGAGAAGAAAAAATGGATGATGCGTTCACGCAGTGATTTAGGAGTGGTACGCCAAGGATGGTGTAGCAATCGCTGTGTCTCTGTAGCCATCAGGTTAAGCATGTTGAGCCGGAACACCAGTTGTGTCTCTAATAGCAACATCACCTCTTGCTTGTCAATAGTAATCAGGTTGACATCTGTCAGAGACGTATAAGTATGGGTGAATTTCTGTTGAATACCAAACAATCGCTCGGGTTCAGGCAGGTAGGGAGCCGACAGTCGTTCTATGACGCGATAGCCGTTATTGTCGCTCATCTGTTCAGCCTGTAATGTTCCGTTAATCAGAAAGGTAAGGCGGTTGCAGGGTTCTCCTGCACGTGCCAGACACTTACCCTTAGGAAATTTATGGAATCCTATCTTGGTATGTGTCACCACTTCCATCAAGTCGGCATGACTCATGCCTTGGAAGAGCGTAAACTGCAAGAGCTTGTCGTGGAGATGGAGTGCTGACATTAGTGATCAATTTTATCCTTCATGGAAGGGGAGAACCAGACAGCAAGATTGTTGTTCTGATCATTATAAATAAGGTATGCCATCAATTCCGGATGACGTTCAAGAATAACTTTGGCACCCTCCAGTCCCATGACCATGAAAGAGGTGGCATAGGCATCGGCAGTAGCGCAGTCTTTCGCCAGGACGGTTGCCGACAGGATGTTGTGCTGCACAGGGTAACCTGTTTTTGGATCAATGGTATGCGCATAGCGCTTTCCACCTTTATAATAGAAGTTACGATAATTACCACTGGTAGCCATCGCTTTATCCGTCACGTTGAGAATCGTCTGATATTCCCCACTGGTTTGAAGAGAATCCTCTGTAGGCTTGATGACTCCGATTTTCCAAGGTACCCTTTTCGGACTGACGCCCTTAGTGATGATTTCCCCACCAATCTCTATCATTAAGTTGGTAACACCCTTATCTTTCAATAGTCGTGCTACCACATCCACACCATACCCTTTGGCTATAGCCGAGCAGTCGAGCATCACCCTACGGTCGGTTTTATGAATCATCATTCCCTCGGTACTGACTTTCTTCCATCCAACGAACTGGCGGATGGAGTCCACTTGCTGGCGAGTAGGCATTGCTCCGTTCTTGAATCCGAATCCCCAAGCGTTGACCAACGGGGCTACCGTGATGTCGAAAGCACCATCGGTTTCCTTGGATACCTCCATTGCTTTGCGGAAAACCTCCATAAACATATCATTAGCCTCACCGCCATCCTCACGGTTGATATGTGAGATAATGGATTGCTCGTTGAACATCGAGAGGGCGTTGTCCACTTCCTGGAGTGCCGCCTTGATCTCTTGGTGATAGTCTTTATCCGACTGGTAGTTGATAGTATAGAATGTACCAAAGACAGAACCCTTATTCAACTGATAGGGCATTGCCTGTTGCTGGCGGATGATAAGCACGGTGCCCACGATGAGCAGCAGGAGGAATGGCACTTGCCACAAGAGACGTTTCTGACAGATTGTATCCATAATTTATAAGTATAGTACCTATATATCTATGATTACATTGAAATTGGCAGCGAAAGTGTCCTGATCGTTAATGCCAAAGCCAGGGACATACCATATCTGACCGATGTCACCCTCTTTGTGGGAGATACGCCGTTTGTAACGGACATTCCATCCCAGATGGAGTGGTCCGTAGATCTTAGCGTCGATACCTAATACCAGTTCCATCCAGTGCATGTTACACTTCATTCCTTCTACGCCGAAGCCAGTCTCAGTCTTCCAAATAGGGTCAGGTAAAATGTCACGAATCATATCCACTTTATAGGAGGTGAAGCCATAGCGGATACCGCCATAGAGGCGATTTGACTGATGCTTGTTTTTTAGAAGGTTCAGGTCAATACCCAAGCGGAAATAAGGGGCTGTTGTCTTATAGATAATCTCTGTTACCTCGTCATCCTCATGGTTCGCTTTACCCACACCAATCTCAATAATCGGGAACCACTGATCATGCAGGTTGATACGCAGTGCTCCCTCAATCTCTCCATGATCGCTTAACAATAGTCTTGCCGGACCCACCAAGTCGAAGGAGACAGAGAACCCCCGGAACAGAGGTATCGAGTCCTTCTCCATGCGGAACATTTTCAGTTGCGCATGTGCAGCTGGCGCAGCCATGAGCAAGGCAAGACTAATAGCGAGCCTTGAAATAAATGTGGAAATGTTCGTTCTTTGAATCATAATTGACAGTTGAGCGTTTGATCACTATGGAGTCGATGATATGGTGGGTAGTCTTTACCTCAGTGAGTTTATGGAAATAGGCTGGCTGGCAGTCGACAGACTCGAAATGCGGATAGTTCTCTTTCTTTACATAGACGGTATCACGATAGGTGTTTCCTATCGTGTCGAGCAAGGTGTAAAAGAACACATCTTCCGGCTGAGTATAACTGATGTTCATGTCGTAGTATGTAATACCTGTAACCCTGTTCAGCAGCGTAGAGTCTTTACCTTCTTCCGCCACCCTTGTCTTGACTGTCAGCGTGTCTACAGTCAGGGTATCGGTGGAGCCATTGGCTTTCTTCAGTTTATATAACGTCATCACATTATTCTCCACGGGGCAGTCAATACTGGTGCATGCCCCTAAGAGTATGGTGGTGAAGATGAAACCGATTATTTTCCGCATCTGATTTCCTCCTCTATCTGATAGTCGTTACGACCAGCACTGTTGCGGCTAATAAGGTCACCCAGGAATCCTGCGAGGAACAACTGGGTACCTATCATCATCATCGTCAGTGCAATGTAGAAATAGGGTGAGTCTGTTACCAGTCGCATAGGGATATGGTTATAGAGCGCCCATGCTTTTTCAGCTCCCAAGAAGAAGGCGGCAAAGAAACCAATGATGAACACAAGGGTACCTAAGAACCCGAAGACGTGCATAGGCTTCTTGCCGAAGGTACCCAGAAACCAGAGGGTCATCAGGTCGAGATAACCGTTGACGAAACGGTTCCAACCCATGAACTTCGATTTGCCATATTGGCGTTTCTGGTGGTGTACTGGTTTTTCACCAATCTTGTCAAAGCCAGCATTTTTGGCGAGGTAGGGGATGAAACGGTGCATCTCTCCGAACACCTCGATGTTCTTGACCACCTCCTTGCGATAGGCTTTCAGTCCACAGTTGAAATCATGGAGGTTCTTGATGCCACTGACTTTACGGGTAGTGGCATTGAAGAGTTTGGTGGGAAGCGTCTTCGACAGCGGGTCACCCTTCCTACGGTTCTGCTTGTAGCCGCTGACAAGATCGTAACCATCCTCCTTGACCATTTTGTAAAGCTCAGGAATCTCGTCTGGAGAGTCCTGTAAGTCTGCATCCATCGTAATGACCACTTCCCCCTGTGCTTCTTTGAAACCACAATAGAGGGCAGGACTCTTTCCGTAATTACGACGGAACTTGATACCTTTCACATGTTCTGAGCGGGCGGCAAGCTCCGTGATGACATCCCAGGAATGGTCTGTCGATCCGTCATTGACAAAGATAACCTCAAAGCTAAAGTTGTTTGCAGCCATCACACGCTCTATCCAGTCATAGAGCTCTGGCAGCGATTCTTCTTCATTATATAAAGGTACAACAACTGATATATCCATTTCGCTTCAATTTTTCAATCTTTCAATTTTTCAATTCTTGACAGTATTCCTCTGCATGATAGCTGCAATAGGAACACCAAGTATGAATCCGGTAATTATATTGATTGTCAGCATATTCAGTGCAAACTCTATGGGACGCATCCCTGCTAACAGCTTAATATTCTCGTCCATTTTTGCTCCCATACCATACATCTCGATGATCTTCCGTCCTTCTGGTGACTGTGTTGTCTCGATAATCTTTCCCATCAGGAAACCATTGTCCATAAAGGCAAAGTAAAGGTATATGGCGATGGCTAATAATACACCAGCATAAAAGAAGATGAGTACGGTATAGGCATAACTACGTGCAAATGAGATGATACCTTCTCTTCCATAGTCACGGAAATGACGAAGTCTGCTTGCTGCGAAAAATGGTGTGGCACAAATCAGTACCATGGCAGCAAGACCAAGCATCGGACTTGACAATCCGAGGATATAACAAGCGAAGCCACCTATCCATAACAAGGAGAGCAGAGCCCCGTCCTGTCGTGCAAAAGCTTTTAGTTGAACATATTCTTGTGGTGTCATATTGGGTGCAAAGGTACGATTAAGTGAGCAAAAAACCAAAAGAATCTTGAGTTTTTTCGACGTGAGTACCTTCGACCTTAGGTCAAAGTTACAAATAAGTAATAAGAAAACCAAATTTTATTTGTTTATTCTGAAAAAACTTTGTACCTTTGCAGCCGCAAAACGGGCAGTCCTGTACGGCCAGCTCCCTCGGAATCCCCCAGGATGGGAACATAGCAAGGGTACTTGGTTGTAGCGGCGCGATACAGTTCGCTGCCCACCCGCCTCTTTAGCTCAGTTGGCCAGAGCACGTGATTTGTAATCTCGGGGTCGTTGGTTCGAATCCGACAAGAGGCTCAAAAGAATGATTCCCTTTTGACAACGAAAGTTTACTTTCAAGTTTCAAAAGGGAATCATTCTTTGTTTGCCAAACCTCGGTAGGCACACTCCGATGCCTCCGATCGCAGAGAGCAATGCCTCCGCTTAAAGATGCTAAACTTTCCCATACGTGATAGGAACCTTTGCCATCATTAAGGGAAGGCTCTCGCATCATTAATGCAAGGCATCCCTTACAACAGAAACTGTTAGAGAAACCTTGCATAAAGAAGAAGCAAGGATAGCAGGGATGTTGTTGCTACTTGATGATCGCACTCCATCCACCGCCAGGGGCAAGGTGCGCCTTCAGTTGGTCACCCTTTCTCACTGTCTGTGTAGTCTTCACATAGTCGTTTGCATCACGGTCGGCATTCACACCGTCCGCAAAAATCTCTGCCTGATGGTCACCCGTCGTCAGCATTGTCATAGGGATGGTGAGGTCACGCGCAGTCCAATTCGTCATTGCCGAAACATACCACGTGGCTCCTTTGCGTTTGGCGATGACAGCATATTCGCCCAACTTACCATCGAGGGCAACAACCTCGTCGAAGACGGTAGGTATCTGACTGATGAAATCAGTGGTGGGTTGTTCACGCTCATACTTCGTTGGCGCATCGGCAAGCATCTGTAAAGGGGCGTCAAAGATTGTGTACATCGCTACCTGGTGGGCACGGGTGCCCTGACTCATCGGATGATCGTTATTGCCAAAGAACTCGGCACGGGTGGCATTTGTCATACTTCCAGGGGTGTAGTCTAATGGACCAACCAGTTGGCGCAGATAGGGAATCGAGACATCATAACGAGGCTGGTCATGTAAAGGACCGTCACCTACACGGGGTTCCCATTTCGAGTTCTCCAGTCCTTTCACACCCTCGAAATTCACAATATTGGGGTAAGCGACCTGAATACCCGTGGGTCGATAGCCGTGATAGTCGATTAACAGGTGGTTACGTGCCGCACAGTCAGCTATCTTCCAGGCAGAGCGCATCACTTCTTGATCGTCACGGTCGAAGAAGTCAACCTTAAACCCTTTCACACCCAGTGATGCATAATATTTGAAGTCATCTTCCGTGTTGTTGATACAATTACGCCATGAACTCCACAGGATGATACCCACCCCTTTCTTTTCGGCATAGGGTAACAGACTGAGCAAGTCAATCTCTGGGTTCAACTCTGAGCGTAGCGACTCGTCGGTGCTCCATCCCTCATCGATGATGATATACTCCAGATGGTTCTTTGCCGCAAAATCGATGTAATAACGATAGGTGTCGGTATTCATGCCGGCACGGAAAGGTACACCAGTCAACATGGTGGAATTCCACCAGTCCCATGCCACCTTACCGGGGCGTATCCATGAAGTGTCGCTAATCTGGCACTGAGGACCAAAACGCTGGGGCAGATTAGCGGTCAACAGTTGCTGGTCTTTCTCTGTGACGAGAACGATACGCCAAGGCAAACTGCCCTTTACGTCTTTGGCGATATAGTTGGCACGCTTGGTAGGTACGAGGTTCAGACGGGCATGGCCTCCTATCATCACTTCTGTGGGATAGGGAGCAAAAGTTGCTTTCAGTCCATGTGCTCCATTCTTCAGGAGGAACATACCCGGATAATCGATGGCTCCCATATCTGCAATGACAGCAAGTTTCCCCTCTGGCAAACGTATGGCAAGCGGGTTGATAGACAGGGAATCTGCAAACATCTTTGATAGTGGTTGCTCATCATAATACGACTCGAAACTATAGCAATAGCACTCACCGCCGCGGTTGTCGTTGACATAGGGGATGAATGCGTCATGGTCGGCAGTAAAGTTGAACTCTGCAGTCTCGTCATTGACAGTAATACCTTTCTTGTCTAATACATGGATGCGATAGGCGGCGGCATCGTTGTCTGCACGAAACTCTACACGATATTGCTTGTTACTGATGATAGCTGTGTTCTTCGTCACCTTACCACTCATTTTCTGGAGAGCGCCGTTGAGTCCGATTTCCGAAGGAGCCAGCACCTGAGTTTTGCCATGTTGCACCTCCCAAGTGAGTTTTTGCATGTCAGCATGGATCGTGATTACTAACTTACCGTCAGGGGATGCGACGGTGTAGTCCTTTGCGTTAGCACCCATAGTAAGGGTGAGTAGCATGATTAGTAGGAATGTCTTGGTTTTCATATTCTTCAATTTTTCAATCTCTCAATCTTTCCTTCACTCCAAGTCTACAACCGTAATGCCCGATCCGCCAAACTGAACGTGCTCATCTTTAGCACTCTTGACGTTGGGTACAGTATGTAGGTATTGGCGGATGAGTTGTCGCAGGATACCAGAACCCGTGCCATGCAGGATGCGAACACGACTCATGCCCACTAAGATGGCATCGTCAATAAAGTGCATCACCGCATCCACAGCCTCGTCACCTCGCATACCACGAACATCCATGTCTTGATGGAAGTTATACTTGCGGTCCTCGATGGTGGCACTTGTCATACGGGTTGTATGAATAGCAAGTCCCGAATGGTCGTTCTTGATGGGTTCCTCGTTCGGCTTCTCGGCATGCTCCAACTGTTCCACCTTCATTTTGGTTTTCACGTCCCCAAAGATAACGACAGCGTTTTTGCCTTGTATGCTCATCACCTTACCAATGGTGTTCAGTCCTTTGATGCGGACAGTGTCACCGTTGGCAATAGGTTTGGTAGATGTGGTAGGTTTTATAGGTGTGGTAAGGGATAGAGAGGAGGATTTCTTCTCTTCCTTTTCTTTCTTTCGTTTCTCCTTACGAGCCTTACGCTCTTCCATCTGACGCAGTTTCTTGGCGAAGTCCTCCTCGCTCATCAGCCCCTGCTGGTCGTCATTGGTCACCTGCTTGCGGAACTCGTTCAGTTCCTCACGCACCAGTCGGGTACGCTCCTTTTCAGCCTGTGCTTCCTTGATTTCACGGATGGTATTCTCTATCTTACGGTTCGCCTCAGCCAGCAACTCCTCTGCCTGTTGTTGGGCACGACGTAGAATCGCCTTACGCTCACGGTCTATCTCCTCCAAGTTACTCTCATAGCGTTGGATATGTCCCTCCAGTGATTTCTCATGCTGGTGGATGGTCTGACGCTTGCCTTCCCAATAACGTTTGTCACGGACAATGTCCTGCAGATACTTATCACTTTGGATATACTCAGAACCGACTATCTCAGAGGCATCATGGATGACCTCCTCAGGCATTCCCGTCTTACGGGCTATCTCGATGGCAAACGAGGAACCTGGCTGTCCGATGGCAAGTTGGAAAAGTGCCTGCATCTGATGGCGGTCGTAGAGCATCGCGCCATTGACAACACCCTCATGGTCCTCAGCAAAATGTTTCAGGTTCTGATAGTGAGTGGTAATCACACCAAAAGCTTGCTTCTGCCAGAACTGCTTCAGTACCGCCTCGGCGATGGCTCCGCCAATGGTCGGTTCCGTACCTCCTCCAAACTCGTCTATTAATAATAAGGTACGGGAATTAGACTGCTTCATCATGTTCTTCATGTTCAGCAGATGGCTAGAGTAGGTAGACAGATCGTCGGCTATTGACTGCTCGTCACCGATGTCTATCATGATATGTTGGAAGATACCAACGGTAGAACGGTCACCGATAGGTATACTGAGTCCGCATTGTAACATGTATTGGAACAGTCCGACCGTTTTCAGACAGACAGACTTACCACCCGCATTTGGACCAGAGATAATCAGTAATCGCTTCTCCTGTGTCAGAGTGATATCAAGAGGAACTACTTTCTTGTCTTGTCGTATTAATGAGCGTCGCAGGATAGGATGGATAGCACGTATCCAGTCAATGTATGGCTCATCTTTCACATGTGGCTCAAAGGCGAGCATCTCTTGAGCCAGTTCTGCCTTGGCACGGATCAAGTCTATCTGTGCCAAGAACTGATAAGAGTCAAGTATTTCTTGTACATGAGGGCGTAACTCGTCAGAGAAAACGGTCAGTATGCGAATAATCTCACGACGCTCTGCCGCTTCCAGCTCTCGCACTTTGTTATTCGCCTCCACCACTTCGGTAGGCTCGATGAATACCGTCTTACCTGTGGCACTCTCGTCATGGACGATACCCTTGATTCGTCGTTTCAGTCCTGGTGCCACAGGAATGACTAATCTTCCATCACGCATCGTGGGTGCCACGTCTTTATCAACTAATCCGTCTTTTTGGGCTGCATGCAGAATAGTATATAAGGTACGGGAGATGCTGCCTTCCGTCTGTGCGATATCATGTCGAATACCGGCTAGCGTCATGGTAGCAGAGTCTTTGATCTTTCCAAACTTGTCAAGGATGGAGTCAATGCGACGTATCATGGCGGGGAAGGTAAGTACATCTTCTGCAAGACGATGTAATGCAGGGTAGGGGTATTCTGGGTTGTCCCCATCTCCTCCGTTCTTATTCAGGAAATTGACAATTTGTGCGATGGTCTCCAAAGAACGGCGTAAATCGAAAAGTTCACTCTCCTCCAGATGGGTGTTCTCTAACCGTATGCGGGCTATTGACTCTCGGACATCGAAGAAATAGTTAAGTGGGAAACTCTCAGCCTCTTGTTGTATGCGGCGGAACTCACGCACCTGCTCCAACCATTCGTTGATGGTCTCCGTATCGTCAGTGAAAGCAATCTCATCCACTTTCTCCTTGCCCAATGTACTCAGACATTGTGCCTTCAAAAGCGTCCGTATCTCGTCGAAGCCAATCTTCGCTTCAAAGTTCTTGGGGTAAATCATGTTGCAAATTTACGATTTTTCATTCGGATATGCAAAAAGTCTGTTTAAAATTTGGTTAATTCAGAAAAACAGTGTAATTTTGCACCCGCTTTTGGAGATATCGACAGCACTGGAGAGATGGTAGAGTGGTCGATTACAGTAGTCTTGAAAACTACCGTACCGAGAGGTACCGGGGGTTCGAATCCCTCTCTCTCCGCCAACGAAAAAGAGCATCCGAGTAGGTTTCGGGTGCTCTTTTCTTTGTGGCCGGGGGCGGCTTGTGCTTGCCAGAAGGCGCTCTGTGCTGGTCAGAAGGCGGTCGGGCCGTGGCCCATGCAGGTTTAGAGCCCCTTGGTAAGGGGCGGCTATAATGCAGGGTTATAACCCCATACATGATACTGTCCCTAATGCGGTCAGGGCAGCGGTGAGGATGCTGACGATGATCTGCAGGATGGTCTTCCAAGTTTCTTTGTTCTTCATGGTGCTTCATGTTTAGAGGGTTAGTAAGTTTTTGCTTAGTCGCCGTCGCCTGATACTGGCGTGCTGCCGCCTCCGCCCTCAGAGCTGCCGCTGTCCTCAGAGCCTCCGGAGCCTGAATCGCTGCCGCTGTCCTCAGAGCTGCCTGAGCCGCCATCAGAGCCGCCGTCCTCCTCCTCATCCTCCTTCGGCAGGAGCGAGTCGATGCAGATGAACTCGGCCTTCTTGAGGAACTCGCGGCTGGAGATGTTCTCCTCCTGAGCCTGCTCGGGCAGGAACCGGATGTGGAGCGCCTTCAGGTGCTTGCCGACGTTGAAGTCCTCCTTCGTGTTGGCACCGCTCTTCTGGTTTTCGAGCGTGCAGTAGAACGTGCCGAGGCCCTCGATCTTCACCTTCTTCGAGTTGAGCAGCATCTCCACCAGAC
>CALFUF010000093.1 GCA_937916405.1 uncultured Prevotella sp.
CATACCGCAGATACCCTCGCGGCAGTCGTGGTCGAACACGAAGGGCTCCTTGCCCTCGCTGATGAGTTCCTCGTTCAGGATGTCAAGCATCTCGAGGAACGAGGTGTCATCGGGGATATCGTGCATTTCGTGGGTATCGAAATGACCAGCGTCCTTGGGGCCGTTCTGGCGCCAGAACTTTATTGTAAATGAAATATTCTTAGCCATTTTTTTGAGTTTTTTAGTTTGTGAGTTTATGAGTTTATGAGTTCTTGGGGTCAGGATGTTTCAACTTATATATCAAAGATGAGAGCATCTTGTTTACCTCAGAATTTAAGTCCATTATTTCCTGATAGTCTTGGTTGTCAACATATTGAAAGCCATGTGAAAGAATCAACTGTGTCTCCAACTCATTGGATGAACCTAACGAGATGAAAAGGAAGTGGGAATGTTCCCGTTCTCCCTCACGACCATAGCCTTCAGCAATGTTTGACGGTATGGAAACAGAACAGCGACGCATTTGGCTGACCATGCCAAACTTCTCGTCAAGAGGGAAACGAGTTGTAATCTCGTAAATCCGACGAGCAAGTAACATGCTCTTTTGCCAAACCATCAAATCCTTATAAGTTCCCATAAAACTCAGAAACTAATGAACTTAAAAACTCAAATTAATTCTTATAATTTCTGGTTTGAACCTTAATAGCCTCGTACTCCAGCGGCTCCTTGATGAGCTCGGGTTCTTTGCCCTTGCCTTTATACTCCCAGCAGCCTACGTAGAAGTAGTTCTCGTCATCGCGCTTGGCCTCGCCTTCCTCTGTCTGGTACTCCTCGCGGAAGTGACCACCACAGGACTCGTTACGAGAGAGCGCGTCAAAAGCGACGAGCTGACCCATCGTGAAGAAGTCGCGCAGGTGGATAGCCTTGTCGAGCTCGACGTTCAAACCCTCTTTCGTTCCAGGAACGAACAGGTTCTCGTCGAACTCCTTCTCCAGCTCGTGCATCTTCTTCAGACCTTCCTTCAAGCCCTCAGCAGTGCGACCCATACCAACATACTCCCACATGATGTGGCCGAGTTCCTTGTGGATGGAATCGACAGAACGCTTACCCTTGATGTTCAGCAGACGGTCAAGTTCTGCATCCACCTTCTTCTCAGCCTCATCGAACTCAGGACGGTCTGTCGGAACCTTTGGCCATACAGCCTGGTCGGCAAGATAGTTCTGGATGGTGTAAGGCAATACGAAGTAACCATCAGCAAGACCCTGCATCAGCGCAGAGGCACCCAGACGGTTAGCGCCGTGGTCAGAGAAGTTACACTCACCAATAGCAAACAAACCGGGAATGGTGGTCTGCAACTCATAGTCTACCCAGATACCACCCATCGTGTAGTGGATAGCAGGATAGATCATCATGGGCTTATAGTACTTCACGCCATTGATCTCGTTGGCTACGTCGCCAGGGAAGACATCTGTAATCTCCTCGTACATCTCGAAGAGGTTACCATAACGCTGCATGATAACATCAATACCCAGACGGTTGATAGACTCAGAGAAGTCAAGGAATACGGCAAGACCTGTGTTGTTCACACCAAAGCCCTTGTCGCAACGCTCCTTGGCAGCACGAGAGGCAACATCACGAGGAACGAGGTTACCGAATGCGGGATAGCGGCGCTCCAGATAGTAGTCGCGATCCTCCTCGGGAATCTCCCAGCCCTGCTTGGTTCCAGCCTGTAATGCCTTGGCATCCTCAATCTTTTTAGGAACCCAGATACGACCGTCGTTACGCAGTGACTCAGACATCAGCGTCAGCTTAGACTGCTTGTCACCATGAACGGGGATACAGGTGGGGTGAATCTGAACGTATGATGGATTGGCGAAGTAAGCACCCTTACGATAGCACTGAACGGCAGCGGTGCAGTTGCAACCCATAGCGTTGGTAGAGAGGAAGTAAGTGTTTCCATAACCACCAGTAGCGATGACAACAGCGTTGGCGCTGAAACGCTCCAACTCACCAGTAACGAGGTTCTTGGCGATGATACCACGAGCACGACCGTCAACGATGACTACATCCTCCATCTCATAACGAGTATAGAGCTTTACCTTACCAGCCTTCACCTGACAAGAGAGTGAAGAGTAAGCACCAAGCAGCAACTGCTGACCTGTCTGACCCTTGGCATAGAATGTACGGCTTACCTGGGCACCGCCGAAGGAACGGTTAGCAAGCATACCACCATACTCACGGGCAAAGGGAACACCCTGAGCCACACACTGGTCGATGATATTGTTAGACACCTCGGCAAGACGATAAACGTTAGCCTCACGAGCACGATAGTCACCACCCTTTACAGTATCGTAGAACAGACGATAGACAGAGTCACCATCGTTCTGATAACACTTGGCGGCATTGATACCACCCTGAGCGGCGATAGAGTGAGCACGACGAGGAGAGTCCTGAATACACAGGTTAATCACGTTGAAGCCCATCTCACCTAATGACGCAGCAGCTGATGCACCAGCCAAACCTGTACCTACGACAATAACATCGAGTTTCAGTTTGTTCTTGGGGTTAACCAGACGCTGATGAGCCTTATATTCCTTCCATTTCTCAGGCACTGGACCTGCGGGAATCTTAGAATCTAATACTTTTGCCATAACTTTTCAAAGTAATTTAAGGTTTAACAATTATCCAGCAAAGTTATAAAGGCTTGGAGCGCACTTGAAAGCGAAAGCCAATACAACAACGAGGAAACCAAGCATCAGCAGCGTTACATAAATGAAGCCGATGACACGCCAGCGATTGAACCAGATCTTACCACTGACACCCAGTGTCTGCATTGCTGACCAGAAGCCGTGAGTAAGATGGAACCAGATAGCTACAATCCAGATAACATACAGAACAGCATATACAGGATTGCTGAAGGTGTCAATGATGAATGCGAAACCATCAGAGGGCAGATGACCAGCGGTAAAGCCCATGATCTCAGCAAACATCATGTTGTACCAGAAATTGAACAGGTGGAGCAACAGACCCAGCAGGATGATGATACCCAGCACGAGCATGTTCTGTGATGCCCACTCAACCTTTTCTGGTTTCTCTGTCACTGCATAACGCTCCTGTCCACGAGCAGTACGGTTCTGCGCAGTCAGGATGAATGCGAAAACGATGTGAATCACTGCCAGGGCGGCAAGACCCAGCGTAGCCACAACGGCATACCAGTTGGCACCCAGCAGTTCACAAATCATGTTGTAAGCCTTGCCCGAGAAGAGTGCGACGATGTTCATGCAACAGTGGAATGTCAAGAACAGAATCAGCGCAATACCCGTTACGGACATTACAACCTTACGACCAATTGATGAATTGATTAACCACATAAAATATAGAATTTAATTAATAAAAATACCCATTAATAAGTATGTACACGTGCGTTTAGGCTACAAAATTACTACAAAATAATGAAATCCGCAAACGTTTTCGTTAGAAAATCCGTTATTTATACAAAATATCATGTATCTTTGCACTGTTTTATGGCATACCTTGGTGAACTGATCTCTATTGGTGTGGCGTTCTCATGGACGGCGACAGCATTGTTAAGTGAGTTTGGCAGCAAGCGGTTGGGAAACCTGACTCTCAACGTGTTGCGCATGGCTCTAGCATTACTTTTCTCTGTGGTGCTATTCGTCTTTGCTGTGGGAACTCCCTTGCCTGCAGGTGGAACGATGGAAGCATACGGGTGGATGCTGCTCTCGGGACTTGTCGGCTATGTTATTGGTGACTTCTGTCTGTTCCAATGTTATATCATCATCGGCTCACGATACGGACAACTGTTTATGACCCTTGCCCCTCTTACCGCCGCTCTGATGGCATGGATAACACTGAGACAGGAGATGAAGGGGATGAGTATCCTTGCCATGCTTGTCACCCTGGCTGGTATCAGTATCTCTGTCTTAGGACGTGGAGAGCATCATAAAGTCGCATTGAAACTTCCCCTTAGCGGAGTCTTGTTTGCTATTGGCGCCGCACTCTGTCAAGGCATCGGATTGGTGCTAAGTAAGATTGGGATGGACCATTATGACACCACACAGATACCAGCATGGCTCGTCCCTTTCAGTGCTAATTTCTTCCGATGTATAGCAGGCATCATCGGCTTTACCTTATTACTCTATCTCCGAGAAGGCTTCGTACCACTTCGTGAAGCTGTACATGACAGAAAAGGAATGTCCGTCGCCACAGCAACCACCATCTTTGGTCCTTTCGTAGGTGTAGGGTTCTCGCTGATGGCTGTACAGTATACCAGTGCCGGCATTGCCTCTACCTTGATGGCACTGACACCTATCATCATCATCCTACCCTCCCGTTGGTTGTTCCATCAGCCTATCACCTGGCGCACGGTGGTAGGTGCTATCATCTCTGTTGTGGGTGTCAGTCTCTTCTTTCTTGGTTAAAAATAAGAAACCTCAAATAAATTTGGGATTTCACTCTATTTGCACTATCTTTGCATCATGATTCTGAAATACGACGTACTGGTTATCGGAGGAGGTCATGCTGGTTGTGAGGCTGCTTGTGCCTCGGCAAACATGGGAGCAAAGACCTGTCTGGTAACGATGGATATGAACAAGATCGCACAGATGTCGTGCAACCCTGCCGTTGGTGGTATTGCCAAGGGACAGATCGTGCGAGAGATTGACGCATTAGGTGGTCAGATGGGACTCGTGACGGATGCCACGGCAATCCAGTTCCGTATGCTTAACCGTAGTAAGGGTCCTGCCATGTGGAGCCCTCGCGCCCAGTGTGATCGTGGTAAATTCATCTGGCAATGGCGCAGTGTCCTTGACCATACAGATAACCTTGATATCTGGCAAGACCAAGCCGACGAACTACTGGTTGAGTCTGTTGCTGTGGCTCAGCAACAAGCGATACAGGTGGTGGGTGTAAAGACTATCTGGGGCGTGGAGCTGCGTGCCAAAGCCGTCATCGTGACGGCTGGTACTTTCCTCAACGGACTGATGCACATCGGAAGGAAGATGATACCAGGTGGACGTATTGCGGAACCTGCTGTTCCTCACTTCACAGAGAGTATCACCCGCCATGGTGTCCGCTCAGAGCGGATGAAGACGGGAACACCTGTCCGTATCGACAGACGTTCCGTTCATTTCGAGGATTTAGAGATACAAGAGGGAGAGCACGACTTCCACCAGTTCTCGTATATGAGTGAGCCGCGTCCCTTGCCCCAACTGACCTGTTGGACATGTAACACCAATGCTGCCGTCCATGAGATACTACGCTCAGGACTGAAAGACTCCCCACTCTACAATGGTCAGATACAGTCGATAGGACCCCGTTACTGTCCTTCGATAGAGACTAAACTCGTCACTTTCCCAGACAGAGAGCAGCACCCATTGTTCCTCGAACCAGAAGGGACTGATACCAACGAACTATACCTGAACGGTTTCTCGTCATCACTTCCAATGGACGTACAGATAGCCGCCCTGAAAAAGATTCCTGCCTTCAGGGATTTGAAAGTGTACCGTCCTGGCTACGCCATCGAATATGATTTCTTCGATCCTACACAACTCAAGCACTCGTTGGAATCGAAAATCATAGGTGGACTGTTTTTGGCAGGACAGGTAAATGGCACGACGGGCTATGAGGAGGCTGGTGGACAAGGAACGGTAGCTGGTATCAATGCGGCTTTAAAGGCTGGTAGTGCTGGTTGCTGTGGTACAGCAACAAACAAGTCGTTTGTGCTCCATAGAGATGAGGCATATATTGGAGTGCTGATTGATGACTTAGTGACGAAAGGTGTTGATGAGCCTTATCGCATGTTTACATCCCGGGCAGAATATCGTATTCTGTTACGACAGGATGATGCGGACGCTCGACTGACAGAGAAAGCATATTATCTTGGTATCGCGAAGAAGGAGCGTTATGACTGGTGGATGCAGAAGAAACTATTTATCGAAGAAATCGAAAACTTCTGTAAGACCTTCCCCATCAAACCAAAAGTCATCAATGGTGCGCTGGAAGCACTGGGAAGTACCCCACTCGTCTATGGCTGTAAACTGGAAGACCTGATCGCTCGACCAGAGCTTAACTTTAAGAAACTACAAGAGGTCATTCCTGAACTCAAGGAAATACTGAATCACCCCACCCAGCGAAAAGAAGAAATCGCAGAGGCAGCGGAGGTACATATCAAATATAAAGGATATATAGAACGTGAACGTATCGTTGCCGACAAGATGCACCGGCTGGAGAACATCAAGATCAAAGGACACTTCAACTATAACGAGATGCAACAACTCAGTACGGAAGCACGACAGAAACTAACGGCAATCGACCCCGAAACACTTGCCCAGGCAAGCAGAATCCCTGGCGTATCACCCAGTGATATCAACGTCATGCTGGTACTGATGGGGAGGTAATTGCTGCGACTTGGTCGCAGCATAGGAAACGATGTTCCACGTGAAACAATTTATCATGAAACATTAATACAATAACGAATAAACCAAGGAATTATGAACAACAAGACATTGATGGAGAATCTGCGTTGCATACCAGATTTCCCCAAGAAAGGGATCAATTTCCGAGACGTGACCACCCTCTACAAAGACGGAAGGTGCATGAAGATCATGCTTGACGAGATGTACGAGTTATATAAAGACAAAGGTATCACCAAGATTGTCGGCATAGAATCCAGAGGTTTTGTCATGGCATCCGCTTTGGCAGGTAGACTCGGATGTGGAGTGGTATTGGCAAGAAAACCAGGAAAACTACCCTCAACTGTCATCAAGGAGTCATTCTCTAAAGAATATGGTGTTGATACCGTAGAGATGCATATCGACTCTATCAAAGAGAATGATATCATCCTGATTCATGACGACCTGCTTGCCACTGGAGGAACAGCACTGGCTACCTATAAGTTGGTCAAGCATTTCAATCCGAAGAATATCTACATGAACTTCATCATAGAGATCACTGATGAGGGATTACATGGCAGGGATCTCTTCAAAGACCTGGTAGAGGTGACAACCCTTATGACAATATAATCGTTTCACGTGAAACATTTCGTATGACGAAGGAAGAGAACGAAGCAAGGTTAGCGAGACTCAAGAACATCGTGAGTGCCCTACCCGAGAAGCCCGGCAGCTATCAATATTACGATGCTGAGGGCACCATCATATATGTGGGTAAAGCGAAGAACTTGAAGGCTCGTGTCTCTTCCTACTTCCATACGGAGGTAGACCGTTTCAAGACCAAGGTGTTGGTATCGAAGATCCACGACATCAGTTATACAGTGGTGAACACAGAGGAAGACGCGTTATTATTGGAGAACAACCTCATCAAGAAATACAATCCCCGATATAACGTGCTGTTGAAAGACGGTAAGACCTACCCCAGCATCTGTGTCACGAAAGAATACCTGCCACGCATCTTCCCCACCCGTACCATCAACAAGAAATGGGGTACCTACTATGGACCATATTCCCATGTGGGAAGCATGCATGCCGTTCTCGACCTTATCAAGAAACTATACCACCCAAGAACCTGCAAATTCTCCATCACCAAGGAAGGTATAGAGCAAAAGAAATACCAGGTCTGCCTTGAATACCATATCAAAAACTGTGGTGCACCATGTGTGGGGAAGCAGTCGTGGGACGACTATCAGAAGAATATAAACCAGTGCAGGGAGATCTTAAAAGGGAATACCAGAGAGGTGCTGAAGGCACTCAAAGACGAGATGCTACAACTCTCCGAGCAACTCCGTTTTGAGGAGGCTGAAGAGGTGAAGCGTCGCTATCTGCTCATCGACCAGTTTGTGTCGAAAAGCGAGGTGGTCAGTCATACTATCAACAATGTCGACGTACTCTCTATCACCAATGACGAGAAGGTCGCTTTCATCAACTATATCCACGTCTCCAACGGCTCCATCAACCAGAGTTTCACCTTTGAGTATAAGAAGAAACTCGATGAGACGGACGAGGAACTGTTACAACTTGGTATTGTGGAGATGCGAGAGCGTTTCCATAGCAACGCTAAGGAAGTCATCCTGCCCCAAGAGATCCATCTCGACCTTGAGGGAGTGACGATTACCGTCCCCCAGAGAGGAGATAAAAAGACCCTCTTGGATCTCTCGCTGATGAATGGAAAACAGTATAAGTTCGACCGTCTGAAACAAGCCGAGAAACTCAATCCAGAGCAGAAATCCGTTCGTCTGATGAAAGAACTGCAAGACCTGCTGCATCTCCCCAAGATGCCCTACCAGATCGAGTGTTTCGACAACTCGAATATCTCAGGTTCCGATGCCGTTGCAGCCTGTGTCGTCTTCAAGAAAATGAAGCCCTCCAAACAAGACTACCGCAAGTATAATATCAAGACGGTAGTGGGTCCTGATGACTATGCCTCCATGAAAGAGGTAGTGTGGAGGCGATACCATCGACTGGTTGAGGAGGAGCAACCCCTCCCCGACCTCATTATCGCAGATGGTGGAAAAGGACAGATGGAGGTCATCCGACAAGCAGTACAGGACGAACTCGGACTCGATATTCCCATTGCGGGACTCGCCAAAGACGACCGTCATCGCACCAACGAGTTGCTTTATGGTTTTCCACCACGTGTAGTAGGTATCAAGGACACCTCCGAACTGTTCAGGGTACTGACCCACCTGCAGGATGAAGTCCATCGCTTCGCCATCACTTTCCATCGAGACAAGCGTTCTAAGCACGCTTTACACTCAGAGCTGGACGATATCAAGGGAGTGGGTCCAAAAGCCAAGGAAGCCCTCTTAAAAGCCTTTAAAAGCGTCAAAAGAATCAAAGACACAGAACTGGAATCCCTCACGGAAGTACTTGGGGCAGCGAAAGCAAAGGTCGTCTATGAGTATTTCCACCCTGCAGAATAAGTGCTATTCAAGGGCTCTATAGATGTAAACTGCCATCAGAGTCATTGCAATTTAAGTTAAATTGCTGTGCAATCTAGATTAAATTACTTTGCAATTTAGATTAAATTGCTGAGCAATCTAAGTTAAATTGCAACAAGCGGAAACATAACTGTCCCCCTATCAGATGAGTTATTACATCAGAAAGGTATAAGGAAAGAGAGATGAAAGTACAGGTGCTTGATAGAAAAAATAAATGAATTTATTTTGTTCTTTACGCACTTATTCGTACCTTTGTCCGCATGAGAATAGTGATACAACGTGTACAGCATGCCAGTGTGACGATAGACGGCAAGGTACATGCCGCTATCCAACAAGGATTTTTAATCCTGCTTGGAGTGTGTGATGAGGACACCAGCGAGGATGTCGACTGGTTGGTGAAGAAGGTGGCAGGACTACGTGTTTTCGATGACGAGAACCATGTCATGAACCGCTCTATCTTGGACATTCAGGGAGAGGCTTTAGTGGTCAGCCAGTTTACCCTCTTTGCCAGTTACAAAAAAGGTAATCGACCCAGTTGGTTCAAGGCAGGAAGTCATGAGCACTCCATCCCCCTCTATGAGGAATTCTGCTCGAAACTAAGTGCTGCGATTGGCAAACCGGTAGGTACTGGCGAGTTTGGTGCTGATATGAAAGTCGAACTACTGAACGACGGTCCTGTCACCATTTGTATGGATACTAAAAATAAAGAATAATATGAAGAAATACCTAAGAGAAATAGAAATATCGGGAGTCATCCTGATGTTCGTCGGCTTTATCATCAGCATGGTCTCAGGGTCCAACTTTGGAGTGTGGCCTTGTATATTCGGTATCTTCCTGTGGGTGATTGTTTTTCTATACAGAGCCTTCCATTGGAAAGAGTATGAGCGAGAGAACAAACAGGGAATCATTATTGTCCTGTTAGCCATTGCTCTATTGATCTTTAATATGCTAACAAGAAGATGACGATCAAGGAAGCACAAGAGACTGTCGACCAGTGGATTAAGACCTATGGGGTGAGGTATTTCTCAGAACTGACCAATATGGCAGTGTTGACAGAGGAAGTAGGTGAACTGGCACGTGTCATCGCTCGTAAATATGGAGACCAGAGTTTCAAACCAGGTGAGAAAGACAACTTAGGTGACGAGATGGCTGACGTACTATGGGTACTGCTCTGTCTTGCCAACCAGACTGGGGTGGACCTGACAGAGGAGCTCAAGAAGAATATCGAGAAGAAGACACAGAGAGACAAGACACGACATATCAATAATGACAAATTATAAATGATGGAACAACAAGAGAATAAGTATGAGAAGGCGTTAAGTCTTTACAATACAGACATCAATGACGAGGAGGTACGCACTGCCGTCCGCAAGATCATCGCAGAGAAAGTGCATGAGAACGATACCCCAGAGGTGAAAAAATTCCTGATGGGCAGTGTAGAGTTGACAACACTGAAGACCACAGACTCTGAGGAGAGTGTCCTCGCCTTCACAGAAAAAGTCAATCAGTTTGACGAGACCTACCCAGACCTACCCCATGTCGCTACCATCTGTGTCTATCCTTGTTTCGCCAAGACAGTGGCAGACACGTTGGAGATTGACGGAGTGGAAATCGCCTGTGTATCAGGCAGTTTCCCATCCTCACAGGCTTTAATAGAAGTAAAAATCGCAGAGACGGCACTTGCCATCAAGGATGGTGCCACAGAGATAGACATCGTACTGCCAGTAGGTAAGTTCCTGAGTGGTAATTACGAGGACGTAGCCGATGAGATCGCAGAACTGAAAGCAGTGTGTGGAGAGCATAAGATGAAGGTCATCTTGGAGACTGGTTGTCTGAAGACAGCAAGTAATATCAAGAAAGCAGCAATCCTCGCCATGTATGCGGGAGCCGACTATATCAAGACCTCTACAGGTAAGTTAGAGCCTGCGGCAACCCCAGAGGCAGCCTATGTGATGTGCCAAGCCATCAAGAAATACTATGAGCAGACTGGTATACAAATTGGTTTCAAACCGGCTGGTGGTCTTAATAGTGTGATGGACGCATTGATCTATTACACTATCGTTAAGGAAGTATTAGGCAAGGAATGGCTCACCAACCAATGGTTCCGCATGGGAACATCCAGACTTGCCAACCTGTTACTCAGTGAGATCGTAGGAGAAGAGACGATTTTCTTCTAATACTTACGCTCTATCACATAATCGACATAGGCAGTCAAGGCATCCTTGATTGCCTTTTCTTTAACTGAGGTAGCAATATAATCCATGCAGATCTTACTGAACTCCTGCATGCGCTGTTCAGCATACTCGATGCCACCCTGTTGCTTGGTGAACTCCACTAACACAGCGATCTCGTCAGGATTGATGGTACCAGCCTTTACTTTCTTTGCCAAGGTGTTCATCGACTCAAAATTCGCTTTATTCAAAGCATAGATAACAGGGAGCGTCAACTTTCCCTCTGTCATGTCATTACTAGTAGGTTTCCCAATCTCCTTGGAATCATAATAGTCAAAGATATCATCACGAATTTGGAACATAATACCTAAGGTCTGTCCAAATTTTGCCGCCTTTGCCACCTCTTCATCAGAGACACCAGCAGAGATGGCACCAATGGCAGAGCAAGCCTCAAACAAAGCGGCTGTCTTCTGCTTGATAACTTGGTAATAGACTTCCTCACTGAAATCCTGATTCTGGATATTCGACAGTTGTAAAATCTCACCAGCAGCCAAGATACGTCCCAATTCTGCAAGATACTCTACAATACGCTGATTACCTGTATTAGATACCCTCAATAAAGCAGTAGAGAGGATATAGTCACCCACCAACACAGCCACCTTATTATTATAGGTAGCATTCACAGAAGCCTGTCCGCGACGCTCTCCACTCTCATCCACCACGTCATCATGCACCAGCGAGGCAGTATGCAGCAGTTCCAGACCCACAGCGGCATATTGTGTGACATCAGAGACACCTCCATAATTCTTTGCTGTCAAGAGTATCAACATAGGACGCATACGTTTTCCCCCACGCTGACGGATATATGACAATGCTTGTGAGAGTAAGCAATCATCATGTGACAAACTGGAATTGAACAACTCGATGAAATCGCTCAAATCTTTCTCTATGGGCTGCTTGATAAGTGACAAATAATCCATTTTCATTGAAATTTGTTACAAAAATAGTGAAAATATCGGGATATTGAGAAATATTTTAGTAATTTTACGCAGAAAATAAATAATGTTATGGATAAACTCTTCCTTTTAGACGCTTATGCGCTCATTTATCGCTCGTACTATGCCTTTATCAAGAATCCTCGTATCAACTCGAAGGGTCTCAATACATCGGCTATCGTAGGCTTTGTGAATACACTCCAAGAAGTACTTACCAAAGAACAACCCACCCACCTTGGAGTCGCCTTCGATCCCCATGGTCCTACATTCCGTAGTGAGGCTTTCCCAGCATATAAAGCACAAAGGGAGGCAACCCCAGAAGATATCCGAAAGGCGGTACCCATCATCAAAGACTTGTTGAAAGCATGGAACATTCCCATCCTGCAGG
This sequence comes from uncultured Prevotella sp., assembly GCA_937916405.1. Taxonomy (GTDB): domain Bacteria; phylum Bacteroidota; class Bacteroidia; order Bacteroidales; family Bacteroidaceae; genus Prevotella. The sequence continues at coordinate 12,445 of CALFUF010000093.1, forward strand.
TTGATGGCTTCGAGGCTGATGATGTCATTGGTACCCTTGCCACAAAAGCTGGAGCACAGGGTGTGACTACCTATATGCTGACTCCTGATAAAGACTATGGACAGTTAGTCAAGGAGAATGTCTTTATCTTCCGTCCTCGCCATGGGGGTGGCTATGAGACGATGGGTATCGAGGAAGTGAAAGCAAAATACGGCATTCCATCGACAACAGCTGTCATCGACCTGCTTGCCCTGATGGGTGACTCCGCTGATAACTTCCCTGGTTGTCCTGGTGTGGGAGAGAAGACTGCCGTCAAACTCATCGACCAGTTTGGGACCATCGAGAATATGCTGGAGCATACGGATGAGATCAAGGGAGCACTCAAGACAAAAGTGGAGGAACATGTGGAGGATATCAAGATGTCGAAATTCTTGGCAACGATCAAAACGGATGTTCCTATCGAACTGAATCTCGATAAACTGAAAATATCAGAGCCGAATGAGGAGGAACTTGGAAATCTGTTAGAGGAATTGGAGTTTAAGACTCTTGCCAACAAGATTCTTAAAAAACCTGAAAAAGTATTAACTCCTGTAAACGGACAACTCGATTTGTTTGCGGAATTTGCGCCCGAGGGGACGAGCGAGCTAGAATTTTCGAATTTTGAGACGTTAAAATCAGTAGTTCACGACTACCAACTGATTGAAAATGAGGAAGATTTAAAGAAATTATGTGACTTTTTCTTAACAAAAGAAATTCTCAGTTTAGATACAGAGACCACTTCTACCAATGCCATTGACGCAGAATTGGTAGGGTTGAGTTTTGCTGTGAAGGAGCATCAGGCATTTTATGTCCCTATCCCACCCCAACGGGAGGAGGCTCAGAAGATTGTCGAGATTTTCCGACCTGTCTATGAGCATGAGGAGATATTAAAGGTCGGACAAAACCTAAAGTATGACTTAGAGGTGCTTCATAACTATGGTATTGAGTTGAAAGGTAAGATGTGGGACACCATGATCGCCCACTACCTCATCCAACCTGAACTTCGTCATAACATGGACTATATGGCTGAGATCTATCTGCACTACCAGACTATCCATATTGATAAACTGATAGGACCCAAGGGAAAGAACCAGCGGTCGATGCGTGAGTTAGATCCTAAGGAGGTATACGAATATGCCTCTGAGGACGCAGACATCACTTTACAATTGAAAAACAAATTAGAACCGGAGCTCAAAAAGCATGGTGCCGAACAGTTGTTCTATGAGATTGAGATGCCTTTAATGCCTGTCCTTGCAGAGATGGAGATGAATGGTGTATGTATCGACACCAACTCATTAGCAGAGACATCTACTCAACTGACCCAGCGCATGCTCGACATAGAAAAACGAATCTATGAGTTAGCAGGGGAACAGTTTAATATCGCCTCACCCAAACAAGTAGGTGATATCCTTTTTGGTAAGATGAAAATCATCGAGAAACCTAAGAAGACGAAGACAGGTCAGTACGTGACCAGTGAGGAAGTGTTACAACAATTACGCCATAAGCATGAGATAGTCGATAAGATTCTACAGCACAGAGGATTAAAGAAACTATTAGGTACCTATATCGAAGCATTACCTAAGTTGATTAATCCACATACAGGACATATCCATACCTCATTCAACCAGACTATCACAGCAACAGGTCGACTGTCGTCCTCTGACCCTAACCTACAGAATATTCCTATTCGTGGGGAGGATGGTAAGGAAATCCGTAAGGCATTTATCCCAGAACCTGGTTGCTTGTTCTTCTCTGCAGACTATAGTCAGATAGAACTGCGTGTGATGGCTCATTTATCTGGTGATGAGAACATGATCAATGTATTCCGTAAGGGTAAGGATCTACATGCGGCAACAGCAGCGAATATCTATAAGAAAGATATCACAGAGGTGACTCGTGATGAGCGTACGAAGTCTAAACGTGCTAATTTCGGTATCATCTATGGCATCACTGTTTTTGGGTTGGCTGAGCGTTTGGATATCGATCGCTCAGAGGCAAAACTATTAATAGACGGTTATTTCGATACCTTCCCACAAGTTCATGATTATATGGAGAAATCCAAGGAAGTGGCTCGCCAACAGGGGTATGTCACTACCCTATTTGGTCGTCGTCGTTATCTACCAGATATCAATAGTGCCAATTCTGTGGTTCGTGGATTCGCAGAGCGTAATGCCATCAATGCTCCTATTCAGGGTACGGCGGCAGATATCATTAAAGTAGCGATGATACGTATCTTCCAACGTTTTAAGAAAGAAGGTATAAAGAGTAAGATGATCCTACAAGTGCATGACGAATTAAACTTCTCTGTCCTTCCAGAAGAGAAAGAGAAGGTAGAGCGTATTGTACTGGAGGAGATGCAAGGTGCCTTTGAGATGAAAGTACCCTTGGTGGCAGATAGTGGTTTTGGTAGTAACTGGTTGGAGGCACACTAATGAGAAAAATTCGTACTATAGACATGCAAAGACTCTCTGTCGAAGAGTTCCATAAGGCTGAAAAACTACCTTTAATAGTTGTTTTAGATGATGTGAGATCGATGTATAATATAGGTAGTGTATTCAGAACCTGTGATGCTTTCCGTGTGGAGTCATTATATCTTTGTGGTATTTGTCAGATACCTCCCTCTACAGAAATACACAAAACAGCATTGGGTGCTGAGGAATCAGTTAGTTGGAAATACTTTAAAACAGCTATGGAGGCTGTTGAGGAACTAAAGAGAAATGGGTATGAGGTATTTTCAGTAGAACAAGTAGAACATAGTACCAAGCTTCAGAAATTCACTCCTGATTCTAAAAAATATGCAGTCATTCTTGGTAATGAGGTAAAAGGAGTACATCAGGAAGTGGTAGATGCTTCAGATGGTTGTCTGGAGATTCCACAATTAGGAACGAAACACTCTATGAACGTCAGTGTCACTGCAGGAATTATTATCTATAAGTTTGCAGAGACCTTGATGCTAAAGCGATAAAAAACAATGTGGATAAACTAGTGGATAAGTATGTTTATAACTTGTGAAGTAATTCACTTAATATACTTATCCCCTACTCTGTGTATGGATAAAAAGAATAAATCACATCTTTCTAAGCAACTTTTCCACTCTTTTTCGCTAAAAAAAGATATAAACTTATTATATTTGCACCAGAATTGAGAATTGTGGATAAACTACTTAGTGAGCTCATAATCAATAAGAAAGTATCAACAATAGTTGTGAATGACTGGATTTAATAAGTGAATAAACTATCTAGCAAGAAAACAGCTAAAAAGTTTTGCACTTATCAACAGCATATCATCATACTCATTTCATTTTTAAAAGAAAAAATAAAAAAGAAATATAATAATAAGATGTTGAAAAAGGAGTGGATTAAACAAGGATTTATTGATGAGCCAGTGGCTGATGGTACAGATTTAAAAGCAGAGATTCGTCGCTTGGCAAAAGAAAAAGATGCTGTTATTTTAGCTCATTACTACACTATTGGTGATATTCAAGATATAGCAGACTTTGTAGGCGACTCTTTGGCACTTGCTCGCAAGGCTGCAGAGACCAATGCAAAGATGATGGTGATGTGTGGTGTCCATTTTATGGCTGAAACGTGTAAATTGCTTTCTCCTGATAAAATGGTATTATGTCCAGATCTAAATGCTGGTTGTTCTTTAGCAGACAGTTGTAAAGCAGAGGATTTAAAGAAATATAAAGAAGAACATCCAGGTTATCAGGTAATCAGTTATGTGAATACTACTGCTGCCGTCAAGGCATTGACTGATGTGGTAGTCACCAGTGGTAATGCCAAGAAAGTCGTTGATCAGTTGCCAAAGGACGCTAAATTGATTTTTGGTCCAGATTATAATTTAGGTAATTATATCAATGAGGTGACTGGTCGTCAGATGTTACTATGGAATGGTGGTTGTCATGTTCATGAGCGTTTCTCAGTGGCAAAGATAGTAGAGTTAAAACAACAATATCCTGATGCTGTAGTGATGGCTCATTTAGAGTGTAAAGGACCTGTTCTTGCCTTGGCAGATGTTAAGGGAAGTACTGCTACCATGCTTCAGTTTGCTCAGCAGAGTGATAAGAAACAATTTATTGTGGCTACAGAGGCTGGTATTCTTCACGAGATGCAACGAACTTGTCCAGACAAGGAATTTATCCCCGTGCCTCCAGAAATCAGCGAAGGGCTACGGGTAGGCGAGCAAGGCTCGGGGATGAGCGGGCTGGAATGCAGTTGTAACGAGTGTCAATATATGAAGATGAACTCTCTTCTGAAAATTTATAATACTCTAAAGTATGAATGGCCATCTGTTGAGATAGATTCAAAAATCGCTAAAGATGCTGTGAAGCCTATTGAAAGAATGCTGGAGTTGAGTTAAATATGCCAGATGTTAGTGTCATAGTTCCTATATATAATTCTGAAGATACAATAGCTCAATGTATTCAGAGTATATTGAGTCAGACATTTACTAATTTAGAAATCATCTTAGTTGATGATGGTAGTTCAGACCAAAGTGGGACTATCTGTGATGATTATGCTAAAAAAGACAATAGGATATTTGTTGTTCACCAGTCAAATCAAGGAAGATCAAAAGCACGTTCTATAGGAGTAGACAAAGCTCATGGGGAATGGATAACTTTTGTTGATTCTGATGATACATTACCAGAAACTGCTATTGCTCATTTATTTGAGAAGACAGACAGTAGTACAGATATCATTTTAGGTAATGGATATACTTTACCAAATGAGCATCGAAAAGTAATTCCAATGGCTGATTTCAGGCATTTAGCAGTAAGAGGTGAAGGGACAATTGGAGTACCTTGGGGTAGTTTATATAGAAAGAGCATCATCGTACCCTATTTGTTTGACTTACCTCGTCATATAATAAATGGTGAAGACTATATATTTTGGTTACGTTTAGTATTCTCGACTGATAAGCCAGTAAAAGTAGTTTATCAATCAGTATATCACAAAGGAATAGAGCATACTAGTAACAGTTTTATCTGGACAGCAGATTACTGTTATGAGTTGAATGAGTATAGAAAGTCAGCCATACCTCAAGAACACTATGATAAATATTTACCTGACATGATTCAGGATCGTTTAGCAAATATGTTTGCAGTAGCAGTATGTCAATCCAGAAAAGAATGGAAAGACAGCAAGTACTATCAAGACATTCTTTGTGATATGAAATTGCTTCACCGTTCTTTTAATATCAAACAATTATTATTCTTAAATATCCCTTCTCTAAAGTTAAGACAACTCATTTCGAAACTCACTTCGTAGTTATCTTATTAAAGCTTCCATCATGATATCTTACAATGTATACTCCATGGTGTGGCGGACGTTGTATTTTAATTCCATGAAGATTGTAAAAACCAATAATCAGTTTATTATCATCTCTTTTAAGACTATTAATATCATTTGTATAATTCAACTGTTTATCTAGCCAGATAATACGTTCTTGCAACCAACTTTTTAAGTTGTTTATTTCCTTTTCATAGGTATTGACAGTCTCGAAATTTGGTACAGGCCATACCCATTCTTCACCAAACATGTCATATGTTTGGTTATTGCGATCAAGTGCTCCTTTCACTTTCAGATGGTTAACTAATGAGTCGATAGCAGCTTCTATATGTTCATTACTAAAAGAGCCTTCCCTATATTGTGTCCAACGATTCTTTAACTGCTCTACATACCATGGGTCTTCCATCATCCTTGACCACCAGAAGGGTACTTTATAATCATAGGATGATACATACGTATTCTTATATACCCAATAATCAGTAAGGGTACCACCCATCTGCATAGCATTTCCAAAAGCAAGATTAAAATCCCATAATGTTGTTTTGAAATATGGATTTTGTGAGTCACGTTGTTTATAGATATTAGTACTTAATCGATAGCCGTCTATATTTCCAGACACTTCTTGGCATAATTGTTGGTCAATGAAAGAAATAGGATCCAGGTATTTTCTGTAACCAGTCTCTAGATTTTTAAAATCTTCACTAGCTAATGACATTTCCATTAAATCTATTTGTTGTTGAATATATTGTAGTTGTTCAGGTTTCATATCCTCATATTCTGGATTTTTATATTGGAATACGATACTATTATTATAGGTGTATGGAATTCCATTTTCATCCTTCAGAATTTGTTTTGAGCGATAATAATAAGGTTCATCGTCTCTGTCTATTTCTAATTGATAACCACCTGTCAATGCATCTCCTTCTGTACCAGGATCATCAAGATTGAGACGATATTTCCCTTTATCAGGTTTTTCTGCCATCACATAGATGCCATAGTAATAACCATCTAGTATTACTTCACAATGACGTACTCGAGGAACATAATCAAAATAAGGTCTAGCTAATTGGAACATCAGTGCGTCACGAATCTGACTACGGTCATTATAAGGAGCCAGCATCACCCATTTATTATCTTTTGGCATTCCCATAATTTCTACTTTTTCCTTCTTTCCACTTACATCATTAGACTTTAATGTTCTAATCTGAAACGGTTTCTTTTTTGAAGCAGAAAAGGAGGTATTGCCTCGATATCTGATAGAGATCCATCCTTCATAGTCTATTTTTTGGTCAGGATATGCTAATGTATCACCATGATTGATACCATTATCATTACTGATAATTTTCATTCTGGCTGCTATGGCATAGTCTTTATGGATAATTCTTGTTTGCTCTGCTCCATATCTTGTATCAATAAAAACAATAGGAAGATTAGTTTCATCAATTTTTATCCCTTCACTGTTAGGTCTGTAATTATTAGGATCATACTCATCAGCAAACGTGTGAGCAGAAGCTGTAATAGTTAAACAGACTATAAAACAAATTTTAGTATAAATATTTCTTACCATTTATAATATAGATTTTTGATTTATACAATTGCTTTTTGTTTTCACGCTGACCATTAAGATTATATATGATCTGATTATTATTTATATTATGTATTTTATGAATAGACAAAGTATTATTGTAATTGAATTGATGGTCTAAAAAATCTATTCGTAATTCTATCCAATTAGAAATATAATTGATTTCATTATCAAAATTGATAATATGTCCATAAATGTCGCTGTCTTCCGACCATTTACTTTCTTCTCTTTCAGCAGCATGACTTAATTTTAGAATATCATAATAGTTTTGATAACGTGATATAAGGTTTTCAGGTGAGAAGAAAGTTTTACGTAATTCAGAATAGCGTTCTGTAACTTTTTGATTAAAATTATTAACATTGAGTTTTTTGAGTCTTGTTACAAGATTAAAAGGATCTAATATAGGAAAAGTCGGTGATGCAAAGTCTGTATTATATTGTTTTAAAGTAGGTGAACCAACAGTTAAATCTAAATCCCAAACAGCAAGTGTTACTTTTTTATTAGTTTGTTTATCATAGACAGCCCAATACATGTTTTTACCTGTATTATCAATCGCACCAAGTACATTAATAAACAAATAGTAATCTAATACAACAAGAATATCAAAATACTCTTCAACATGATTTATAAAATCCGCATCACTGGAATTAACTACGAAATTAATAGCATTCCATAATAGACTGTAGTCAGTTTCAGGCAAATCATCTCCTACTTCAGGATATTTAGCTTCAAAAACATCCATCATAGGTTGGCTATTATCAAAGCAATCTGGTACTATATTCATGAGTGAAGAGCTATATCCAGTAGATTTCCATAATACACCATGTATAGTTCCGTCTTTATCAAACTTTTTTAGTTTCATTTGTTTTCTATCCATACATTCGGTTAAACAGTATATACCTCTGTATTCATTATTTAAATATACTTCTACGACTTGCCCTCTTACTCCAGATAAGGCTTTTGGTTCTTGAGCGGAATAATATGGTTTGGTAGCGAAATCGTTCCATAGTTCTGTAGCTATTCTATTTCTTAATCTGAAAACATCAGCCTGTCCTGCATCTAAAATCCAGTTATTATCATTACGCATTCCGAAAAACTGTTGGTCTTCATCGAATTTAATTTTGTAGTTACGTTTATGTTTTCCATCAGTATTTGTACTACCACCACGCCATTTTATTTTGGCAGTAAGTGATGTTTGTTGTGATCCGTCAGGATAGAAGACACTGACAGTTCCTTCTTGATACTCATATCCAAAGTTACCTATAAGTTTCATAATAGGTAATTGATTCTGAGCATTGACCCCCAGACAAACAAATAACATACATGAAATAAGATATTCCTTCATAGTTTAATGAAATTAATAATTTTTTTACTTATACACATAATAGGAATAGCAGTAAGATAACTTACAAAAACGAGTACGACAAAAACGAGTATTGGGTATTTGAAACCATAGATAAAATCAGGAAATAAGTAAACACTATAAAATGTGTGAGTCATCCACATGGGCATGGAGCGATGACCAAGTCTATGAAGTATAGAAGTAATATGATGGTTAATTCGTAAATGTAGGAAACAGAATATGAAGACAAAAGCATAAAGACCATCAGCCAACGTTATTTTGAATTGGCTTTTAATCATAAATATTAGACATAACACTATAAAGTAGACTTTTGCAGGAGCATTTTTAAACTGTTTAGGTTCGTTTTCAAGTAATCTATAGAGAAGTATTCCAAGAGAAAAGTAAAAAGACAACTGAACCCAATAGACAGGTTGTATAAGTAGTGTTTCTAATATTGGATGATCAGGCAAGTTATTTCCCAAATGCCTAAATAAGAGAAAGACAATAGCATAAATACTAAGAGTAATAATAATCTGCTTCTTGTTGTTTAAGAAGATATATTTGATAATCCAATAGGAACAGAGTGTAATGACGGCATAAGGTAGTAAAAACCATGTTTCCCCATTATAGGTACATCTGATGCCTATGATATTAGCTACAAAATGTAATAAATCATTTGGATAGACAGCGGGGTTAATATAGTGACCAATACTGACAAAGATAAAAAGAACAACCCAGTAGTGAATATACAATTTCAATAGTCTTTTATATTGCCTTTTTATTGTTAATAATTTATTTAAGTAAATGTATGTTAGACCATATCCACTTAAAATAAGAAAAAAAGAAACAGGATAACAGGCATTTGCTATATGCGCAACTAATGCTTTTCCATGTATGTATATTAAGGGAGTACATATAGTTTCCAAGTCTGATATTCCAAACAGATGGTACCATAGCATCATAAGTATGGCAACTCCTTTAATAATGGTACTTTGTTCCTTACTCATAATCTATATATTTTGATATAAAAATAGATGAGAGTATCATAAAGAAAGGCATGAAGAGAATATGAAAACGAGTTTCACCATGTCCGACAAAGAGGAGTAACAAGGTACCAAAAACGATGATGCAAACAGGTAGAAGATGGGTATCACGTCTAAAGTAGAATAGACTCATAATAGCGGTTACTATGAATACGAAATAGATGAGCAGATTCAATATAGTCAACCATTGCACAGCAGATAGTCGAGGAAAACTATTGATAAGGGTACCCATACTGACTTCGTCATACATGTAGTCTGTTTCTTGTTTATCAGGAATGAACGTACACATATTGACATTGTCGGAGACATAAGTATTTACTAGTTTACTCGGCATTTGTTCTATATACTCATTTGGATGATCTTTAACCCAGTCTATAAAAAGCGATTGCCAGGCAGAGTCCTTTTGACTGACGTTCCAATCAGTACGTTCACGAACTATCGTTGATTCAAGAGAGTGATTTGAAGAATAGTCCATCAAAGCCATCCATCCTGTCTTTGCTTGATATAGAAAAAGCCCAGTACGGTACATGGTTGTTGTACCTATTATAACTATCATTCCAACATAACCAATGAGTAGCTTTATGCTTTTTCTCCATTTAAACAACAAACAAAGAAGTAATGCTAGAAGAAAGACGATACCCATAGGTCTAAACCAGTTGGCTATTGCCAGCATCATACCTCCTGCTATTGACCTATTTTTAACCAATGAAAGATAGATACCTAGCATGATAAAAAACATAAAAGGTAACTCGCTTAGTGTAGATGTGCCTTCACCATAATTAGTTGGATAAATAACATATAATATTAAAGTAATGAAAGCAATTTTTTTATTAATGATGGTTAGAGTCACTTGATATAACAGTCCTGCAGTTAAGCCTTTCATGATGCAATAAACTACAAGTAAAGGTGTGATAGAATGAAATAATTTGAGTGAAATGACAATAGCATTGATAGCCCCTATATTCCATAAAAACGGATAGTCATTTAGTTTCGTAGATATAGGATACCAATCATTATTTGCAATGCATTCTTTAGCAAGAAAGATATATCCGTCGCTATCTGGATAAGGGGTATAATTAAATAGCAACAATACAATAAGTTGTAGTAATGTGAATATTACTACGATAATGATGGCTATCTGACAATGGCTATTTTGCATACTACACCTTTGTTTCCATCACTGGTGGCTGTTGCCACCATATAAACACCACTAGCTACTTTATTTCCGTCTTTATCTCTTCCATCCCATTTAAAAAACCTTCCGTTGCTTTTTCCTTCTGCAACTAATTTCCCACTACTGGTAAGAATTTTCACATCTGCATTATAAGTCAGACCTGTAATAGTGATAAGTCCAGTATAATCTGATGTTACAGGATTAGGATAAGCATAGACATTATCTTCTGTCATTTCATGAATGGGTTTCGTAATACCACTCATATACGAGCATAATCCCTCATCTGTGCCAATAAATACCTCACCATTATTCTCATCAATAGCAATAGAGCCTATAATGTTAGAAATCAACTTACTGTTTTCAGTTGTAAAATGATTTATCTCTGTCAAATTGTCTCTGCTAATCGTATAGACTCCAAGTCCATTAGTACCAATCCATTTGTTCCCATCATTATCAATAGTGATACAGGTAATATGAATACCTGATAAAAGATAGTCAGCAAAATCTGTTCCATCGTTGCGAGGAACTTTTACTTGTGTGAATACCATATCATCAGGACTTTTCCCTATATCATCTTTTTCTATCATTAACAAACCTTTGTCTGTACCTACCCAGATATTTCCTTCTAAATCTTCTGCAACACAAGTGACTCCATAGACATTTTCTATTTTTAAGCCGTCTTGATTGACAAAATTAGTATAGGCAACAGCTTCATCAGTTGTAGGTTGGTAGCAAAGCAATGAAGCTTCAATAAAGCGGTCGTTACAAAACCAGAATAAGCCACGACTGTCAATTATACCATTGACAATGTTATCGTATGTACGTTTCCCAGAATTCAAAAACTCTCTTTTGTGGTGGCTAATCCATTCTCCATTTCCTGTTATCTCAAAAAGTGACCCCTCATCACTGCCGCTATTCATCAGCCATAGGTGTCCTTTGCTATCAAAAATCATAGTTTGAACATAAGTATAGTTTTTTGAAGCGTGATCAATAGCAGCTGTGGTTTTAAGAGGACTATTGTCATAATTATATTCTTTGATGAATTTTCCGTTTTTAAACTCATACAGTCCTGTTCGTCCACCAACAAATACATGTGAGGTATCATTAGGGTCTATATCAAAACTACTTAAATCTAAATAGCTATGTCCTGTAATTGTATTCAGTTGATCTTGATAGTAAGTCCATTCAATGCCATCCCACGTCTGTAAGCAACCAGGGAAGTTAGGACCAAAATTACCTCCTATAATACCAGGACATGTATATAATCTGTTATATTTGTATTTAAGGGAGAGGTTACGATTATACTTCGGTCCTCCAGGATTGAGAGTTTTGACCGTCTCTATATACTGGTCATAATCGGAATTGTCTTCCGCTGGTAAGTCTGTGGGATATTCTGGATGATTAGGAGTATAACTGTCACTAATCTCAGCCCGTTCCATATTGACTTTCACGATACCAAAGCCACAGATAAGATAGGCATAGACATTATCGATACGAATGCTGCTGACAGACTTGTCACCAGTAATCACTTTCGTATAGAGATCGCTAATATTGATGACATTACCATCCGTTTCTACCAAATCGATATTGGAGTTCTGATAGACTACTATTAAACGCTTGGCAGCAGGACACCATTTGATGTGCTTGATATTAGTATCACTTAGTCCGTTAGTCTTATCATAAGTATAAATGCTCTGGTCATTGAGATTATACTGATAAAGGTCATTGCTTGCCATCACGAAAAGCTCATCACCAGCCTTTTGTATTTCTTGGATATCACTATATGCCATATAGGCTTTCCATGTACCAATCTGACTAAAAGCAAACTGCCAATAGCTTATCGTTAATAACAAGGTGATGAAGAACTTTTTCATAATCTACAATGTTTTCAAATACTCGGCAAGTTTCTGTGTGGCGCGAGCCCTGTGACTGATTTTGTTCTTGATATCAGAACCTAATTCAGCAAATGTCTTATCGTAGCCTTCTGGTTGGAAGATGGGGTCGTAGTCAAAGCCCTCCCCTCCCCTTTTCTCTCGGATAATCTCACCCTCGACAATACCTTCAAACTGATGGACTTGTTTGATACTGGTACAGCCACAAGGACAGACATCTTTCTTCTCTATTAACGCAATAACCGTACGGAATCGTGCCTTGCGGTTGTTATTATTTCCTAATTCACGTAATAGTTTTGCCATATTGGCTTCTGAGTCATGCCCCTCTCCACCAGCATACCTTGCAGAATAAACACCAGGGGCTCCATCCAGAGCGTCTACCTCTAGTCCTGTATCATCTGCGAAGCAACTTACATGATAATGGTCATAGACATATTGTGCCTTTTGAAGGGCATTCTCCTCCAGTGTCTTACCTGTCTCAGGGATATCCTCAAGACAACCGATTTCCCTCAAGGATACAACCTCAAATTTATCCCCTAAGATACTCTTGATTTCGTCAAGCTTGTGTTGGTTGTTCGTTGCGAATACGATCTTCATCCTTCTTCTCTTCTTTAATTTTCACCCTCATCTCATCGAATCCTTCACCATAGACACCAATAACACTGGACTGACTGACAAAGGCATTTGGATCGATCATCTTGATAAGACGGAACATATTAACACTCTCGTTCTTTTTTGCAAGAATACACAGAACTTTACTCTTCTTGCCTGTATACCATCCATGTCCATCAAGAATAGTCACACCATGGTTCATTTCGGTACCTATGGCATTGGCTATTTCCTGCCATTTACAAGAAAAGATAAAGAACTGTACCGACTGTCTTCTGGCATTCATTACATAGTCCAGTGTATAGTTCTCCATAGCCATCACACAGAAGCCGAACATTACCTTATGGGCTCGTTCCAAATAAGTACCAAATTGTGGGAAGAACATACAAGAGCCAATAATGCAGAAGTCTGCGGCTATAAGCACAGAGCCCAATGATACATTATGGTATTTATTGACTGAGGCAGCAATAATATCCGTACCACCTGTAGACCCGTTATGCAGGAAAACTGTAGCAAGAGCGATACCTGTCATTACACAGCCAATTATCATAGACATGAAGTCCTGTCCCTCTCCCATCAACTTAAAAGGTAGTCCATTTGCCTGTTTTGGAATAATTTCCTGAGCAAACATCAGCATAAAATAAAGGGTGAAAATGGCAAAGATAGTTTTCATTAGAAACCTGACACCTAATATTTTCAATGCTGCAATCAGCAACAGTCCATTAATGATAATATAGGTGTTCTCCAAATGGAATCCAGTGGCATAATAGATGATAGCGGAAAGACCTGTCACACCTCCTGCAACAATTTGATAAGGCATCAGGAATACCGTGAAGGCAACTGTATAAATGGCGAGACCAAGGGCTATGAAAAGATAGTCCTTCGTCTCATTCCATATCATTTTGTGTCGTTCTGTCATTTCTTATAAACGATGTTCACCATACGCTTCGGGACGATGATAACCTTTATGATGTCTCCCTCTATGTATTTCTTGGAACGGTCGTCAGCAAGAACGGTCTGCTCAATGGTCGCATTGTCGGCATCGGCGGGGAACTCCATATCGAAACGGGTCTTACCATTGAAGGCGACCCCCAGTTTCACACTGTTCTCCACCAGATACTCCTCATTCCATGCAGGCCATTTCGAGTCGCAGACACTAC
>CALFUF010000094.1 GCA_937916405.1 uncultured Prevotella sp.
GTATGACCTCTCACGCTGCCGTTGTGGCTCGTGGTATGGGTAAGTGCTGCGTATCAGGTGTCGGTTCACTGAATGTAAGTTATAAGGACAAGATCGTAGAGATTGACGGTATTAAGTATAAGGAGGGTGACTATATCTCTCTGAATGGTACAACAGGTCAGGTATATGCTGGCGAGGTTCCCACCAAGGCTGCTGAGCTGAGTGGTGACTTCAAGGAGCTGATGGACCTCTGCGACAAGTACACCAAGTTGCAGGTTCGTACCAATGCTGATACTCCACACGACGCACAGGTTGCCCGCAACTTCGGTGCCAAGGGTATCGGTCTGACACGTACAGAGCACATGTTCTTCGAGGACAAGAAGATTATCGCAATGCGTGAGATGATTCTGTCTAAGGACGCTGCTGGTCGTGAGAAGGCACTTGCTAAGTTGCTGCCTTACCAGAAGGCTGACTTCAAGGGTATCTTGGAGGCTATGGACGGACTGCCTGTGAACATCCGTCTGTTGGATCCACCTCTCCACGAGTTCGTTCCCCACGATATTGCCGGTCAGGAGACGATGGCAAAGGAGATGGGTGTCAGCGTAGAGGATATCAAGCGTCGTGTTGACTCTCTCGCAGAGAACAACCCAATGCTGGGTCACCGTGGTTGCCGTCTGGGTATCACCTTCCCTGAGATCACCGCTATGCAGACTCGTGCCATCCTTGGTGCTGCCTGCGAGTTGAAGAAGGAGGGTAAGAACCCCATGCCAGAGATCATGGTTCCGCTGATTGGTACGCTCTATGAGTTGAAGCAGCAGAAAGAGGTTATCCAGACTGCCGCTAAGGAGGTATTCGCTGAGTATGGCATGGAGGTAGAGTTCGAGATTGGTACGATGATTGAGATTCCTCGTGCTGCTCTGACCGCTGACCGCATCGCTACTGAGGCTCAGTACTTCTCATTCGGTACCAACGACCTGACACAGATGACCTTCGGATACAGCCGTGACGATATCGCTTCGTTCCTGCCTGTATACCTCGACAAGAAGATCCTGAAGGTTGACCCATTCCAGGTTCTCGACCAGAAGGGTGTTGGTAAACTGATCAAGTATGCAGTGAAGGCTGGTCGTGAGGTACGTCCAGAGCTCCGTTGCGGTATCTGTGGTGAGCATGGTGGTGAGCCAAGCAGTGTGAAGTTCTGTGCAAAGATCGGCATGAACTACGCATCTTGCTCTCCATTCCGTGTGCCCATCGCACGCCTTGCCGCCGCCCAGGCTGCTGTCGAGGAGTAATTAGAACACTCTGAAATATTATATTGAAAAGGGACTTGTCTTAACAAAGGCACGTCCCTTTACAATTGTACTGAGTTATTGTTCAATTTCATATCCTTTCACCTGAATTGCTGGCCCGATGGATAGTTTTCGCTTCTTACCTTTGGTGATACTACGGGCATAGCTGGTTTTGAACTGTGACTGCATATCAAGAATGCCATAGTGGTCGCTGTCAACTACCATTACGCTAATGTAGTATTTCCTTTTTCCTCTCAGCATGATGGTTTCTTCTGGTTGGATGTCGAGTCGCTGCTTGCCGTTGCTTTTTTCGATTCTGAGGTAGATGGGTTTATTGAGGATGTTCACAAATTTGCTTCCTTGTATCTCATAGATATTGAAACTGAGTACGCACCATTGGTATGAGGAACCTTTAACGGTCAGCAGGATGTCACTGATAACATAATCCTTCTTGCTCTTGAATACAGGACCCCATTCTAAAGCATCCGCCTTTCCTTTACCACGAAACGAAGCTATTGGACCGCTGATAGCCTTACCTGCGATTTTCTGTGGCTTGTTCTTCTTGCCTACTACGACTTCGGCCAGTTCGACAACTTTATCCTTCATCGTGACTATCAGTTGCTGCCCGTTGGCGTATGTTTCGTAGGGAATAATGGTGTTCTGGAATGACACATGGGTAAACACCAAGTCGTTCTTGCGGTTTGCAGGAATCTTTAACTCAAAGTTACCATTAGCATCCGATATCGTGCCGACGCTGTCTGCTTCAAAACCTAAA
>CALFUF010000095.1 GCA_937916405.1 uncultured Prevotella sp.
CGAAAGCCAAAACCAAAGAATGTATAGTACAACTGATTGGGAAAGTTTTAATTAATAATATCAAGTCCCATATTTAAGCGCATTGCCTGATTGACACCATCATGATAAGCAGAACCGTCGGGAGAATAACACTCACAATAAGGTTCGTCGAATTGATCACCACCATTGTTGACCGTTCTGAACATACGCCACTTAACCAACTTGAAGTGCAAGTTCACTTTCTCTTCGAGAATAGCATTCTGGCGGTCTTGATACTTTCGGGCGACATCTTCCTTGCGCTCCAGTTCTGAGAGCTGGGTAATGAGGTCTTTCTGTTCCTTCTCAATACCTTGTATGAGTGACTTTATTTTGTCGTACTGCAGGCGGGTGGCGAGTTTAGCGTTGAGGTCTGTCAGAGTAGTATTGTATTCAACCTTCTTGGCTTCGAGTTCGGTAAGTTTGGTGATTGCTTCTTCATCGATACCCACGGAGTCGAGTTTCTTCTGCAGTTCGTCACGGGTATGCAAGAGTTCCTGGTATTCCTTACTCTCGGCAAGTGCCTGCTCCAAGGAAAGTACTGGCTCTTTCCCTGCCTTTGCCTTGTCGGAGAATATCTTGTTAATCTGCTCCTTGGTGTCTGTCAGATTCTTCTCGGCTTCCGCTTTCTTCTGGTCGTAGTCGGCAATCATCTTCTCTGCCTCGGAGCGAGTCGCCTTAACCATTTCGGCTTTCTGAGTGAGTTCGGATTTGATACGAGCCTTGTCTGTATTGAGATTTTCTTCCGCTTTCTTCCGCTTCTCGGCTACCTGCTCTTCAGGCAAGTATTGACCACAGGTAGGACACAAGTATTCGGAATCGGTAAAACTCAGTTTACGGCTAAGGTTATTCGCCCACTCTTCACGGATTTGCTGTGCATCACGATTGCACTGATCAAGTGTTTCCTGGCAGCGTTTCTTGAAAGTTTCAAATGAGGGGATTGCCTGCTCTAAATCTCGCTGACTGGTGACGAGAGAATTGAACTGACGGGAGAGTTCAGATACCTTGTTATCGTGTTCAAATCTACGGAGATTATAGGCTTTACGCTCTTTTTCTTCTACATTGTCGATAGTGTTCTGAGTATCCTTGATTTCCTTACGAATCTGCTCACGGAACACGTCGCCACCGTTACCCGACTTAATCTTGATGATTTCGTCAGAGAGACGGTCACACTCAACCTTGGCGGCTGCGGCTTCGCCCTGAATCTTATCCCAATCAAGGCATTCGGGAAGGGCTTTGTTCTGCTCCTCCAAGCGGATGGGAATCTTGTCAAGTTTATCTTTTACCTGCTTGATTTGATAGGAGAGGTGTTTGCGGTAATCTATAATATCCTCGTTGGAGGCAACAAGCAGACTTGCGAACTCGGAAAGTTCGACGGTATTCACAATCTTATTCTGGTCGATGTATCCAGCTATCTTCGCAAGGAACTCTCGCTGCTGCTGCCATTTGAGCGAAGGGAAATACTGCGGATTGGTAATGGCACGGAAAACGTCCTCGCTTACTATCTCAGATATATATTTCTTGTAGTCGGTGGCAGTCTTGACCTCTCCATTAACCATATACTCGGTGGTGTGACCTTTGAGGGTTTCTTCCGTGGCTCCACGCTTCTTGACCCATGTTTCTGTGAGAGTGCGCTTCAATGTAATCTCGTTCGGACCTGTGATTGCATTAGTTGTTAATACCATTTCCACTGAGTGGTCGAGATGAGGAATAGTATTTCCATCAGCATCATGAGTTTTGAGGTCGAACGTGGCTTGATCTGCCAAGTTCTTGCCGAATAGACACCAAAGAATAGCATCAGCGACGGTAGTCTTCCCCACTCCATTTCGTCCACGTATGACAGTCACGTCGTTGTTGAAAGAGAACTCCTTGTGACGGAAGCACTTGAAGTTGGTCAGTTCCAGTTTTGTGATCTTAATATTCATAATTTATTTGATTTTCTAACAGGTTGTCTCTTTGGTACCGAGAAGATATTAATCTTGTCCTTAGGAGTTACACAGATGGTACAATTTGAGAAGTGCAGCTTCTTACAATACTCGTTTTCGATGGTACACTTGTCACAGGAATAGTCCTCTGAGCGCAACACATGATAGTCACTCAAGTTCTCGATTCCCGGCTTTCTGTCTGAACCTGTCCACGATTTTGTTCTTCTTTTAACTAAAACTTTCTGTTCTGGCTTCCGCCATACATGATTAAGTAGATTTTTTAATGACATCATAATATTATTATTTTATTTGGTAAGTAAATTTTCTTGTTTCTTCCTTGTAGTGCTTAGTAAGAATATCCAGCTCAAAGTTGGATATTTTATTAGTAATATTCTTCTGAGCCTCCAGTAACAACACTTTCTGTTCGCCTATTTTTCTAATCAGACCTTTCCGATAGTCCTGTATATTCCCTTCCTGGAAACGGTTACAATGGCGGCATTGCGCATTACAATTCAACTCGGAGAAACGAAGACTCATGTGCAACCTGTTAACATAATGTCCGTTATCGCACTGGTCTATAGACAACACTCTTCCACAACTGATACACCTGAATGCTTTGCCTTCGTAGACTTGGCTGTCACGGGTTCGGATGAACAATGAGAATGCGTCATCAGCCTTTCGCATAAGCGTCGAACGTGACGCTTTCCGTGTTGGGGTCTTAATCTCTGATATCTCAAAACGGGTCTTCTCCTTGCCAGTAGTCTTCGAACGGGAACTGAGAAAGGGCTTTCGCCTCAAAGGGGTCTTCTGCTTCAAACAACTCTTCTGGTTCATGATCTCTTACGAAATAAGTTTTAAGTCTCTTGTTTATGCCGTGAATCTGTCGCATGATATTCTCCACTTGGTGGATAGACGCATGCTGCAAGATGGATTGAAGGCTTTGGTAGAGCGCTTCACGGCGACGCTCCAACCTTCTTCTGGTCGGGAGTAATATCATATACCTATTTAATTATATATATATGCCCTCAACTCTACCGCACGACTTGGGCTACGTGCTTGTGTTTTACCTATATACGAATGTAGGAGCCTGACACCTTGCTATCCACCTTACGCACTATTGCGGTTTGTGGAGGTGTGGGTTCTCCATACATAGCCTTTACTATGTTTGTTATGTTCCACTAAGTCAAAGATCTAAATTGTAAGGTCATTCCGTGTGCCAAACCACGGCTATGATAGTTGGGTATGCGCTATAGACAAATCAGCGAGCCTTACTACATTGTGGAGGATAAGGGGATCGAACCCTTTAAACCACTTCCTCCGATTTAAAGACCTGCGGCATTCACATGAGGCAGGAAAGAACATTTTTCAGCGAACAAAACCCACGCTTGGGAGTTCAATTACTTATAACTAAAAACCTAAAACTATAAATATTACTACTAAAACAAATCTATTATCATATATTCATGTAGTCATCGATTAGCGTTTCTTCCAGGAAGAATACTCTTGATCGGATGGAGTTGCCTTTTCGGTGCGTCAGCCGATTCTTGATGTGATAGATCCTGCTGACCGAAAGACCAAGCCTGTCTGCCGCCTCCTTGGATGAGAGCCATATATCGCCTTTGGCACCCTTCACCATTGTATATGCCCTCCGTGATAGTAATAATTGACGACTACGGTTACCAACATTGTCAGTCCTGATAATAGGGATAATACCCAGTCGTTTTCATACCAATGTTCTTTCATATTTTTCTATTGTTCGATTAACGGGATAATACCATGATTCTTCAATCCGTCATAGAGAAAGAGCCTACCTTTCTGGGTCCACTCTGTATTCATCACAACATCTGGGCGACCGTCAGAGCGTGTAATATCGAACGGCTTTGAGTGAACGTAGCCTTGACCGATATACGGTGCATACAGAATCCATTGTCCGTTGACCTTGCGCTGCACCTTCAACTCTTCAAGTATCTTGTTAAACCGCTTGGCGGACATGCCGTAGTCCTGTGCTATCTGGGTGGTGGTGACAGTTGCCTTAGAAGACAATATGGTGTCGTAATAACTTATCTTTGGTTGCATCTGCTCGATTTCAGATGTCAGGGCGAGAACCTGCTGCTCTGCTTCGTCTGCACGACGGGCTTCAAGTTGTTTCTGCTCGAACTCCTCCGCCCATGCTCTTGCCGCTTCGGCAGGGTTGGTGAAGTCTGGGAGAGCGGTCATTGATGTGCGCTCGTTCCGTTCCAGTTCTTCCCAACGGATAATCAGTTTTGCACGGGCTTCGTCATTGAACTTGGTGGCGACATATAGACACTCACGCTTGGTTAGGTAGTAACATGGGCGAGACTTTCCCTGCGCATCACTATAATTGCCCAATCCAAATTTGGATTGGCTTAATTTTTCCCATGCTGGCTCCATTTTGCGAATGTCACGCATGAGGTGGGCATGGTCTTTCCCTGTGATCTGAGCAATATCAAGACTGCTCATGGTCTGATTGTCTGTGAAACTGATAACTTCGTTCATACCTTTATATTATTAGCGGTTTAACACTGGCTCGTCACCCTCACGGAGGGCACGGATGATAATGATGTTCTTGTCAAACAACTTCTTATGCTCATAGTCTGCAACACCTTCGGGCAGTCCACGACGCTTCAAGGTAGACAGAGCGGTAGCCACTGCATACATTCTGCTGCCGTCGCAGTTAAAGGCTTCTGTAGATCCGGGTTTGATGTTTCTGATGTCTACTGTCGATACGGTCATAAACTTAAAAATTACTAACTGATTTCGAAAATTTTCTAAAAGGCTTGGCAGGTTCGGGAGAAATCGCTATATTTGCGGTGTCAAACGTTTTATAGGCGAGGTCAAAACCCTTGCCAGCTGAAGCCTTGTTTTGTCGGATTAACTGACTAACTGGGTGCAAAGATAGAAAGTTTTTGGTGAATTACCAAACTTTTAATAGAAAACTTTTTATGTTTAATATTAATTAAGAATTGCGCTTATGGGAATGTTGGAGCGATTAAACGAGTTTATTATCACCAAAGGGTATAGCATGAAAGCCTTTGAGGAAAGCGTTGGTATGTCCAATGGTTCACTTGGAACCACTATTAAGAATGGTCAGGGAATACGCACCGACAAGTTAGAAAACATTCTATCCGTGTACCCAGAGTTGTCTGCTGAATGGCTGCTTCGTGGAGTAGGTTCTATGATAAAAGGGGAAGGTAAGGCCGTTGAGTTAGAAAACAAGATAGCCATTATGAGCAAAGGCAGACCTAATAAGGATGCTGCATACGATGTTATCCTCTCTATGGTGGATATGGTAAGCAAGACGTATGATTTCTTTGGAGGTAATGTTGTACTTACCGACAAGGAAAGAGAAGATAAATTGATGGATATTCTTAATGGTCAATGAACAGCGTTTTAAGAGAATCAGAAGATAATGCAGCAGATAACTTTTATATATAATAAGATCAAGGAGGGGTAAGTAATGAAGAATTTAGACGAATTAGGTTTGGTAGGGAACTGGATAAAGCAAATATGTTCAGGCAAAACGTCGTTTGATGGAAGTAACCTTGTACAATTATGGGATAACGAACATCCTGATGTTTATGGTAAAAGAGCGGATTTGTATAGGAAAAGGATGTTAAATAAATATGAAGATGCGTTTAATTGGGTAGTTAATACTTACAACTTTGTGACCGAAGGTTTTCGAAGCGGTAGAGATAAAAGCATAAATAGACTTGATTTCTTTTTAAATGACTATGGCTCGTATACTGACGATCGTCATTATATAGATTTTGTGCTACATGAAAGCAAAGGAAAATTCCCCAAAGCAGCTATAGAAAAAGTTATAATTAATAAAGATGAAGTTAAAAGGCTGAAAATAGGTATGAAATGGATTTTGTTAGCGCAGAAAAGCGGATTTGTAGTTGATTGAGTTAGCAAAGTTAATGAGTAAGGAATGAAGTTATGGTGAACGATGAAATAAAAAGACTCGAAAATCTCTACAATATCTATGAACATATTGATTATAATAACTCCAACTCAACTGAGTCTATACGTGCTTTTGACACATGGTATAATGAATCTCTTGTTTTATTTGATAAGTTTTATGACGATAATGATCGGTTTTATTTGGAGTTTTCAAATATCGAACTTGTTGGATTAAACGGATTTTGCAAACATGGAATATTCAGTAAATTATCTGGGAAATTTAAAGTTCTAATTGACAGAATAAAAAGGGAATCAAAGAAAATGGAAGATAATAACATTGGCAAAACAAAGGTCTTTATTGTGCATGGTCATGACAACCTAACTCTAGAAAGCGTTAAAAACCTTATACTAATTTTAGGATTAACACCTGTAGTGCTAAACCAAAAGGCAAATAGTGGACTTAGCTTACTTGAAAAATTGGAGAAATACACTGACGTAGGTTTTGCCATCATTTTGTACACTCCATGTGATAAAGGAAAAGAATATAACAGTAAAAGGTATAATGTAAGGGCAAGACAGAATGTTGTCTTTGAACACGGATATCTTATAGCTAAACTTGGAAAAGAAAATATAGCCGTCCTCAAAAAAGGAAATATCGAAATGCCAAGCGATATAGATGGAATTGCCTATGTGGAGGGTGGAGAATGGAGATACAAAATTGCTGATGAAATGATAGCAGCCGGTTATGATGTAGACAAAAATAAAATAGTATAATGATGGAAACAAACACAATCATTTGGATTAGCCTATCATGTATATGGCTTATCCTCTTTGCTTTGAATTTGAAGGCATACTTCTTTCAGAGGACGTTACACAAGATTCATCAGTATTCTGGACTTTCCAAGAAGAGTCTCAGTATTCTCGTGCCTACCTCTTATTCTACAATCAACATGGTCTCAATGTTGAGATGGGTAGTTTTAGTAGCCTTGTTCTTCTACAATTGGATTGCAGGACTTGTATGCCTGGCAATAGAGATTATACTTCCTATAGTCCTGCCCGAAGAAGATGATTTTAAGAATATTGGCATAATGAGGGAGGAACTAAAAAAGAAAGGAGGTTCACCTTCTCTAGATGATGTACTGAAAGAGGTAATGGAAAAGATGTAGCAATAAACCAATAAAGTATATGATATGGAAAAGTTAGCAAAGTGGTGCGAAGAGCACCGCAGGGATTTTATAGAAATCCTAAAGACGAAAGAGGTAAAGGATTATTTGGTGAAACAAGCCCTCTCTATTCTGACAGAGGAAGAGAGGGCCGAAGTACTGCGAGCGAGGGAGGCTTAGGATTGCTTCTGTACAAACCCAAGTTCGGCGAGTTCGCAATATACTTCCGCAAACAATGATGGATTAGCGTTCTTTAAAGTCTCCAGGCACTTTACAACCAAGTCTGACTTACTCACAAGGTAGTCATGGACTATCGTGAGATTTGAAGCGTTCTTTGAAATATTAACACTCTTTCGCTCGCGCTGAACAAACACGCTGTTAGCTACATTGCATGCTGATTCAAGCGTCTTAACGGGTAAGCCTTTCTTGGTCAGCCAGTTTTTTGTAGTCCAGTAATCGTAGGTTTCTTGTGCTGAAACGCTAAGTTTCCATTGATTGATACACTCTTGAATCTGTTCGATTGTAGGGATGCCGATTTCTTCTTCTTTGTACGTCATGATGTATGGTGTTCAGTGAATCCTATAGTTCACCCAATGCTGCAAGATGAGGGTGCAGGGGGAGCAGCCGAAGAATATTGTTAACCTCTTATTACTAAGTTTTCTTCTACCTGCTAAGCCTTTGATTGAACGACCAATGCTGCATGGCTCTTATCGGAGTGGAGTTGCCTTTCGGCCTTGCAGACCTGATATTGGGTGTCTCGTTTCAGGATTTTGTGCTCCGTGTTCAAAAAGACTGCCGTTGTTTATCTGTCGGTTGGTAAGTCCGGCGCAGTACGGTGATTAACTGCTTCAGCGAAAGTGGTGTGAAACAAAAAATCCCCACCAGATAGTTCGAGTAACTGATGGGGACGTGCGGAGTTTAGAAAGCTCCTATATCGGTATGAACGATATTCCCAACTCGAACTTGACGGGTGCAAAGTTAGAGATTAATTCACGACCTCACAAAGGTCATTAAGTTTAATTAAAACACAGGAAATAAGTATGAAAAAGGAAATTGTAAATTAAAATGAAAACTGGTGGTGTTACTAATTTGTTACCACCAAGAAAAACGTTCCCGATATTGATAATGGGAAACATCTGATTTACAACAATTTATAAACTTAAAAAAGCCGAAAAGGACTGAATCCCAACGGGACCACCATGATAATGGGGAGCAAGTTCTTAAAAACGACCTCCCCATCTCATTGAGAGAGAGTAAATTACCAATGTAAACTTTTGTTTTTCAGCACATTAGTCCTGATAATACACCTTCTTCACACGACCGCTGACACTCGTCATCACCTCATAGGGGATGGTGTCGAGGACATCAGAGAGGACGGTGACGGGCAGATGCTCTCCAAAGATCTCCACGCTGTCACCCTCCTTGCAGTCGATATCCGTCACGTCAATCATAGCCACATCCATACAGATATTACCCACGTAGGGGGCTTTCTGTCCGTTTACCAGACAATAGCACTTGCCACGTCCCAAATGACGGTTCAGTCCGTCAGCATAACCGATAGGAATGGCGGCAATAACGGAGTCACGGGTCAAGACACCCTTACGGCTATACCCTACTGTCTCCTCCTTGGGGACATGACGTAACTGGAGGATGGTGGTCTTGAGGGTACTGACGGTTTGTAGCATACGGTTGTCACGCGGATCGACACCATACAGTCCTAACCCTAAGCGGCACATATCCATCTGACGCTCAGGGAAATGCTCGATGGCAGCAGAGTTATCCATGTGACGCAGTATTTTATGCGAGAAGGCAGCCTGCAGTTTCTTGCTTGCCACATCAAATTTCTCAAACTGCATCGAAGAGAAATTGTCGAAATCATCGCTGTCTGACCCTACGAAATGAGAGAATACCGAACGAGGGATGATGGCATTCTGTCGTTTCAACCGTGCGATGACCTCATCGATGTCTTTCTCAGGGTCGAAGCCCAGACGATGCATTCCCGTATCCAGTTTGATATGTACGGGCAAGCCCGTAATACCCTCTTTCTCCGCCGCATGGATCAACGCATCCATCAGTCGGAAGGAATAGACCTCCGGTTCCAAGTCGTAGTCGAACATTGTCTTGAAGGCAGTCATCTCAGGATTCATGATCATGATATTCTGGGTGATGCCATGACGACGGAGCGTCACGCCCTCGTCAGCGACAGCCACGGCAAGATAGTCGACCCGATGGTCCTGCAACGTCTTTGCCACCTCCACAGCACCAGCACCATAGGCATCCGCCTTCACCATGCACACCAGTTTGGTCTCTGGTTTCAGGAACGAGCGATAGAAGTTCAGGTTATCCACCACCGCATTCAGGTTGACCTCCAAGATGGTCTCATGCACTTTCTGTTCCAAGAGTTCCGTGAGATGGTCGAATCCAAAGACACGGGCACCCTTCAACAAGATCACCTCATCATGCAGACTACGAAACAGGTCACTACTCACAAACTGTTCGACACTGGGAAAGAACGCTTTGTCAGCCACCGTTATCACATCAGCATGCGACTGGATAGCGGTACCTATACCTATCAGGCGGTCGATACCACGTTTCTGACAGAGGTCACTGACCTCCCGATAGAGTGCTGATTTATCCATTCCTGTCTGTTGGATATCACTGAGAATCAAGGTACGGTGACGCCCCTGATTCTCCGGGCGACGGTTCATGAAGTCGAGGGCGATATCCAGAGAGTTGATATCGGAGTTATAGGAGTCGTTGATCAACGTGCAGCCATGCTGTCCCTCCTTGACCTCCAGTCGCATGGCGACAGGTTCCAGCTGTGACATCCGTGCGTCAAGGTCTTCGACTGTCACACCAAGATAGAGGGCGATAGCGGCACAGGCGAAGGAGCACTCCAAGGAAGCCTCATCGATAAAGGGAAGGTGGTATTCGCCACGGGTTCCTTTGTAAATATAGGAGATGCTAGTAGAACTAGGAATACTAGGAATACTAGGAGAACTAGAAATACTAGCTATATACAACGGTGCCGACTGATTCTCACGGCTCCACCCTATTTTCTCACCCTTATAGCCAGAGCGGCGGATGCAGCGGCTGATGGTATCGTTGTCACTGTCGTAAGCGATGACTTTCGCACCATGGAAGAGGTGTAGTTTCTCCATACACTTCTCATCCATCGAACGGAAGTTCTTCTGATGGGCAGTACCCAAGGAGGTCAACACACCAATGGTGGGCTGGATGATGTCATGCAGCGACTGCATCTCACCCGGCTCACTGATACCAGCCTCGAAGACACCCACCTGTGTCTGCTCGTTCAACAACCATACCGACAAGGGTACACCAATCTGGGAGTTATAACTACGGGGCGAGCGCGTCACCACCATCTGTGGCGACAGGATCTGGTACAGCCACTCCTTCACCATCGTCTTACCATTCGAGCCAGTGATACCCACGATAGGGATGTCAAACTCATCACGATGACGCTCCGCCAGTCGTTGCAACGCCTCCAAAGGAGAAGGTACTACTAAGAAGTTGGCATCTTCATAAGAGGTGAGAGGTGAGAGGTGAGAGGTGAGAGGTGAGAGGTGAGAGGTGAGAGGTGAGAGATGAATTCTCCACCACGAAATTCCGAACCCCACGGCGATATAGGTCATCGATATACTTATGTCCGTCATTCCGTTGGGAACGAAGGGCAAAAAACAAAGTCTCCTCAGGGAAACACAAGGAACGACTGTCAGTCAACAGCCATCCTATTTTAGCATCGGCATGCCCGATACGACGGGCACCCATAAGTGTTGTAATCTTTTCTATGGTATAAATCATAGTGCAAAGGTAGGATATTTCTTCTTCAACTCGTCTACTTTTAACATAGTTTTATCCACAAAAGCCTTATATTCCTCCGAATAAGGATGAAAAGGCTTGTGGTTCAGTGCTTGTTTGATGGGACGCCACTCCTGCAGGAATGCCTTTGTAGCCTCACTGAAATAGGTTTCTGACAGGCGTTCCCAGATATAGTCGACGGTCTGTTCGGAGGGATGCAGCATATCTGCGGAGTAGAAACGGTAGTCTCGCAGCTCATCATTCACCAGTTCGTAGGCTGGGAAGTAGCTGGGGGGACTGGGGGTTCTAGTTACCTTATCGGCTGCCAACAGTAATGTCGCTTTGGATAGCTGACTACCATGAAACCCGTATTTCTGATAGCGTATAGGACTGACTGTCAATACCACCTGCACGTCAGGGCGACGTTTCCGCAAGATATTGACAGCCTTGCATAGATAGTCCGCACACTCATCCACCGTCAGCTCCTCTTCATGGAAGAGATGGTGTGGTCGTTTCTCACAATTATCCACGATTTCCCCCGTCTCTTTCAACCGATAGACATGGTTGGTACCTAAGGTCAGGAAGACCACACGGGGGGCATCCTCTATCCGCTCGATAGTATGGAGAATAGAGGCAGGGTTATACATCACCCCGAAAGGGTTGACCACCGCTTTGAACTTATCCTCCACGAAACGTCTGCCGATGCTGTCTGCAAAGCAGGAGCCTACGAACAACATCTGCTCCATCGGTTCTATCTGGAAGGTCGGTTTGGGGATGTCAACAACCGTTCTGAACTCCATCATCTTTATGCTTTTGGTGACTTCTTCCGTTGGAGATAGGCTTGTACGGCAAGTCCTATCAATATCAGGAGCAGAATACCCAGAGCCACATAAGCTATCGTTTCCGTCGTGGTGATGCTCTTCGGGAAGAAACTCAGGACGATCTCATGCTTACCCGGTTTCACGGACAAGGCACGCAACACATAATCGACACGTCCCAGTTCCTGTTCCACACCATCCACTGTCGCTGTCCATCCAGGATAGTAGATCTCTGAGAACACGATGACACCACCCTTTCCAGACTCCACCTCGTAAGACAGTCGGTTAGGCTCGTAACTCTTGATACGTACCACGCTCACCGTGTCCTGTTCGGCACTTGTACCCAGCTGGTCCTTGAACTTAGCATCGACAACCGCTTCGTGACGCAGGTTCAGTTTGCCAAGCATATCCAGTTCCTGATTGGCATTATCCACAAAGGTCACCTTGTCTACCAGCCAAGCATTACCATAGGTGTAGGGATTCTCCACCGGGACGGTCTGTCCACCCTGCAGCGGCAGGATGAAATACTTTGTATTCAGCATGTTCAGCACAGGATAAACGGAATCCCCTTTCACCTGTGTCATATCACCCTGCGCCTCAGCGATAGCACTATATGCCTGATCCATCTCTTTAGAGATATAGGCATCAATCAGTTCCTGATAGCGACGTAGCTTGGCGGCATGATAACCTCCGATGCTCTTCACATAGAAGCTCGTCTCGTTCTCGTTGAAAGTATTCGACGCAAGATTCAGCACACGATAGTCGAGCGACTTGTCTTGCAGGATATGGTCGATAGCCGTTGATTTCTGTACAGGTTCCTCACGAACGGTCTTGGACACAAACATATCATCATTCAGGTAGCGTTTGTTAATCTGCCACATATCAAAGAGACAAAGCACGGTGAGGAGTCCCACGAGCCATTCGGCACGTAACTTACGATATTTGTAAAGGAACAGACAGACAGTCCCTATCACTATGATCCAGAAAGAACGCCAGCAGTCCGCCGTAAACACAGCAACACGCATCTCCGTCAGGTTCTGGAGTAGTGGAGCGAGTTGCTCTTCAGGAATCTGTCGCATTGCCTGCATCTCACTGAAACTGATATAGTCGGGGAAGAACAGTTTCGGCAGCAGGGCGAATAACAGCGTGAGTCCACCCGTCAGTCCAAAAGCAATATATACATATTTGATTTTCCTCGTCATGATCTCCGGCTCGTCAACGACCTTCTTTAACGCCAGCATGGCAAGCAGAGGAATCGTGAACTCCGCAATGACAAGAATAGACGCCACGGTACGGAACTTCGCATACATCGGGATATAGTCGAGGAAGAAATCCGTAAACGGCATGAAGTTACGTCCCCATGACAACAGGATAGAGAGAATCGTCACTACCAGCAACGCCCACTTCAACGGTCCCTTGACGATAAACAGTCCCAAGATAAAGAGCATCAGTACAAAAGCCCCGACATACACAGGTCCTGCCGTCATCGGCTGGTTACCCCAATACTGTCCTATCTGCTCATAGATACCCAGATAATCATTATTGGCATGTTCCATTGCCGTCTTGTTCTGTACCATGGGGACAGAAGCACCACCCTTTGTATTGGGTACCAGCAATGTCCATGTCTCATCGATACCATAGCTCCATTGGGTGATATAGTCACGATCCAGTCCGCTCGATGTCTGGTTGGCGGCATTCGCCTTCACCAACTCACTCTTACCACGCATCGACTCCTTGCCGTACTCCCAGGTATGATAAAGGTTCGACATATTGATACAGATACCGATCAACGCACCGGCAAGACAGACACCTGTCGCCTTCAACAGATGCTGCCACTCTTTTCTCTTAGCACCCTCGATGATGAAGGCTATCACCATCGCAAGAATGATAAAGAGGTAATAATAGGTCATCTGCACATGGTTAGCAAGTACTTCCAACGCACAGAACAAAGCAGTGACGATCAGTCCCCACGCATATTTCCCCCGATAAGCAAGTACCACACCCGCAATCATCGGTGGCAAGTAAGCAAGCGCAATCACCTTCCAGATATGTCCCGCGGCGATGATGATGAAGAAATAACTGCTAAAAGCCCATACCACAGCTCCCAACGTAGCAAGATACCAGCGGAAGTCAAAGGCACGCAACAAGATATAGAAGCCCAACAGATAGGCAAACACATACCAAACGTTCTCCGGCAGCCACAAGTGGTAAGCTTTCTCCACCTTTGCCAAGGTGTCCGTACTCTTATACGACGGAGCCGTCTGGTAGGTAGGCATACCGCTGAACACCGCATTGGTCCAACGGGTACGTTCCCCTGTGCGCTGGTAGTATTCCGACGCTTCCTGTCCTGCTCCACGTCCAGCAGAGGTGTCGTGACGATACAAGATACGTCCCTCTATATCCGCAGGGAAGAAATAAGCGAATGAGATAACAGCGAATAACACTATGGCAATAATATCAGGCAGCCATTGCTTCAAATTTTTCTTCATCTTTTTCATATTTTGCGCACAAAGGTAACAAATTATTCTGAATTTTCAATTCTCATTTCTCAATTTATTCGTACCTTTGCACCATAAATAATATTAAGCAATATGAAAATAGGAATTATAGTAGCGATGGACAAGGAGCTGCGTCAACTGCAGCAACTGTTCAGTGACGGGAATGTACGGGTAGAGAAATGTGGTATTGCGAAAGTCAATGCCGCTTTATGCGCCCAGCGGATGATCAACGATTTCCGTCCCGATGTGATTATCTCCAGTGGCTGTGCAGGAGGTCATGGCGACGATGTCAATATTCAAGATGTCGTTGTCAGCAAAGAGCTCACTTATCATGATGTCTATTGCGGTAAAGCTATTGATGACACCACTGTTTATGGACAAGTACAAGGACTTCCTGTCCGCTATCAAGCAGATCCCTATTTGCTCCGCAAGAGTGGAGAGTTGAAAGTGGAGGGTTTAGAGATCCACCAGGGACTTATCGTGACTGGAGACTGGTTCGTAGATTCCAAGGAGAAGATGCGCAGTATCGTGGAGAAATTCCCTGATGCAAAGGCTGTGGATATGGAGTCGTGTGCCATTGCCCAGACCTGTTATATCAACAAGGTACCGTTTATCTCCTTCCGTGTGATCAGTGACATCCCCCTACGTGACACCGACGCGTCACAGTATCACGACTTCTGGAACACCATTGCCGACCACTCTTTCCAAGTCACTAAGACATTTGTCGAGTCCCTGTAAATCCTACCACATGAAGATAGGCAATATCACATTGAAGATTCTGATGCCCCTCTGTCTGGGCGGTGCTATTCTCTATTGGATGTACCGTGGTGAGGACTGGCGGCAGATTCGTCATGTGATGACAGACGAGATGGACTGGACATGGATGTTATTGTCATTCCCCTTTGGCATCGTCGCTCAGATGTTTCGTGGTTGGCGGTGGAGACAGACATTAGAACCTGTTGGCGAGCATCCCCGCACGTCAGTAAGCATCCACTCCATTTTCCTATCTTATGCCGCATCCCTCCTGATTCCCCGTGTGGGAGAGTTCACACGTTGCGGAGTGTTGAAACGTTACGACAATATATCCTTCCCCAAAGCCTTAGGTACTGTGGTGACGGAAAGAGCCATTGACTCGCTGTTGGTGATGGGTATCACCGCAGTAGTACTGTTGCTGGAGATGAGTACCTTCGGCATGTTCTTCCGAAAGACAGGTACCAATCTGCAGACCATCCTGCACGGTTTCTCATGGGCAGGTTATTTCGTGGCGGCAGTCTCAGCGGTGGCAATCCTTATCCTGCTGCATTTTCTGTTACGTAAGCTCTCTATATATAATAAGGTAAAGATGACTTTCAAGGGTATCTGGCAAGGAGTCATCTCCCTGAAAGACGTACGTAACATCCCGTTATTCGTCGCCTTCACATTAGGTATCTGGCTGAGTTATTTCCTGCACTACTACCTCACCTTCTTCTGTTTCGACTTCACCGCAGATCTGGGACTGGGTTGTGCATTGGTGACCTTCATCGTCGGCTCCATCGCTGTCATTGTCCCCACCCCTAATGGCGCCGGTCCATGGCACTTCGCCGTCAAGACCATGCTGATACTCTATGGTGTCGCCGACGACCATGCCCTCTATTTCGTATTAATCGTACATACCGTACAGACCATGCTGGTAGTCCTGATGGGTATCTATGCATGGCTGGCGCTTAGTTTCACCAAAGTAAGAACTAACCCTTAAATAATGATACAATGAACGAGATTCAAAACCTAAACCCCAAATGCGTATGGAAGAATTTCTACGCACTTACACAAGTTCCACGACCCAGTGGACATTTAGAGAGAATCCAACAATTCCTGCTCGATTTCGGTAAGGAAGTCGGTGTGGAGGCTTTCAAAGACCCCGCCAGTAACATCGTGTTCCGCAAGCCAGCCTCTGCAGGGATGGAGAACCGCAAAGGTGTCATCTTGCAGGCTCACATGGATATGGTGCCAGAGCGTGACACCGAGTCTACCCACAACTTTGAGACCGACCCTATCCGTCCTTGGATTGACGGAGGCTGGGTAAAGGCGAAAGGCACTACCTTAGGAGCCGACAATGGTCTGGGTGTTGCCGCCATCATGTCCATCATGGAAGACAAGACCTTAAAACACGGTCCTATTGACGCACTTATCACCCGTGATGAGGAGACTGGCATGTATGGTGCCAACGACCTGCCCGAGGGCGAGTTGCAGGGCGACATCCTCATGAACCTTGACTCTGAGACATGGGGCAAGTTTGTCATCGGCTCTGCTGGCGGCATTGATATCACCGCTACCCTTGACTACCAGGAGGTGGAGACTGACCCTGAAGACATTGCGGTATGCGTCACACTGAAAGGTCTGCGTAGTGGACATAGCGGTTTGGAAATTAACGAGGGACGTGCGAATGCCAATAAACTGATGGTTCGATTTGTTCGTGAGGCTATAGAGGAGCTGGATGCCCGTCTTGCTTCCTGGCATGGCGGTAAGGTACGCAATGTCATTCCTTATAAAGCAGAAGTTGTATTGACTCTCCCCAAGGAGAACTTAGAAGCCCTCAAGGAGCTGATGGACGACTGGCTTGACGACTTCAACGACCAGTACAAAGGTATTGAGACAGGTATCAAGTTTACCGTAGAGAAGGTTGCCACCCCTGCCCAGCAGGTTCCCGTGGAGATACAAGACAACCTCATCAACGCTATCTATGCCTGTCATGATGGTGTGGTACGAATGATACCCTCCTACCCTGATGTGGTAGAGACCTCCAGCAACCTTGCCATCATCGATATAGAAGGCGGACATGCCGCTATTAAGATTCTCGCACGAAGCAGTCGTGAGGATATGAAAGACTATATTGTAAAGACACTGGAGAGTTGCTTTAATATGGCAGGCATGAAGGTGGAGACCGCTGGCTCGTATGGCGGTTGGGATCCTAATCCCGACTCCCCTATTCTACACCTGTTATTAAAAGAGTATAAGGAGTTGTTCGGTAAGGACGGTATTATTCAAGTAGACCATGCAGGTCTGGAGTGCTCTGTCATCTTGGGCAAATACCCACACCTCGACGTTGTCAGCTTCGGTCCTACGATGAAGTCACCGCACACCACCTCTGAACGTGCACTTATAGAGACCATCGCACCTTTCTGGGAACTCTTGAAGAAGACACTGGAAGATGTTCCTGCGAAATAAATAATCTGAAAAAAAGTGGGATTTGCTTGGCTTTTCCCACTTTTTTCGTATCTTTGCACCCGAATAACCAAAATAGTAACAAATAAAATGGACGATTACCCGGCGAATCATTACAATTCGTAAGGCATGAGGACAGCAGGCAAGACCGCTAATCCTCTTGCCGCTAAGACCGTTTTTTAAAAGGATTAGCATTATGAAGACTTACTGGAACATGACTGGTGGGCTTAGCCAAATAAATACTTGGCAGCCTAATTGTTGGATACAAGTGACGTGTCCGACGGAAGAGGATATACAGATGCTGGAAGAACAATATCAAATTCCAGACTATTTCCTCTCCGACATCAGCGATACCGACGAGCGTGCCCGTTATGAGTACGACGATGGATGGATGCTTATCATCCTGCGTATTCCCTATGTCAAAGAAGTGCGTTCGCGTACACCTTATACGACGGTACCTCTTGGTATCATCCATAAACGTGATGTCACCATCACAGTATGCTACTATGAGACGAACATGATGATCGATTTCGTGTCATACCAGCAGAAACGTGGTGTAGGGTTTACAGACTATGTCGACATGATTTTCCGTCTCTTCCTATCCAGCGCAGTATGGTACCTGAAACGACTCAAGCAGATATCCATGCTTATCGACAAGGCTAAACGTAATCTCGACAAGGAAGTGAACAACGAAAGCCTGATAGGACTATCACGCCTTCAAGACTCACTCACCTACTTCAACACTTCTATCCGAGGCAACGAGACCCTACTCTCCAAGTTGAAGTTCAAGTTACAGATTGACGAGCTGGACGCCGACCTCATTGAGGACGTGAATATCGAGATGACACAGGCACGGGAGACAACCAATATCTACTCAAACATTCTGGAGTCGACGATGGACACCTATCAGAGTATCATCAACAATAACATGAATACCATCATGCGTACGCTGACCTCAGTGACTATTATCCTCATGCTGCCCACCCTGATCTCCAGTTTCTTCGGTATGAACCTGATAAATGGTATGGAAAGCAACCCGGTGGGATTCGTTATCGCCATCGTTTTATCGCTTGCTATTTCCATCGCTTCATGGTTCTTCTTCCGTCATAAACGACTGATTTAGCCCTCTTTTGGAAAAAAAATGGCAAAAAATTAGGTACTTTCAGTTTTTTTTAATAAGTTTGTACCTTGATATGTGTGTACTACCATTTTCATGAACTAAAAACAATTAGATGATGGACTCTCAAGAAAAAGCTCTCGAACAAGAGCAGAACGTGGAACAGAACATAGTGGAAACAGAGGCAGCTGCCCCCGTTGAAGAACCCGTACGCAAGCAGTACCAGAACAAGAAAGAGGTACTTGCCCGTGCCCGAGAAATCGCACAAGGGGAAGAAGCACCACAAAAAGAAGAGGTAGACTATTTAAAGACTGCCTTCTACAAACTGCATATCGCTGAGCGAGAGGCACGTCTGAAAGAATATATCGATGGTGGTGGCGACCCTGAGACCTACCAGATTCTCCCCGATGAAGACGAGGAGGCTTTCAAGGCTGAGATGGGGGTCATCAAGGAAAAGCGCCAGCAGCTTTTCAAGGAACAAGAGCAGGAAAAGCAAGAAAACTTACAGAAGAAACTCGACATCATCGAGAAGATCAAAGCGATGGTAACCTCTCCAGAAGAGGCTAACAAGTCATATAAAGAGTTCAAGGCATTACAAGAGGAATGGAAAGAGATCAAGAATGTTCCTGCAGAGAAAGCCAATGAGCTATGGCGCAACTATCAACTCTACGTGGAGCAGTTTTACGACCTGCTGAAACTTAACAGCGAGGCTCGCGAATACGACTTCAAGAAGAACCTTGAGCTGAAGACAAAACTTTGTGAGGCAGCAGAGAAACTAGCTAATGAGACTGAGATTATCAGTGCCTTCCACCAGTTACAGAAGCTCCATCAGGAGTTCCGTGAGATCGGTCCTGTCGCAAAGGAACTGCGTGAGGAGATATGGAACCGTTTCAAAGCAGCTTCTACTGTTATCAATAAGCGCCACCAACAGCATTTCGAAGAACTGCGTGCCAAAGAGGAAGACAATTTAGCTCGCAAGACCGCCCTCTGTGAGAAGGTGGAAGCCATTGCCGCTGAGGAAAACAAAGGAAGTGCTGACTGGGAGCGTCATACCAAGGAGATTATTGCCATTCAAGCAGAGTGGAAGACCATCGGTTTTGCACCCCAGAAGATGAATGTGAAGATTTTCGAACGTTTCCGTGCCGCCTGTGATGACTTCTTCGGTCGCAAAGCAGAGTATTTCAAGGGACTCAAGGAAAACTTCAAGGAGAATGCCGAGAAGAAACGTGCCCTCATTGAGAAAGCAAAAGCACTGCAAGACTCTACTGACTGGAAATCGACCAGCGACAAACTCATCAACCTGCAGCGAGAGTGGAAGACCATTGGTATGGTCCCCAAAAAACTGGGTGATCAGTTATGGGAAGAATTCCTTACCGCTTGCAACAAGTTCTTTGAAGCACGTAATGCTGCAGGAGCAGGAGGTCGTAGCGAAGAACACCAGAATTTAGAGAAGAAGCGTGATGTCATCGAGCGTCTGAAAGCTGCTGCCGAGGAAGCTGGTGAGGGATTACAGGAAAAAGTACAGCAACTCGTTGAGGAATATCAGTCGATTGGACATGTTCCTTTCAAGGAAAAAGACAAAATCTACGAGGAATACCACGCTATTGTTGACAAACTCTATAAAGAGTTGAATATCACCGTGGCAAAGCGTCGTCTCAACAAATTCAAAGACAATCTCAAGCAGGTGGCTGAACGTGGTAGCAATGCCCTTGACAATGAGCGTGCTCGTTTGATGCGCCAGTATGAGTCACTAAAGGCTGAGGTTCAGACCTACGAGAACAACCTCGGTTTCCTCAATGCCTCCTCAAAGAAGGGAAACTCCCTTATTGATGAGATGAACCGCAAGGTGCAGAAGCTAAAAGACGAGGTACAGCTTGTACGGGACAAGATCAAGGCGATTGATGCAGAAAACAACGATAAAGGATAAATGAAAGCCCTGTCAAGAAAACATTTGACAGGGCTTTTTTATTTTACTTAAACAATAATGGTGTAAACTCTGAAAGATAAATGCGCCAGTTACGCCAAATATGTCCCCCTTCTGTCTCAAGATAGGTATACTTGTAGCTCTTACTGTCTAAATAAGCGCGCAGGTCTGAATTACTCTTGAACAGGAAATCTGTCTTTCCGATACCTATCCAGAAAAGTTTTGGATTTTTACCGAAAAGATTGTCAATCTTCGCGCTACGGTTAGCATATATTTCAGGATGACCTTCAGCATCTTTTTGCTGTTTGTCGACAGCCGCGGAGAACAAACCTATATAATCGAACATGTCTGGATTATTAACACTGATGAAAAGAGTATGGAAACCACCCATTGACAATCCTGCTATCGCACGATAAGCTTTATCTTTTTTCACACGATAGGTGCTTTCGATAAATTTAATGACATCGGGAAAAGCCGTCTCAAATGACCCTTCCATTGTTTTAGGCAACATCATCGTTGGAATGCGGAAGCCCTCAGATGTTTCACCGGGACAAGCCTCCTGTGAGATATTACCATTGGTCATCACGACCAACATCGGCTCAGCCTTACCCTGAGCTATAAGATTGTCAAGAATCTGCGCAGCACGTCCTAACTCACTCCAAGCATTCTCATCACCACCAATACCATGCAGTAAATATAGAACAGGATACTTTTTACCACTTGTCTCATAGCCAGCAGGGGTATAGACCGTCATACGGCGATTGATGCCTTCAGAATCGCTGTGGTACCAGATGCGTGAGACGGTGCCATGAGGCACATCGTGCACGGCATAGAGGTCGGAACGGGCGCCCGGATCTGTCACCAGCAGGATGTTGGTCAGTGAAGCCACATCGCGGTTTACAGCCACATTGTTCATATCGAGAGTGCGCTGACCATCGATGATGAAGTTGTAGGTGTACATCTCAGGAGCCACAGGTGCTGGAGTGGTATATTCCCACACACCGTCTTTCTCTGTCATATCAGCCGTGCGGCCCTCAATGCAGTCGCCTGTCACCTGTACGGTGATGGCCTTAGGAGCACGAACGCGGAACGTCACAGTCTTGTCCGCATTGATCTCAGGAGAGGTCACGCCTCTGCCTTGGAAAATGGCTTGCTGGGCATAACTCATACCACAAGCCATCATGGCAATCATCAGAATAAAAAACTTTTTCATAATTTATAATTTATAATTCATAATTTATAATTCATAATTTTTGTTTTTGCCTTCGGTTTGCATTATCTTTGTTTCACGAAGATAAGCTTCACCTCAGCAAAAAAAATAAGCAAGCTTATTTTGTTTTGCCTTCGGTTTGCATTATCTTTGCACATCATTAATAAAGACATGAG
>CALFUF010000096.1 GCA_937916405.1 uncultured Prevotella sp.
ATGACAAGGAGAAATTGCAGGAGCGTCTTGCCAAATTGGCAGGTGGTGTTGCTGTTCTCTATGTCGGTGCCAACAGTGAGGTAGAGATGAAGGAGAAGAAAGACCGCGTGGATGATGCCCTCTGCGCTACTCGTGCTGCCATTGAGGAAGGTGTTGTCGCTGGTGGTGGTACTACCTATATCCGTGCTCAGGAGGCCTTGGTTAATGTCAAAGGGGCTAATGCTGATGAGCAGACAGGTATTAATATTATCTGTCGTGCTATTGAGGAGCCTCTGCGCCAGATTGCTGTCAACGGTGGCAGTGAGGGTGCCGTTGTCGTACAGAAGGTACGTGAGGGTAAGGGTGACTTCGGTTACAATGCCCGTACTGATGAGTATGAGGATATGCGTAAGGCTGGCATCGTTGATCCTGCAAAGGTTGCACGTGTCGCACTGGAGAACGCTGCGTCAATTGCTGGTATGTTCCTGACCACAGAATGTCTGATTGTAGACAAACCAGAGAAGGAACCTGCTATGCCAATGGGTGGTGCTCCAGGTATGGGCGGTATGATGTAATGTAACGTTTTGTAAACCAGACATATCAAAATGCGGGGAGTTGAATGGAAATTCGGCTCCCCGCATTGATTTAAATCAATTTCTGTTTAACTTTTTCAAAGAATTACTTGTTTTGTGTGCGCAAACTTACTAACTTTGCATCGTCAGAAGGTTAAAAGCTTTGACAAGATAATATTAGGATTTAGCAAAATAAAGATATTTTTTTGATTTGTTTTAGTAGATTAGTTTTTAAGTAGTTTGTTTTAAAACCGATTGTCGTGAGACAGTCGGTTTTTTATTTCCTTTTCTTTCGTTGGTTTGCGGATAATTTCGTAACTTTGCAAAATAAATATGCATCAGTTACTGAATCTATACAAGCAGTGGAGTGGGGCAGAGCCTGTGCAGACAGAGCAGTTGCCCGTAGCGGGAAGCAACCGTGTGTATTATCGGATGACGGCACAGGATGGCTCAACGGTAGTCGGTGTGATTGGCACGAGCCGTGATGAGAACCATGCCTTTGTCTATCTTTGTCGTCATTTTACGAAGCGCCAGTTGCCTGTGCCGCACCTGCTTGCCGTGAGCGAGGATGAACTTCGTTATCTGCAAACCGACCTTGGTGCCGTGTCGTTGTTTGACGCGATACGTGGAGGGCGTGAGGCTGGTGGGCGTTATACGCTGAAAGAGCAGGAGCTGCTGAAGCGTACCATCCGGGAGCTACCCAATATCCAGATGCGTGGAGCCCGTGAGTTGGATTTCTCCAATTGTTATCCACAGGCGGAGTTTGATGTGAACTCTGTGCTTTTCGACCTCAATTATTTTAAGTATTGTTTCTTGAAGGCGACAGAACTTGACTTCCATGAGTTGAAACTGGAGGCAGACTTCCGTTTGCTCGCCAAAGACTTGACGGCAGAGAAGTGTGACGCCTTCCTCTATCGTGACTTCCAGGCTCGCAACGTGATGCTCGACCCGAAGGGGTCTCCTTACTTTATTGACTTTCAAGGTGGACGCAAAGGACCTTATTACTATGACCTAGCCTCTTTCCTTTGGCAGGCATCAGCGAAATATCCCTATAAGTTGCGTCGTGAACTGGTGTATGAATACTATAATGCGCTGAAACAGTTTACCGAGGTGCCGACACCTCATCATTTCGTAGCACGGTTGTCGCTATTCGTACTGTTCCGTATCCTACAAGTGTTAGGTGCATACGGGTTCCGTGGCTATTTCGAGCGAAAGCAGCATTTCATCACATCAATACCTCCTGCTATCCAGAATCTTAGGGAGTTATTAGCCGTCACCAATTTCCCCTATCCCTATCTGATGGCAATACTCCGTAAACTGACGGAGTTGCCACAGTTCCAGCAGATTGCTACTATTGCAAGTCGTGCGGACGGATATAAGACAACAGACAGGAATCCCTATACTCCCCATCCACAAGACGGACCACCCACCTTCTCGAAGTATGACGCACAAGGTCCGTTGGTGGTGAAAGTCTATAGCTTCTCTTATCGCAAGGGTATCCCAGAAGATGAGAGTGGGAACGGTGGAGGTTATGTGTTCGACTGTCGAAGCACCCACAATCCCGGACGTTATGAGCCCTATAAGCAACTGACAGGACTGGATGAGCCTGTCATCCGCTTCTTGGAGGATGATGGTGAGATACTGACCTTTTTGGAGAGTATTTATAAACTTGCCGATGCGCATGTCCGTCGTTATATCCAGCGTGGCTTCACCTCGCTGATGTTCTCGTTTGGTTGTACGGGTGGTCAGCATCGCAGTGTGTATTCCGCCCAGCATCTTGCCGAGCATATCCATGAGAAGTTTGGTATCGAGGTACAGATATGTCATAGTGAGCAAGGTATCAATCAAATACTCTCACCTCTCACCTCTCACCACTCATCACTATGAAACAGGCAATGATATTCGCAGCAGGACTGGGAACACGTTTGAAACCCCTGACAGACACGACGCCCAAGGCGTTAGTGCCTGTGGGAGGTCAGCCTTTGCTCCGGCATGTCATCATGAAGTTGAAGGCGGCAGGTTTTGAGCGTATCGTTGTCAATGTGCATCATTTTGCTGACCAGATCATAGACTATCTAAAGGCGAATAACCATTTCGGATTGGATATTCGGATCAGTGATGAGCGTGAGCAGCTTTTGGAGACTGGTGGTGGCATCAAGAAGGCGCTGCCCCTGTTTGATGCCAATAGTCCTATTTTGATTCATAATGTGGATATCCTGAGCAATCTGGATTTGGCACAACTGCCGATGGCTGCGCCCTTGCTGGTTGTCAGTGAGCGCAAGACGAAACGCTATCTGCTTTTCGATGACGATATGCGACTGAAAGGTTGGACGAACATTGAGACGGGAGAACTGATTTTGCCCCCTAAGTTAGGGGGCTATAGGGGTCTGAACAAGGCTTCTTCAGACCCCCAACCCCCTAACATAGGGGACTTGCGAAAACTCGCTTTCTCAGGTATTCATGTGTTCCATCCCTCGTTAGTACCATTGTTGGATGACTGGCAAGAGCGTTTCCCCATCATGGACTTCTATCTGAGTGCTTGTGCTACTCATCATATCAAAGGATACGAGGCGACAGACCTCCGACTGTTGGATGTCGGAAAACTCGATACCCTCGAGCAAGCAGAGAAATTTATAAATAATATATAAATGTATGCAACAGAAGATTATTATTTTGGACTTCGGCTCACAGACGACCCAGCTGATTGGTCGTCGCGTCCGTGAGCTGGATACATTCTGCGAGATTCTGCCTTACAATAAGTTCCCGAAGGACGACCCCAGCGTGATAGGTGTCATCCTCAGTGGATCGCCGTATAGTGTCCATGACCCCGAGGCTTTTAAGGTAGACCTGAGCCAGTTTATGGGCAGACTCCCTGTATTGGGCATCTGCTATGGTGCCCAGTTTATCTCCCACACCCTCGGCGG
The DNA here is from genome assembly GCA_937916405.1 of uncultured Prevotella sp. Taxonomy (GTDB): domain Bacteria; phylum Bacteroidota; class Bacteroidia; order Bacteroidales; family Bacteroidaceae; genus Prevotella. Next base: position 3,476 of record CALFUF010000096.1, read on the forward strand.
TAAAGTGGAGAAGGCAGACTCTCGTGAGTATGGTCGTGCCCATTTGGAGACCATCGACCTCGACAACCCGCTCTTCAAGGGTTTTGAGAAAGGCTCACAGGTGTGGATGAGTCATGGTGATACCATCACCGCCATCCCTGATGGTTTCGAGTGTATCGCCTCGACAGCAGACGTCAAGTATGCTGCCTATTGGAGTGCAGGAACAAATCTCTCACCTCTCACCTCTCACCTCTCACCTCTCTTTGCCGTCCAATTCCACCCAGAGGTGTTCCATACCATACAGGGAACCCAGCTGCTGCGTAACTTCGTGGTGGATATCTGTGGCTCCAAGCAAGACTGGAGTGCCGCATCCTTTGTCGATACTACTGTCAAGGAGCTGAAAGAGCAGATAGGGGACGATCGTGTCATCCTCGGACTCTCTGGTGGTGTTGACTCCTCTGTCGCTGCAGTCCTGTTGAATAAGGCGATTGGCAAGAACCTCACCTGTATCTTCGTCGACCATGGAATGCTCCGCAAGAATGAGTTCACACAAGTGATGGAAGACTATAAGGTGCTGGGTTTAAACGTGATAGGTGTGGATGCCAGTCAGAAGTTCTTCACTGACCTTGCTGGTGTGACAGAGCCGGAGCAGAAACGTAAGATTATCGGACGTGACTTTGTGGAGGTGTTCAATGCTGAGGCAAAGAAGATTACTGATGCCAAATGGCTTGCCCAGGGTACCATTTATCCTGACCGTATCGAGTCGCTCAATATCACTGGTAAGGTGATTAAGAGTCATCATAACGTGGGTGGACTGCCTAAGGAGATGAACCTCCAACTCTGTGAACCGCTGAAATGGTTGTTCAAGGACGAGGTGCGTCGTGTAGGTCGTCAGTTAGGTATGCCCGAGCATCTTATTACCCGTCATCCATTCCCTGGTCCCGGACTTGCCGTCCGCATCTTGGGTGATATCACTCCAGAGAAGGTTCGTATCCTACAGGATGCCGATGACATCTATATCCGTGGCTTGCGTGAGTATGTCGACACCGATGGTGAGACCTTGTATAATAAGATATGGCAGGCAG
>CALFUF010000097.1 GCA_937916405.1 uncultured Prevotella sp.
ATCTGCTCCTGTGACAGTTGCAGGAAGGTGATAATCTCGTCGATACGGTTCAAGAACTCTGGACGCATCGTCATCCTCAGCTGCTCACGGGTAGCGTTCGAGGTCATGATGATGATGGTGTTCTTGAAATTGGCGGTTCGTCCCTTATTGTCAGTCAGTCGTCCGTCATCCAGCACTTGCAGCAGGATATTGAACACGTCAGGGTGTGCCTTCTCTATCTCGTCGAACAAGACGACAGAGTAGGGCTTACGACGTACAGCCTCCGTCAGCTGTCCACCCTCGTCATAACCGACATAGCCCGGAGGTGCGCCAATCAGTCGGCTGACGGTGTGTTTCTCCTGATACTCACTCATATCGATACGGGTCATCATCGTCTCGTCGTTGAATAGGTACTCAGCGAGTGCCTTGGCAAGTTCCGTCTTACCGACACCCGTCGTACCAAGGAAGATAAACGAGGCGATAGGACGTTTCGGGTCTTGCAGTCCTGCACGGCTACGACGAACGGCATCACTAACAGCAATGATCGCCTCGTCTTGTCCGATGACACGCTTATGCAGCTCCTCCTCCAGGTGGAGCAATTTCTCACGCTCACTCTGCATCATACGGGTGACAGGGATTCCCGTCCAACGGCTGACGACCTCAGCGATATCGTCGGCAGTCACCTCCTCACGTACCATCGCATTACCGTCCTGTGCAGAGGCGAGTTGCTGCTGGATGCTCTTGATATCATCCTCCAAAGCCTTGAGTTTCGAGTAGCGGATCTCGGCAACCTTACCATAGTCACCCTCCCGCTCAGCACGCTCAGCCTCGTATTTCAGTTGCTCTATCTCCTGCTTGTCCTGCTGGATCTTGTTGACCAGCTGACGCTCGCCTTCCCATTTAGCACGATATTGCTGCTCCTGCTCACGTAGTTCGGCGATGTCCTTGTCGAGTTGCTGTAGTTTATTAGGGGTGGTAGGGTCGGAAGGTGTGGTAGGTTGCTCACGCTTGATACTCTCACGCTCAATCTCCAACTGGGCGAGTCGTCGCATGACTTCATCGAGTTCCTCTGGCACACTGTCACGCTCCATCCTCAACTTAGCGGCTGCCTCATCCATCAGGTCGATTGCCTTGTCAGGGAGGAATCGCTCAGAGATATATCGCTCGGAGAGTTGGACGGCAGCGATACATGCATCATCCTGGATACGTACCTTATGGTGGTTCTCGTAACGCTCCTTCAGACCACGCAGAATGGAGATGGCACTCAGCTCGTCCGGCTCATCCACCATGACGGTCTGGAACCGGCGTTCCAACGCCTTGTCTTTCTCGAAGTATTTCTGGTACTCGTTCAGTGTCGTGGCGCCGATAGAACGCAGTTCACCACGAGCCAAAGCAGGTTTCAGGATGTTGGCGGCATCCATGGCACCCTCACCACCGCCGGCACCTACCAGTGTGTGTATCTCATCGATGAAGAGGATGATGCGTCCCTCGCTCTTCGTCACCTCGTTGATGACGGACTTCAGACGCTCCTCGAACTCACCTTTGTATTTCGCACCAGCCACCAGCGCACCCATATCGAGGGAGAAGAGTTGCTTGTCTTTCAGGTTCTCCGGCACGTCACCACGGACGATACGCTGGGCAAGTCCCTCGACGATGGCGGTCTTACCCGTACCTGGCTCACCGATTAAGATCGGGTTGTTCTTCGTACGACGGGAGAGGATCTGCAGTACCCTGCGAATCTCGTCGTCACGTCCGATGACGGGGTCGAGCTTACCCTGACGGGCAAGGTCCACGAGGTTCTTGGCATATTTCTCCAGCGACTGGTAGTTGTCATCAGCCGACTGCGACTGTACCTTCTGTCCCTGCCGCAACTCATTGATAGCGGCACGCAGGTCTTTCTCTGTGATGCCGGCATCCTTCAGGATACGTCCTGCTGTGGCACCATCAGTCAGCAGAGCGAGTAGGATAGGCTCCACGCTCACGAACTCGTCACCCATCTTCTGGGCATAGTCCTGTGCCTTGAGCAATACCTTATTGGTGTCGCTCGACAGATAAGGTTCGCCACCTTGTACACGGGGCAGGTGTTGTAGCTCCTGTCCTATGAGCATCTCTATTTGCTGACCGTTGACGCCGAGTTTCTGAAACAGAAAGTTCACGATGTCCTTTGCCTTTGCCATCACACCAGCCAGCAAGTGTGTAGGCTCTATGGTCTGCTGACCATTTCGCTGCGCAGTATTCACAGCCTCTTGCACTGCTTCCTGCGCCTTGATAGTGAATTTGTCGAATGTCATCTTTTTGTCCTCCTATTCTTTTTTGTTTCTGACGATAAGCGGACAAACAGTGTGCCGACAATGGGAAAACCGACAAATTGGCGGAGTAGAATGCCATTCTGTCTTACTTCAAGAATCCGTTACTGACTGAAGGCATAGAGATTTTCGCAGTTCTCTTCTGGTCATATTATCATTGTTGTCAATTTTGACAATGATAATGGTGGGTCATGTTTGTTTTTTTTTGTATCTTTGCACCGAAACTCAACAAATCAAATCTTTTTTATGAAACAGTATCTACTTACACTTTTAATGTTTTGGGGACTGACGGCAACTTATGCGCAAGATGTTAACGACCGTACTTCGCCCTATGGAGGCATGTTTAAAATCCTACACCAACGTACGTACACAGGACAGTATCCACGCCCCCACTATCCTAAAGTGTCGCAAGCACTGAAACGCGCGGCTGACGGCTCGACGAACGAGACCACACAGCCCTTGGAGTTCAATGATCGCGTGTGGTTCCCTGGCGAATGGGAAGAGGTGAAGGCCATCTTGGTCACTGTGCCCTATACCTATTGGGTGGCTGGACATGAGAACGACAACAGATATGCCGCTGTACTACAAGTGCCAGGACATGCCATTTACTACTTCAGGGCAAACGAGAACGCAGATCCTGAAATAGTGGGCGAAGGTCCCTATACGTCGCGGATTGATGTCACGAGCAAACATGCCGCGATATTCCTGAACATCATGGACGGTATTCAGG
>CALFUF010000098.1 GCA_937916405.1 uncultured Prevotella sp.
TGCCGCTGTCATGCGACTGCTGAAGGTGAAGATGATGGACGACTGCATCCAGTTCTTAAAGGGCAAAGGTATAAAGTATAAAGTATAATGAAATATCCTGCTGAAAACGATGTCGCCGTGTTGCTGATCTTCTTCACCCGGCAAGAGACCCTCAAGCGTACCTTTGAGGCGATTAAGAAGGCACGTCCCTCCCATCTGTACCTCTATCAGGACGGACCACGTAACGAGGTAGAGGCACAGAAGATAGAAGCCGCCAAGCGTATTGTCGCTGACGAGGAGATCAACTGGGAGTGTGAGGTGCAGCGCAACTACCATACGGAGAACAGTGGTGCGTGGGCTTCCAACTACCAGGCGCAGCGATGGGCTTTCTCCCTGCACGACAAGTGTATCGTCATCGAGGACGACAGTACCCCTGCCGTGTCGTTCATCCGTTTCTGTACGGAGATGCTCAACCGCTATGAGCACGACGAGCGTGTCACCATGATAGCAGGCTATAACCACGAGGAGAAGACGGACGCACCCTACGACTACCTGTTTACCTCTGTCTTCTCCATCTGGGGATGGGCATCGTGGGGCAGGGTCGTCAACCAATGGGACGACCACTACAAGGTGGTGGACAGTAACTTCGACATGCACCAGTTGGAGACTCTCGTCAAGGCACATGGTGACAGAGAGGAGATGGTCAAGAAACTCCGCAAGCACCATGAGGTGGGCGACCCCATCTACGAGACCGTCTACTGGTCGTATAACATGCTGCACTCAGGACTGACCATCGTCCCTACCCGTAACATGATACAGAACACGGCGGTATCAGAGGAGTCGGCACATTTCCAGAGTGCGATGAAGACACTGCCCAAGCGCATGCAGCAGTTGCTGACGATGCCCAGTTACGAGATGGAGTTCCCGCTTCGCCATCCACAGTATGTCATCGAGAATGTGGAATACAAACAGCGTGTCTACCGCATCATGGCATGGGGACACCCCTGGATCAAGATAGGACGAAGCATTGAGGAACTGTTACGCAACCTACGCTATGGTAACCTGAAGGCTATCTGGAACGCCCTTGTCTTCAGGGTGAAGAAGAATACAGGACACATCAACTATCAATAGAAAGACTATGGAGATATCAATCATCATACCTGTTTATAACAAGACCTCCTATATCGAGAAATGCCTGCAAAGCATCTTCTCACAGGACTTCCCCTCATTTGAGGTGATCGCTGTGGATGACGGCAGTACCGACGCGTCAGGAAAGATCTGTGACAAATGGGCTGCGGATGAGCCACGCCTGAAAGTATTCCATACCCCCAACGGAGGGGTGACAGCCGCCCGTCGCTGTGGGGTGAAGCATGCTGAAGGGAGATATATCATGTTTGTGGATGCCGACGACCTGTTGACGAACGGAGCACTTGCCATGATGCATCGTGCCATCACACAGTCAGGAGCCGACGAGGTGATAGGTCCGTATATCGACCAATACGGGGTGATCCATGACTCCGGCTTCAGGGAGTGGACCATCTGCGAGCCCCTGATCCGTGACCTGCTTGCCACCCGGAACTCGTTCTGTGTGCTGTGGGGCATCATCTTCAAGAAAGAACTGCTGGACGGTTGCTTGGGTGCTCCCAGAGAGATTGTGGAACGGGAGGACTCGCTGATGCAGATCAAATGTCTGATGAAAGAGCCGAAGGTCTATTTCATCGACCAACCTGCTTATCTCCATTATGAGGACATCCCCAACAACAGGATAGAGGATCTGCACATGATACGTATCTATGACGAGGAACTGCGACAAACGCTGCAACCTAAATGGGACCTCTATCACTCCGCCTTCATAGGTCATCAGATCAAGGTCTATGAGAAGTTCATCGACAACCGCCAGTTCCACGTCCTCAAGGAATACTATCGTCCTCTGCGGAAACAACTTAACAGTTCGATACCCTTCGCCGACAGGATAGCACTCCTGTTACCCCCACGTATCAGTTACTTCCTCGTCCATTACTATAAGCAATGGCGGAAACGCTCATCCTAACAGGTAACCCACCAACAAGATACCGTTGTAGAGCCATAGGAAGGCAGTCAGGAGAAGTAAGAGGTAAGAGGTAAGATGTCTGAAGTTATAAGACTTCACCAGATAGGCGATAGCGATAGGTAGTACAAACGCCCAATGGGACGCCATGATAAACACCTCATTGAGTCCGAAACCCAGTCCCAGATGAATCACCATATCGAAGGCAAAGCCAGCCATCGTCATCCACAGGAAACGGCTCTTCCATCCCAACCATAAACCAGCGATAAAGAGGAGCAGGATGACAGCCTCCACGACATAACATATCCACCACCTATAGGTCACTATCAACGGACGGTCACGTAACGTGTCACCCAACAGATGGTCTTGGTGCAGCATCAGCGACTCGCCAAACAGGTTCTCCACCATCGAGTCCCAACGGGGTGTCGTCACGTCCGTCCATCGCAGGAAGATACTCTTTCCCTTGATAGGCAGTCCTTTGTGCATACTGTTCCAACGCTCCTGAGCCTCCTTCCGTAACTGTCGCTTATACTGTCGCTCGAAGGCTTGTTGCTTCTCCTCAGGATTCATGATGGTGGTAGTATCCATAAACTGCTGATAGGCTCTCTTTTTCGCTACCTGTGCTTTCTTTGCCAATGCCAATTTATGCTCCTTCTCATGGGGAAGCACATAGGTGCGGTATTCCCAATGGGCAAATGCCCACATCAAACCTGCTGGCAGGAGGACGGCAAGGAACAGGTATTTGGGACGGAAGAAACGTTTGCCATTGACAAACAACGCGTCGATGAAGATCTTCACACCATTACTCAACGTGATACCTGCTGTGACGACGAAGAGCAGCACTGTCCGGACGATGGTCATTTGTCTGCCCTCCCGCATCCATTTGCCAGAGAGATAGAGGGTCAGTATCAGCAAGAACATCGATACCGTGAAGTGGTCGGCAACGATACTTGCCGTCATGATATGGGCAAAACCATAGAAGAAGAACGTCAACAGGATGGCATCGAAGCGTTTCACCCCTATGATGTCCTTGAAGATACGATACAGGAAGACAAAGGAATAGATATTACATACCAAGAGGATTGCCGCCAAGAGGAACTGCACGAGGTTATAACCCGTCAGTGCGATCAGTCCGCTATTCAACAAGAACAGCGGATAGACCATAAAGGCAAGCAACGGGTGACGGAACACCTGATAGGTCGTTCCCCAATGGGTCACCACGGCATAGGTAATCGGGTCATAGCCTGACACCTGAAACTGACTATAGAACACACCACCGTTCTCTATGGACTCCTGCAGGAAAGAGTCAGAGAAACAATAGATGCAACAAGCATGAAGGAAAACACTGACAAGCGCAAAGGCAAGGACCAGTCCACGCTCCTCTCTCTGAATCCGGAAAATATCAGTCACACGTTTAATCATACCAGAAAGCGATTGACACAGGAGGCTGTTGCATCCATCCTGTGATAAGTACTAAATTGTGAATCAACAGATAGGCTGTCAAGAGGACGATGACGACCCTCAGACTATGGGCTATCAGCCTCTGGCTTTTTGCCCGCAACAGATAGGCAAGGGCGATAGGGAAGATATAGACCCAGTGTGCCGACATGATATACACCTCGTTGATGGCGAAACCCAAGCCTATATGCATCAAAGCATCAGGCAGGATACCCAACAGACACATCCAGAGCAGTCGCTCACGCCAACCGCAACAGATACCTGCAAGTAATAATAGCACCAGCAGACCCTCAACAACATAATTGACAAGAGAGCGATAGGACAACAGCACTGGTCGGTAACTCGTCAGGATGTCGTCCAGCACATAGTCCTCATGTAATAGCAGCGACTCGCCAAAGACATTCTCCTTCAACGTCTCCCAACGGGACGTGGTATAGTCGGTCCACTTCAACAGACTGCCCTTACCCAATGGTTTTCCCTTATGGATGACCCATGGTGCCCGCTTGTAACGCTCGTGGTTCTCCCGTGCCTTCTGCATCATCTCCGACTTATGCTCTTGGAAGTATTTCTGCTCTGCCTGCTCTTTGGGATAGACATAGATACGCTCTTCCCACAGACCCAATCCGACGACTAATAGCAAAGTGCCAAAAGCCAACATCAAATAGTGCCAGCGGAAGAAGCCTCTCCCTCGTGCTATCAGTTCTGCCGCACAGACCTTGGCACCATTCGTCAAGGTCACACCAGCCGTGATGAGCAACAACAAAGCAGACTGCCATGTCTTTAAGACACGTCCTTCCTTGTATGCCTTGCCGACCAGATAGATGGACAACAATATCAAGAACAGAGAGATGCCAAAATGGTCAGTGGCGATATAGGTTACCAGCACATAGGCAAGACTGAAGAAGAAGATGGTCAGTAAGGTTGCGTCCCATCTGCCAATGCCGATTAGCTCCCGCAAGATACGATAGAGCACAATGGTGGTACAGAAACCAAAGAAAAGGATGATTGCTGCTGCGATATACAAGGCTCCGTTGATACCTGTCAGGGAGATCAGTATCTGGTTGACACCATAGGGCAGAGCCATCAGATAGGGCAACAAGGGATGGCGCAACACATCATATTTCATTCCCCACTCCGTCAGTACGGAATAGGTGGTGGCATCAAAGCCTGACACATGGTAGTTATAAGATAGTAGTTTGCCATAGTCGTCACAGACCACAGAGAACAATGCGTCATACTTTGCGATCAGCATCCCGTTCAGGATGATGAGCAACAGCATCACTGCCAGTCCTAATATCCACTCCTCACGTTTCAGTCTCATAAGCGGAAGGGTTTATAATGAGCCTCATCAGCAAAGGCAAGCAACTCACGATCTCCTTGGCTGTCACCGTATGCCGTCAGATGGTAGTCGGCACGGTCAGGATATTCAGCCAACAGACGATTGACTTTCTCCTGCCCGAAACAATTCCCAGTCAGGAAGCGGCCTGTCAATTTGCCGTCTTTTACTTCTATCTGAGTACCAAGGACTCGGACATTGGCGAAAAACGGTTGAACCCAATTATCAATGGAAGCACTGATAATAACAACCGCCTTCCCATTGCGTTGAGCCTCATCGACCGCAGCGATTCCCTGAGGACGCAGAATGGTGCGACGGTCATGGGCAAAACGCTGACACCATGCATCGAAATCTGTCAGCGGCATTCCCTTGAAGAAATAGGCGAAAACACGCTCCTTGGCTCTGCTATGCGAATAGCGTCTGAGCATCATCAATATCAAGATAGGAGCATGGAGCAGGAAGCCCCACCACAGCCGTGATGTCCCATGCACATAACGGATGAATTCCAACAGACTATCGCGATTGGTGAGGGTTCCGTCAAAGTCGAAGGCTACGATTTTTCTCATAGGCGGGAACTGGGAATATGGTCAATCACTTTCTTGACAGCCCATGAAAGGGCGATGGTCACAACAACATAGAGCATCAATCCATCGTAGATATCTTGCCGCAAGGCAACAGAGATAAAGAGTTTTCGAGCGATGGGGTGTGCCACGAACATCGCTGCAGAGATGCCACCGAACCAAACACACAGGCTTAACAGCCATTGGGGCATGGTCTTCACAAGGGCAATCGTACCTATGACTACCAGCAGGGGAATCCATAACCATGACTGATAGTTGAAGCACATCACAAAGACTAAAATCATGCACACCAGAAGAGAGCCCAACCAAACCAGAAGTTTACCGTAAGGAGAGTGGGAGTTACCCGTAAGGAAAGCAGGAGTTTCATTACGGGTAACTCTTGCCAACAAAATACCGGCTCCGAAAGGCAGCATGCCTCCGATGAAATTATAACGCAGACGATTCAATGTCTCCCCCTCCGGGTCGCAGAATACCTGAAGCAGCCAACATACGGCAACCAACAGGACAACAGCCCATGACTTCTGCCGATAGAGCAACAGACGATAGACGATGTAAAGCTCAATCATCAAACCAAAGAACCAGTAGATGCCTGGCCAGATAATCTTGTCGGGAGTTGGCAACACATTGATATACATGAGCAGTTGGGCGATGACGTTGTCCCAATGGTACTGGAAGCGCCCTGGGGTTACGACATCCACGATGACGAAGAGGGTGAAACCCACGATCAGCATCCGTAGTAGTTTCAGATAGTTATAGCGCACAAAGGGGACGACACCAATTCGCTCCTGCGTCTTATGCTCATACTTCATCACCAGTCCGAAACCACTGAGGAAGAGGAATACGGGCACTCCATAATGTCCGAAATACGACAGCAGATGAACAGGCAGAAGTGTATCGGGGTGGGTCAGCACTCGCCACAACCCCTCATTGTTGGAGGTGAAGAACTGGTATTCGTTCTCCTTCACGATCCTGCCAATGAAATGACAGTAGTTATGCAGCATGATGGATAGGATGGCGATGCCTCGCATTGCCGTACACTCTTCCCGTGTCAATAACTCATTTCTCATTCTTCAACTTATTATAGTCCACACTGTTCTTCAGCAGTCGAGGGCGTTTCTCGTTATACGCACTATTCAGCACATCATAGTCTTTCCGATAATTCTTGGAGTGAATACCGCCTAAAAACATCAGGGTATGGGGCAACAGGTCGGTCATGTAGGGACGATGGCAGTAGCGTTTGATAGCCTCCCATCCGTAAGGATGCGTCTGCCGGTACTCCTCCGATGCCCATATCCAGAAGGGTATCTCAAACTCCTCGCGAGCCAACCGATAGTCAATGGCTGCAGAATGCATGCGCCCGAAGAAATCGAGCGTACCGCTGAAGCATTCCTCTCCATGATCGGGCATATAAATGACAATAGCATTCTCGCCTTCAAAGCGGCGGATTATCTCGTCTACTATAGAATCGTTATAAAGGGTAGCATTATCGTAATCGGCATTTATCTGAAGGCGCTTCTCGGGCAGCTTCTTTTCAGGATAGTCAGCCGCTGTAAACTTGCGACGCGTATTCCGCGGGAAACGTCCCAGATAGTCTACATGCTGTCCCATCAGATGAAAGATGGTAAGCTGGTGATCCCTGTGTGGCAGGGCATCATACGCTTTCAAGAGTCCCTCATCATAACGGTGAAGTCTGGCGTTGCGCGTGTCAAACAACTGTTGACTTAGTTCTGGGTGATTGAGGAAAAAGCCCCCGCTGAAATCATAGACTGCCTCGCCTGCCTTGGGCAAGAACTGGTTGGTGAGGAACGTCACGTGATAACCCGCCTTACGAAACACCTCAGGGAACATCGGACTGTCGCTCCAATCTCCCACATCACCAACAGCATGCAGAGAGAAAACATGTTTAAAAACAAAACTCGTCAGATTCCATGGGGCTACCACATCAGTGAAGGCTATCAACGTACTGTCCTGCATCCGACGAAGTTGTCGAGGGGTGGTAGGTTTGTCGTAGCCATAGAGCTGAGAGCGATGCTTATTATAGCTCTCCCCTATGATAAGTACAATTTGCGGACTGCGGAAAGAGCAACTGTCAACTTGCACCTTCTCTGTGGCATTCACCAGATGTTCCAGTTGCTGAGAAGCCAATTTATTAGCATAAACACTAAACACCATGCGGTGGATAGGCAGATAGAGATTAGCACAGCCTTTCGTGGTCAATTCATGTTCCACCTCACCCAGATTCGACTTCGTCATCAGTCGGTGAATGGCCTGTTTGTTGGGCCAGCAGGCTGTGGCAGTATAACAGAAAATGCCAAATGCCAGAATTCCCAAGACGGCTTGGGAATAAAGAACGACGGGCTCTGCAAATCGCAGATGAATTTTCTGTGCACGCTGTTTTAGCCAAGTACTGCACACTGCCCATATCACATGCAGAAGGGCGACGAGGAATATCAACCCTGTCTTGGATGTCAGCAGATCCCATCCTAAATAAGCTTCCAGAAATTCCTCTGCCTCCCGCCCTGTTGTCTCCAGGAAGAGCATCAACATGGTGGGGGTTAGGGTTGATTCGAAATGCACATAACAGAACATGTCTATCAAGGCTACCACATAGAAGACGACCGTCAACAGCAGACGCACCCATAGCCGTATCTTTCTAGGAATCAATGCCAATACGGCACAAACAAGATATAGATCGAAGAAAAGTTCTGTAGCGGATAGGTCATAAGGTTTGGCTCCTCGCAAATGCAGACGAATTTCTGTCTGTGTGCAGAGGTAACCAAGGGCAAACATAAAGATGAAGAAGGCGCCATTTACCCGTAGTGGTCGCCACAACAATCCGACTATCTGCAATAACCGCTTCATTTTTTTGCGTATAACCGTTCTACATCCTTTATAATATTGTCAGGCACCAATCCTTCAACGGACTCACCTCGTCTCACCCGTTCCCTGATCTCTGTACTGGATACAGGCAACAGGTCAGCCTCGATAGTTCCTGCCTGTCCGTCACGAGGATAGACTATCACATCGTGCTTCCTCAGGATATCCTTCCAGTGGTACCAGCGGTCAAAGCGCTCCCAGTTGTCACCTCCTATCAATAAGGTAAAGGCGCAGTCCGGGTAGTCTTCCCTTAGATGTCGCAGTGTATTCCAAGTGTACGAGGGCTTAGGCAGATGAAACTCATAGTCACAAGCCTCGATACCCTCAATGTCAACCAAAGCCTTCTGGGCAAGTTCAAAGCGCAGGTCGTCATCCAACAGACCTGACGACTCCTGCTTTAGGGGATTCTGTGGGGACACCATCAGCCATATCTCCTCCAACTCCGTCTGACGGAGAATCTCCTTCGCCAGTGCGATATGTCCGCAATGGATGGGGTTGAACGAGCCGCCGAAGATGCCTATCCGCTTCATCTCAAAAAGTCTTGTACGATCTGTAGAGTCTCTTGCTTTGCTGTCGCTAAGTCATCATTGACGATGATGCGGTCAAACTGAGGGGCGAAGGTCTGTTCATACTCCGCTTTGGCAAGTCGTTGCTCGATAGCCTCTGGCGTATCAGTGCCACGTCCTTCCAGACGACGACGCAGTTCTGCTACGGAGGGCGGTTGGATAAACAGGCTCAACGCCTCGTCGCCATAGTGTTTCTTGATGTTCACACCGCCTT
>CALFUF010000099.1 GCA_937916405.1 uncultured Prevotella sp.
CCAAACAACTGAACGGCTCCAGCCAATCAACTGAACGCCTATAGCCGAAAGCAAATCGCTCAAAAAACAGTCGCTGTCTGATAAGACACTATGTAGTCACTATGAAGTTGGATTAAACAAATTACGCAAATAAAATATTTGCAGGAACCTGCGATTATGTTGCGGAAATTTTTTATCTTTGTAGCCAGAAAACGGAATAAACTTAGGATTATGGAAGCAATCACCTTCACTCCGGCACAATTACAGGTGTTCAACTTGGTATCACATATCAAGACCACTGCGGGACTGGAAAAATTGCGCCAACAACTGGCAGCGTTCTATGCCAAGCAGATTGACGAAGAGATGGACGCACTCTGGGAAAGCGGACAGTTTGATGAGAAACGCCTCGAAGAACTGCGAGGATCTCACTTCCGCACACCTTATAATAAATAGGTCGCATGAACCCCGTAGTGATTGACACTAACTGCTTGTTGCAGATTATCTCTCGCCTCAGTCCCTATCGTCCGATATGGGACGCATTTCTTGCTGGGCGCTATACACTCTGCGCATCGAACGAAATACTTGATGAGTATCAGGAGATTTTGGAACAGCAGATAACACCAACCGTAGCGGAGAATGTGGTCATGCTGATACTCAACCAGAAGAACGTGCAACTGGTTGATCCGCATTTCCGCATGGGCATCATCACCGCAGACCCGGACGATAACAAATTTGTGGACTGTGCTTTTGCAGCAGGAGCCGACTATCTGGTGTCCGAAGACAGTCATTTCCGCATACTCCATGACACACCATTTCCACAGTTGAACCTCGTCACTCTTGACGAGTTCATGCAGACAAGGCTTATCAAGGAGCAATAGACTTACATTGGTAGTGGGATGGTAGCAGGATGGTAGCACCATTGTAGCACGATTTTTCAAATCCCACTACCAGCTTGCGCCCTTTGTACATCGGCATTTGAGCCACATTGGTAGCACGATAGCAGGATTTTTTTATTTTTGTAGCAATGGAGATAGAAAAAACGGCTGGCAGAATGGTTGCTCTGCCAGCCGTTGGTATTTATGGGATAGTTATTGGAGCTAATTCATTTTCCATGTCATCCATGTCGAAGCCTTTCGAACACAAGGGACCACCGTAGAGATCGGGGCTGCTGGCAAGGAGTTGTGACTGGTGTGATAATAAAAATAAAAATTTGCGTGGTATCTTTATTGGGATGCTAAAGTAACAATGTTTAGTCATTCCATGTCTGCCCTATATCCCAATGTGTGGCTTTCTGGACGACAGTCTTTTCACGTGGGAGGTCAAATTCATCGATAATAAGGGCGATTGCCTCTTTATTCTCGTCAATCCATGACCCGACAGCAATGATATATTGGTCGTTGCTGGGGGAGTAAAACACTCGTCCACGAGGTTTATATTGGTATTCCCCTTTAAAAGGACCGATACCTCCTTGATGGTATTTCTGCTTGCGAAATTCTTTCTTCCATACATCTTCATGCATTTCGCTGCATGTTATCAGTCCACCACCAGCATTTGGTTTTAAGTAGTCTGTACGTTTATGGGTTACAACACCAAACAACTGTTTAAGGGTAGCATTATACCAGAAAATACCCACCTTTGGCTCATCAGCTGCTCCGCGGTTAACAGCCATTGTGTCCATCGCCTCTTTATATTGCTCCTCAGAGAATTCTCCGACTTCAACCTGAGAATTTTCGACTGGAGAATCATCGACAATCTCGATATTTTCGAGGTTTTTAATAGCATTGGTGACAGCGTCACTGACTATGTCGCTAAGTTGCTCACGTGTTAATTTATAAACCATACTACTTACTTTAACAATACTCTGGAATGCAAAAGTACGAAAAAAGTTCTGATTATTTGCGTATTTTCAGAATTATTATTATCTTTGCCATCGGTATCGGGGGAAAAATCCCGAGCCACAGATGCATAGGCTTATTATTTCGCACTTACCGAAAAGACCTCGGAAATCTTGTTTGGAATAGTTCGATTTAAGAAGCAAGGGAAAGACCAGTAGGTTCTTCTCTACTCTCAAGAATAGCTATGCCCCACGCTTTGGCGTGGCAGCATTCTTATATGAGAGTAGGGGTTCCATTTCCGAGGTCTGCCCCTCAGGTAAGTGCATAAGGATGTCCACGCCATTTTTATGCCCCTACGTTTGCACATTATTTAGTATTAACTTAATGATAAGATTATGAGAAAATTATTGTATTTTTTAGTTCTGGCATTCATGCCAATGTGTTTCACCGCTTGCGGTGGAGATGATGATGGAGGTGGTTCTGGAGTTTCTGGTGTAACGACCTTGTATGGTACTTGGAAAGCTACGCATGGTGTAGCAATGGAAGATGGCAGTTTTCACCATGACAATGACATTAGCGACGCAGAGGCTGAGTATATTCACTTTGGAGAGGATGGCACATGTCTGGTTCATGGTGGACATCGCGGTCATTTCTCTGAGGATGGAAGTTATTCCTTCACCTTTGATGAGAAAGAAAAGACTTTAAAGGTCGGTTATGATACCTTTATTGTAGAAGTCTTATCCGGCAACACTTTAAAACTAAAAGATGTCTATGGAAAAGACTCTCAAGGTAGAGATGAATATGTATTGGTGACTTATAAGAAAGTAAGTGATAGTGTATGGGATAATCTATAATCCAGATTACCTATATGATAAGAGTAAAGCACGCAGCCTTAATGGATTGCGTGCTTTATTTGTTTCTACGAGAAATAGGATGACAATGTACGATACACGCCATGACCTCTCGTGTTGGAATGATTGATAATGGTATGTACTGATACTAACTAAAGAGTTTCCAAAAAATAATTGATTGCTTCTTGTAAAGCATTGAGGTCATTTTTTATCGTTGTAAAGATGATATCACCATCTATATCAAATAGCCGTAAGCAATATGATCTCTAATCCCCATAACGTCAGTCCATGGAATTTCTGGACGTTCAACCAAAAGTTCTCCCTTTGATATTTAGTCCACTCTTTTAATACCTTCCCCTATCGCTTCTATCAACATGTAGTTTGCAGCAAGTTTCTGCATCCCATCAGATGACAAATAATAGTCGTCTGCGGAATTGACTCCTTCATTCCACTCTTTCAATTGGGCTATAGCAGTCCTTATCTGGTCAAGAGTAGACTTAACACGGTTTCTTTCATTGGATGACGTAAATTCCATCTTTTTCTATATTATCTAAAAGATAGGGGTTCATATGCTTGTGCATTCTAACAACATCAACAGGACATTGAAAAAGTTGTTCCAAGAAGCGTTTTAGACGAACAACAAGATAGAGCGCAGGAGCCATTTCCACACAAACATCTATGTCACTTCCCTCATGTTGTTCGCCACGAGAAACAGATCCGAACAAGCGTAATGTCCGTACACCAAACATTGTACGCATCTCTTCTGCGTGATCCTTTATGAGTTCAATGCATTCTTTTGTTGTTCTCATCTTCTCAATTCGTATTTCTGATTGCAAAGGTAAAGAATAATTCTGAAAAACAACAAAGATTCCAATTATTTTCGTATTTTTGTACCCATGTTAACAGAGAAGACGATGGAGAAACTGCGCATCCTGACGGAGTCGGCGAAGTACGATGTGTCGTGCTCGTCAAGCGGAACGGTGCGTGGCGGTAAGAAGGGCATGGTAGGCAATACCGTTGGAGGAGTGGGCATCTGCCATTCGTTTGCCGACGACGGGCGGTGTATCTCCTTATTGAAGATCATGCTCACCAACCACTGTATGTACGACTGTGCCTACTGTGTCAACCGTCGTACGAACGACATCCAGCGTGCCACCCTCTCCGTCTCGGAACTGGAGGAGATCACGATGGAGTTCTATCGTCGTAACTATATCGAGGGACTCTTCCTGTCAAGTGGTGTGGTACGTAACCCCGACTATACGATGGAGCGGTTGACGGCGATTGTCCGTGACCTCCGCACCATCCACCGCTTCAACGGTTACATCCACCTGAAAGCAATACCGGGAGCCTCACAGGAACTACTCAACGAGGCAGGACGCTATGCCGACCGTATGAGTGTGAATATCGAGATTCCCAAGGAGGAGTCGCTGAAACTGCTTGCCCCAGAGAAAGACCACCAGAGTGTGTTCCAACCCATGCGACTCATCCAACAGAGTTCCTTAGAGAATAAGGAGGAGCGTAAGAAGTTCCGTCATGCCCCCCGCTATGTGCCAGCAGGACAATCGACCCAGATGATTGTGGGAGCGACAGGTGAGACCGACCTGGACATCCTGCAGATGTCATCCTCGCTCTATCTACAACCCACCATGCGGCGTGTCTACTATTCTGGCTATATCAGTGTGAACACCTATGACAAGCGGTTGCCTATCCTCAAACAGCCACCGTTGGTGAGGGAGAACAGACTCTACCAAGCAGACTGGCTCCTGCGTTTCTATCATTTCGATGTGGATGAGATTGTGGATGATGCCCACACCCATCTCGACCTTGATATCGACCCCAAGTTAGGCTGGGCGTTACGACACCCTGAATACTTCCCTGTCGACATCAACCATGATGATTATGAGCGCATCCTCCGTGTGCCAGGCATCGGCACCAAGTCGGCATGGCTCATCGTCAACAGCCGCCGCTTCAACCGCATTACTTCCTACCACCTGAAGAAGATGGGAGTGGTGATGAAGAAGGCGAAGTATTTCATTACCTGCGGAGAACTGACATCCACATTCTCGCAACCGATTGTGGGAATTAACGAACTGCGCCCTGAGCGACTACGCCCCCTACTCGTCTCCAAGACGCAACAGAAACGAGCCGCCGCAGAGCAACAACTGATGTTGGACTTTGAAGACCCCGAATAAGATGTTAGTCTATACCTTCGACCAGACACTGGACGGAATACTGAGTGCCGTCTTCGACGCTTACTTCCGTCGCCAACAGCCCGACATGCTGATCGGTGAGGGAGAGCAATTACCCCTATTTTGTGAGGAAACATGGCAGGTAATGACCACGGAGGAGAAGGCTTCGAGGGTATGGGCAGGACTGGAGAAACACGTATCGAAAGAGGCTCTCAGACTTCTGATGGTCAGTTGGTTGTCGGAGGAAAAGTCGTTGTGCACTCCCCTCTTCCATTATATATATAAGGTGTTCGGCACTAAAGGAGCATCCATCGAGCGTAACTTCTCAGACCCCGACGTACTCTATGTCACCAATACGGCACGGAGGGTGATGCACGAGCAACTGCGGATGAAACAGTTCATCCGTTTCCAGAAAGCGAAGGACGGTACATACCTCGCCGTGGTATCACCCGACAATAACGTGCTACCCTTGATTACCAACCATTTCCAATACCGCTTTGGTGACCAGCCATGGCTCATCTACGATGCCAAGCGCCGCTATGGCTACTATTATGATGCCTCCCCTCAACAGG
>CALFUF010000100.1 GCA_937916405.1 uncultured Prevotella sp.
TCAGGATAGCACCCTGGATAGAAGCACCAACGGCAACCACCTCATCAGGGTTCACGCCCTTAGAAGGCTCCTTACCGAAGTAGTTCTTCACGAGTTCCTGAACGGCAGGAATACGGCT
Organism: uncultured Prevotella sp.; assembly: GCA_937916405.1. Taxonomy (GTDB): domain Bacteria; phylum Bacteroidota; class Bacteroidia; order Bacteroidales; family Bacteroidaceae; genus Prevotella. The sequence goes on from CALFUF010000100.1 coordinate 119, forward strand.
TGAACCACCTACGAGGATGACCTCGTCAATATCTGCTGTGCTCAGTTTTGCGTCAGCGATAGCCTTCTGACAAGGAGCCAGACAAGCCTGGATGAGTCCATGTGCCAACTGCTCGAACTTAGCGCGTGACAAAGTCTTTACCAAGTGCTTAGGCACACCACCTACTGGCATGATATACGGCAGGTTGATCTCCGTAGAGGTAGAGCTTGACAACTCAATCTTAGCCTTCTCGGCAGCCTCCTTCAGACGCTGCATAGCCATTGGGTCAGCCTTCAGGTCGGCACCCTCGTCGTTCTTGAACTCCTGTACGAGCCAGTCGATGATTACCTGGTCGAAGTCATCACCACCCAGGTGTGTATCACCATTAGTAGACAATACCTCGAACACACCACCGCCGAACTCCAGGATAGAGATATCGAACGTACCACCACCAAGGTCGAAGACAGCAATCTTCATATCCTTGTTAGCCTTGTCGACACCATAAGCAAGAGCGGCTGCGGTAGGCTCGTTGACGATACGACGTACATTCAGACCGGCGATCTGTCCAGCCTCCTTGGTAGCCTGACGCTGAGAGTCAGAGAAGTAGGCAGGAACAGTGATAACGGCATCCGTCACCTCCTGTCCGAGATAATCCTCGGCAGTCTTCTTCATCTTCTGCAGCACCATAGCGGAGATCTCCTGTGGGGTGTACTTACGACCATCGATGTCCACACGAGGATAGCCACCCTCGTTGACAACAGAATAAGGTACACGTGAGATTTCCTTCTCTGTCTGCTGCCAGTTCTCACCCATGAAACGCTTGATAGAATAAACGGTCTTCTTCGGGTTCGTGATAGCCTGACGTTTTGCCGGGTCACCAATCTTACGCTCGCCGTTCTCCACGAAGCCTACGACAGAAGGAGTCGTACGCTTACCCTCGCTGTTAGCGATAACCACCGGCTCGTTACCCTCAAATACGGCAACACAGCTGTTGGTTGTTCCTAAGTCAATACCAATAATTTTTCCCATAGTTGTATTCTTTTTTTATTTATTAATATGCAATTTTGTCACTGACAATATAGCAAAGCATATGCCAAAAACAAAAAAAATGAAGAAAAATGACTGATTGTCACGTCATTTTGGCACAAGTATCAAAAATTATTTATAAATTTGCAGCATTATTACGTAATAACATCAATAGATATATCTATGAAGAAACTGATTATTCTGGCGGGACTAGCCTTAGCAACCACAGTTGCCATGGCTCAAAGTGCCGACTCCTACATTGTCAAGACAAAGGGAGTGAAGAAGACAGAAACTAAGGTCGTCAAAGAGAAGGTCAATACCGAAGAGCCCACAGGCACTGACTTTGTAAGTCAGAATTTCCGTTATTACAGTCTTTGCGACTGGCAAGACGGTATGAAGTTCATGGTATTGCCAGAGAAGTACGACTTGGTGGTGAACACTTTCCGTGACGCAGGCACTGGTAAGGAAGTGCCCAGTGGTAAGTTACGTCGTAAGATTATGATTTACAACAACCACACTGTCGGACAAAACGGTCGTGCCCGTATGAACTTCACCTGTCAGGATGACAATAGGAAATACTATTTTGAATTGCCTAACGGAGAGTTCGAGGACTATTGCTACAACAAGACGGGTGTACCTACCCTCGCCTATCTGGGAGATGTGGATATTGCCCGTGAGAAGCTGATGAATCAGACACTTCTGACTCGTGCCACCGACTACCGTGTGGATGTCGACTATGACAGCGACAGCTACAATGATGTCAAGGTGGAGAAGAACATGGAGGTAAAGGTGGTTGCCGTTGGTGTGGGCACTCGCTCTTTCCCTGTGAAGATCATTGTTGCCGACAAGAAAGGTAACGAGTTCTACCAGAATGTTGCCATCAGTAAGACGAATAGCGGTATGCGTGACGACGAGTTTGTCGTGGACAACGAGAAATTCACGTTCTATGGCTCTTTCGACCTGATGTCTGGAGAGATCAAGGTTTCTTCCGACTACGCACAGTATATGGGTAAGACCGTCTATACCAAATACGCCACCAGCATGACTACCAAAGGTGGCGGTAAGGACAACCGCGTCGTGAAAGTACCTAAGCTGATGGCATTCCGTATAGAGGGTATGGCACCAGTCCGCAACAGCAATTATGTCACTTTGACACTGACAGAGACAGAGACTGGTCGTACCTACGCTAAGGATGTCACCTTCGTCAATGAGAGTGTCGTGGGTGATATCGACGGACAGCAGGAAGACTACTTCGGTTATCTGTTCGGCTTCGGCGAGGGTAAGTTAAGAAATACCAACGCCGCCACCCGTACCATGATCCGCGAGGGACGTGTCGGCATGGGTATGACTGAGGAAGAGGTGGAGATGGCAGTCGGCGAGCCTGACAGTAAGGCAGACATCAACGACGGTCGTTATGAGTGGACCTACAAACGCACCAAGTCTTGGCTGATTGTTCAGTTCAGCAAGAGTGGTAAGGTCATCGGTATCAGAACCCCACGCAGAAATACCGCAACTACGACAAAGAAATAACAAAAGAAGAGTGGAAGCCCGTTAGGACTTCCACCTTTTCTTTTGATCACTGTCATGACGACTATACCTTATCGGCAATAGCCTGCATGATCTTCGCCTCCAGCTCCTCACAAAGCTCTGGATTATCCTTCAGTAACTGCTTCGTACCATCACGTCCCTGTGCCAACTTGGAACCGTCATAAGAGAACCACGAGCCACTCTTCTGGATGATGCCATACTCTACGCCGAGGTCGATAATCTCACCAATCTTCGAGATGCCCTCACCAAAGGTAATCTCAAACTCTGCCTTGCGGAAGGGAGGAGCCACCTTGTTCTTCACTACTTTAACACGCACCTGGTTGCCGATGACCTGGTCGCCATCCTTGATAGCCGTTACACGACGGATGTCCAGACGGACAGAGGCATAGAACTTTAGGGCGTTACCACCAGTCGTCGTCTCAGGATTACCGAACATCACACCAATCTTCTCACGTAGCTGGTTGATGAAGATACAGGTTGTATTCGTCTTAGAGATCGTTGCCGTGAGCTTACGCAATGCCTGACTCATCAGACGGGCATGCAGACCAACAGCAGAGTCACCCATATCACCCTCTATCTCCTTCTTAGGAGTCAGTGCGGCGACAGAGTCGACAACCAGTATATCTATCGCACTGGAGCGAATCAACTGGTCGGCGATTTCCAAAGCCTGCTCACCATTGTCAGGCTGAGAGATCCACAGGTTGTCGATATCCACACCCAGTTTCTGGGCATAGAAGCGGTCGAAGGCATGCTCCGCATCGATAAAGGCAGCAATACCACCAGCCTTCTGCGCCTCAGCGATAGCATGAATGGCAAGGGTCGTCTTACCAGACGACTCCGGACCATAAATCTCAATGATACGTCCTTTGGGATAGCCACCCACCCCCAGTGCGGCATTCAGTCCGATACTGCCAGTGGGTATCACCTCCACATTTTCGATTTGCTCATCTCCCATTCTCATGATGCTGCCCTTGCCGAAATCCTTCTCGATTTTCGACATGGCAGCCTGCAGCGCTTTCAGTTTCTCCTGCTGAGGGCTCATGGCTGTGCCCTCTTCCATTTCTTTTTTTGCCATAGTTGTTATGTTTAGTTATTTTCGATATTTCGAGATTTCGAGATCTCGAGATTGTGAATTAGAGTTCCAGGTCGCCATCGTGGATCTCGTGCCAAGGGAGCCTTTGCTTGTTGAGCTGCTCCATGAAGGGATCGGGGTCGAACTCCTCCACGTTATGGACACCAGGTTTCTTCCAGATACCCTTACAGAACATCATTGCACCAATCATTGCAGGGACACCCGTCGTATAGCTGACACCCTGCATCCCCGTCTCCTCATAGGCGGCACGATGTGAGCAATTGTTATAGACATAATAGGTATGCTCCTTGCCGTCCTTACCGATACCACGGATGCGACAACCGATAGAGGTCTCCCCCTCGTAGTTCTCACCCAAGTCCTGCGGGTTAGGCAGAACTGCCTTCAGAAACTGCAAGGGTACTATCTTCACCTTCGCCGTACCAGTGCCGTCAGCTAAGGGTGCCTCATACTCCACCTCGTCAATGCGGCTCATACCGATATTCTGAATGACCTCCAAGTGCTTCAGATACTGCTGTCCGAAGGTCATCCAGAAACGGGCACGCTTAATGGTGGGATAGTTGATGACCAATGACTCTATCTCCTCATGGTGCAACAGATAACTGTCACGCGGTCCTATATTAGGATAGGTCAGGTCCTTATGGATCTCCAACGGTTCTGTCTCCACCCATTTTCCGTCTTCCCAGTAGAGACCCTTCTGAGTAATCTCACGGATATTGATCTCTGGGTTGAAGTTGGTGGCGAAAGCCTTATGGTGGTCGCCAGCGTTACAGTCGACGATGTCCAGATACTCTATCGCATCAAAATGATGCTTAGCGGCGTAAGCGGTATAGATGCTCGTCACGCCTGGGTCGAAGCCACAGCCCAGAATTGCCGTCAGACCAGCTTTCTCGAATTTCTCACGATAAGCCCACTGCCAAGAGTATTCGAAGTGTGCCTCGTCCTTCGGCTCATAGTTTGCCGTGTCGAGATACGAGCAGCCACAGGCAAGACAAGCCTCCATTATCGTCAGGTCCTGGTATGGCAGGGCGAGGTTGATCACCAGTTCTGGCTTATAACTATTGAACAAGGTCTTCAACTGCTCTACGTCATCCGCATCGACCTGCGCCGTCTGGATGGGCATGTCATAACCCTTCTTATGGATGGCCTCTACAATTGCGTCACACTTTACCTTGCGACGAGAAGCTATCATGAAATCAGTAAACACGTCAGCGTTCTGTGCTATCTTAAACGCCGCCACAGTGGCAACACCACCTGCACCAATCATCAATACTCTTGCCATAGTTCTTTTATATTTCGTTATTTCGAGTTTATAGTCAATTCATCCGCACGGATACCCAGTGCCGCCATCAGGGAATACCCCAGTATCTCCTGTCGGTAGTTGCCTCCCTCCATCGGCTGCATACTGAACACCGTGATATGTTTATTGTCATCCACATGACGGAGTCCTTCGCGTACCTTATTATATATATGGTCGGCATCTGGAACCACCATCACCCGTCGCACATCCCTGCTATTACAGATGATCTGCATGGAGTCGACAAACAGATCCTCAGCGGTCACCATCTCCTCTACAGGGACGCAACTGATGAGGAACTCCCCCAACGGACCATTGAATGCCTTACCGTCTAAGTCTGCGAAGACACCTGGTTGGAAATTCTCCATCTTTTGTCGCTGATGCAATAAGACGACCTGCGTCTGTTGGACTGGTTCGGGAGGTGTGGTAGGTTGGGTAGGTGTGGTAGGGAATTTCAGTCCTCCGTCTAACGCCACGCACTCCAGCCATTTCGCCATATCAGCCTGAGGGACGGGTCTGCCCAGCATACGCTCGAAATTGACGATGAGGTCAAAGGCTACTTTATCGACGTAGTCAGCATCGACAAGTATCACATTCTCTTTCCATTCCGTCATATTCTGCACTTCCTCTGTCATAGCGTACAAAGTTAGTGCAATTTCAGCGAATCACCAAATAATTTGTTTGATTAAATGTTAAAGCGTTATTTCACCAGAACCCAAGCAGTGATGATGCGCCTCATCATACAACACACAGAACTGTCCTGGTGCCACACCATGGATGGGGGCATCGGAGCACACCTGAAAGACACCGTCACCCTTTTCCTCTAACTTGGCGTGGTGGAACTCAGGGGTATGACGAATCTTAAAGGTGATGTCGGAGGGAAGGGGCTCTTTGCAGGTGGCAGGAATCAGACTATGGAAGTCCTTGAACAAGAACTCTTGCTTATAGGCGGTCTGTGGGTCATAGCCTTTGCTGACATACAGGATGTTCTGCCGCATGTCCTTCTTCACCACGAACCACGGTCCACCGCCGAAGCCCAGTCCATGACGCTGTCCGATGGTATGGAACCACAAGCCCTTATGCTGTCCGATGCGTTTTCCCGTCTCCAGTTCCAACACGTCACCAGGGCTCTCACCCAGATAACGGCGGATATAGTCGTTATAGTTGATCTTCCCCAGGAAACAGATACCCTGGGAGTCCTTGCGCTTGGCATTCACCAGATGCTCACGCTCGGCAATCTCTCGCACCTCCTCCTTCATCATGTGACCGATGGGAAACAATGCCTTCTTGAGTTGCCAGTCTTCAATCTGGGCGAGGAAGTCGGTCTGGTCTTTCACAGGGTCAGGACTGGTACAGAGCCACTTTATAGAGGTGAGAGGTGAGAGGTGAGAGGTGAGAGGTGAGAGGTGAGAGGTGAGAGGTGAGAGGCTCTTCCTCCGTCGTGGCATAATGTCCCGTAGCAATGAGGTCATAGTCATGTCCCCGTTTCTCGTCAAAAGCCCCGAACTTTATCAGACGGTTGCACATCACATCGGGATTGGGTGTCAGTCCTGCCTTCACCTTCTCCATGGTATATGCCGTCACCTGGTCCCAGTATTCCTGATGACAGTCGACGACCTCTAACTTACAACCGTACTTATGACTGACGGCTGTCGCCATCTCCAAGTCCTCCTCAGAGGAGCAGTCCCACTCCTCATCCTCCTCAGGACCTATCTTAATATAGAAACAATCCGGATGCAAGCCCTGTCGCACCAACTCATAGAGCGCCACAGAACTGTCGACACCGCCAGAAAGCAGCACGGCAATACGTTTGTCTTTCAAATTCATGCTGCAAAATTAAGCATAAATCACGAATTATGTGTATCTTTGCACAGAATTATTTTAATCCACAACAGAAAATGAAGAAAGTATTATTGATAGTATGTAGCCTGATGCTGGCACTCAGTATGCAGGCACAAGAAATGAAGGGACGTATTTATTACAATGGTAATATGAGTGTGAGTCACCTGCTCGCTGAGAAAAAGAGTGAGACGCCAGAACAACGGAAGGAGCGTGAGACCGTGATGAACGATATCTTCACCATGACCGTTACTATTGAGTTTATCAACAGTCATGACATGCGAATGAAGATGAAGATCATGATGGACAAGGAACGTGCCAAGGAACTGGGTGTCAGCTGGGCGAATCGTAAGCTGTGGCAGGCTGACCTGGTGCTCAAGACGAAGTTCTATAACTATAAGTCGCGGTATACCGTCCATGATGGTATCGTCAAGATAGAGGACAACGGGTCTCGCATGCAACTCAGCGAGGATGGTGAGATACTGATGGTTGACGACAACGACATGAAAGCAAACCTAAAACGAATCAAATAACTATGGTAGAACTAAAGAACGAGCAGTTGACGATTAAGGTCGCTGAGAAAGGAGCTGAGCTCCAGAGTGTGAAAGACAGTAAGGGACGTGAGTATATGTGGCAGGCTGGTCCTGAGTGGTCCCGCCATTCCCCCATCCTGTTTCCCTTGGTATGTAGTGTCAACGACAACACCTATCGGGTGGATGGCAAGGAGTATCACCTGCCTCGTCATGGCTTTGCCCGTGACAGTGAGTTTACCCTTATCTCACAAACGCAAGAGAAGGTGACCTTCGCCCTTCACGAGTCCGAGGAGACACTGAAGGTATATCCTTATCACTTCAATCTTGCCATCACCTATCGGCTGGAGGGTAACAGGGTACATGTCATCTGGCATGTAGAGAACACGGACACTCGTGAGATCCATTTCCAGATTGGGGGACATCCTGCCTTCAATATGCCCAGTGGCAAACTGGAGGGTATGATCAAGCTCGACAACGAGGAGCCTATGGATGCGTTGAAGAGTTATGCTGACGGCAGCCATGACATGGTGGAAATCCCCTTGGAGGCTGATATGGGTATTCTGGAGATCTCCAACGACTTCTTCCGTAATGACAGTGTGAAGATTCACAAGAGCCAGACCCAGCGTGCCATGCTGATGGACACCAATGGGGAGCCTGCCGTGACCGTCGACTATAAGACACCTGTCTGTGCGTTCTGGAGTCCTTACGACAAACAAGCACCCTTCGTCTGCATAGAGCCGTGGTATGGTATCGGTGACCCGAGGGGCTTCAAGGGGGAGTTCAAGGACAAGCCCCTGATGAACCACCTGCAACCAGGTGCCTCCTTTATGTCGAAATACACAATCACTATCGGCTGATAGGACATAGTAACGTTTTAAAGACAGAATAACATAATAGCGGTTATTGACAGAATAATATGTTAAAGACATAATAACATAATAATAAAAAAAGGTTAGAAGTATGGTCCTCCCCAAATATATTTCCACCCTTATATGTTAATATGTTATTATGTCTTTAAAAAGTTATTGTGTCTTTAGTAGGCTTCGCGATATTTATTCTCGTCTTTATCCTCCAGCATGGAGAGATACGACTGATAACGGCTCTGGGCGATATAATGATCCTCTACCGCTTTCAGTACGGCACACCCTGGCTCATGGGTGTGGGTGCAATCGGAGAACCGGCACTGCTTGGAGAACTCGAAAATCTCCTTGAAATAACTGGTCAGCTCCTCCTTCTCCATATCAAACGTACCAAAACCTTTGATACCCGGAGTATCGATGAGCCAACTGTTTGGGTGAGAGGTGAGAGGTGAGAGGTGAGAGGTGAGAGGTATCATTTCTGAGAAAGTCGTGGTATGCATACCCGTCTGGTGAGCCTCACTGATGTCGGCAACCCGCTGATTGGCATGAGGTGCCAGGAGATTTATCAGTGTCGACTTCCCCACTCCGCTATTACCACTCAACAAGGTCACCTTTCCTTCCAGCAAGGGACGCAGCTCTTCCACCCCATCTCCTTTCTCTGCCGAGATAGCGTGGCACTCATATCCCACCGTCTCGTAAAGGTCTATCATCATATCCTGATAGTGACGCTCCTCCTCATCAAGCAAGTCTGTCTTATTGAAAATGAGGATAACAGGAACGCTATAAGCCTCTGCCGAGGCAAGGAAGCGGTCGATGAACGTCGTGGAGGTCTCTGGCTTCACCACCGTGACCACCAGCATGGCGAGATCGACATTAGCGGCAAGGATATGACTCTGTTTCGACAGGTTGATACTCTTGCGGATGATGTAATTACGACGATCCTCTATCTCGGTGATCCAGACCCCCTCCTGACCTCCCCCTGTTGAAGGGGAGGAAATAGTCACCCTGTCACCGACGGCTACAGGGTTCGTAGAGCGTATTCCCTTGATGCGGAAATTACCCTTTATCTTACAATCGACAGTTGATCCATCGTCCGTCAGGACGGTGTACCAACTGCCGGTATTCTTAATGACTAAGCCTTTCAACTGTCAACTATCAACTGTCAACTAGACAGTCATAATCTCCTTGTTCTTCGCCTCCATCAAGCCGTCGAGCTTCTTGATGAACTTGTCGTGAATCTTCTGCAGGTCGTTCTCAGCGTCCTTCTCGTTATCCTCAGAGAGACCGTCCTTAATCGCCTTCTTCAGTTTATCCTTGATATCAGCACGTACGTTACGCACCTCCACCTTTGCCTTCTCAGCAATCTTGTTACACTGCTTCACCAAGTCACGACGACGCTCCTCGGTAGGCTGTGGGATACCCAGACGGATAATCTCACCGTTGTTCTCCGGGGTGATGCCCACGTCAGAGTCCATAATGGCTTTCTCGATATCACGGATCTGCTTTCTGTCCCAAGGTTTGATGGCGATGGTACGGGCATCCGGTGTTGAGATGTTAGCGACTTGGTTCAAGGGCACCTTAGAACCGTATGACTCTACACGTACGCCATCGAGGATGGCGACGTTGGCACGACCGGCACGAATTCGGTTCAGTTCCTCTTCCAGGAACATTGCCGCCATCTCCATGCGCTCCTCTGCTGAGGCTAATGTCTGTTTTACGTCTATCATAATTACTCTGTTTAATCGTTCTTCCGACAAAGATACGCATTAAATTCCAAACAAGCAAGAATCTTGTCTAAAAAATATTCAATTCTTTAATCCCACCTTACTTTTTGTTTCACCACCTATCTCTTTTGTTTCAATCTCATTCGAAATTGTTACACGCTATTGCAAGTGTCAAAGTTAGTTTCTATTTTTGTCAACAGTTATTTTCGCAATAATAATTAAAAACGAATGATATGAGAAAAGTAATTCTTACACTGATGCTCGTTTGTGCAGCCTTTATGAACGCTGCCGACAGCTTTGTTTCTTTTAAGAAAGGAGATGCGGGACTTGCCATCGCCCAGAACGGACAGGTCCTGAACATCGTTTATGACGCTAATGATGACGAGGGTATTCGCATCGCCGTCAAGAACCTGCAAGCCGACATCAAGGCAGTGACGGGTCTAACCCCGACTCTCAACACTCAACTGTCAACTGTCAACTCTCCATGCATCATCATCGGTAGCCTGAACTCCCAGTTTATCCAGCCACTGACGAAGAAAGGGAAAGTGGCAAAGAAGGAACTACAGGATAAGACGGAGAAATATCTCTTGCAGACCATCTCCAATCCTATGGAGGGAATGAAAGAGGCACTGGTCATCGCCGGCTGTGACAAACGAGGAACGATTTACGGAATCTACGAGCTGTCACGCCAGATCGGTGTGTCACCCTGGTATTGGTTTGCTGACGTGCCTGTCACACATCATGACAATATATATATTAAGAAAGGAGTCTTCACTGACGGGGAACCGAAGGTGGCTTACCGAGGTATCTTCATCAACGACGAATGGCCCTCTTTTGCGCTATGGGCTATTGAGCATTTCGGAGGTATCAACTCCAAGTGTTATGAGCATATCTTCGAACTCCTGCTGCGCCTGAAGGCTAACTATATGTGGCCTGCCATGTGGAGCAGTGCCTTCTATGATGACGACCCGGAGAGCGGTGTCCTCGCTGATAAGATGGGCATCATCATGGGTACTTCACATCATGAGCCGATGGCACTCGCCCAACAGGACTGGAAGCGCCGTAAGGGACATGGGAAGTGGAGTTTTGTCAACAACCATGACGAGATGATAGACTTCTGGCGTGGCGGTGTGGAGCGATCCAAGAACTGGGAGACCATGTACACTGTCGGCATGCGAGGTGATGGTGACGAGGCGATGGAAGACAAGGCTTCCGTGGAACTGATGGAGCAGATTGTGAAAGAACAGCGTGAGCTGCTGGAGAAGGTCACAGGCAAGAAAGCCTCCGACATCCCACAGGTATGGGCTTTATATAAAGAGGTACAGGACTTCTACGAGCAAGGCATGAAGGTTCCCGATGATATCACCCTGCTGTTATGTGACGATAACTGGGGTAACATCCGCCGTGTACCTGCGCTGAACGCGCCAAAGCGTAAAGGCGGCTTCGGCATGTACTACCATGTAGACTACGTAGGCGGTCCCCGTAACTCGAAATGGATCAACGTCAGTCCTATCCCCCGTGTCTGGGAACAGATGAACCTTGCCTACCGCTATGGTGTCGATAAGATGTGGATCCTGAATGTGGGTGACCTGAAGCCGATGGAGTACCCCATCCAGTTCTTTCTCGATATGGCATGGAATCCCGACCAGTTCAACGCCCAGAACCTGTCGCAGCACAGCGTGGAGTTCTGTCGTAGTATCTTCGGTGACCAGTATGCCGAGGAGGCAGCCCGTCTGCTGCGCACCTATGCTAAGTTCAACCGTCGTGTGACTCCTGAGTTGCTGAATATGCGAACCTATTCCGTTCACAACTACAATGAATGGGCTCGTGTGACAGGAGAGTACGACCAACTCGCCCTCGATGCTGATGCGCTGGGCAGTAAACTGCCCCAGGAGGCACAGGATGCGTGGTTCCAACTCTTAGGTTATCCCATCAAGGCAATGGCAAACCTCTATGATATGTATTACGCTCAGGCGATAAACCAGCGTCTTGCCAAACAAAACGACCCCATGGCGAACGGATGGGCGAAACGGGTAGAGGACTGTTTCAAGAAAGACGCTGCCTTCGCCGACCAGTATCATCAGATGAAAGGAGGAAAGTGGAACCACATGATGGACGAGCAGTATATCGGTTATAAGTCATGGAAATCGCCAGATAAGAAAATCATGCCCGAGGTGAAACGAGTCGAGGGCACGGCACCCGCAGCCATCACTCTACCGACACCTGCCTATATCACTTATAACACACCGAAGGGAACACCGACATTCGTCGCCAAAGACGGTTATGTCAGCATCGAGCCTGAGCATTTCACCCGCAAGACGGATGGTAAGCAGGCACAATGGACGGTCATTCCCGAATTGGGACGCACCCTCTCGGCAATCACCACGCATCCTGTTACGGCATCGGTCGACGGCATGGCAGTAGAGTATGACATGGAGATTCCCGCTGACGCGACGGCTCGTGTATTACTACGCTTCGCCCCCACCCTCAACTTCAACGGCACGGGGTTACGCTATGCGGTCTGCTTTGACGGTGGCGAGGAGCAGGTGGTCAATATCAATGGCGAGTATAAAGGAGAGTCGGGCAACCAATGGCAGCGTGAGCATGCCATCAACTGCCAGACCATCCACGCCCTGAAGGCTGGTAAGCACACACTCCGCATCCGTCCGCTCGACAACGGACTGGTGCTCCAGAAGATTCTTGTTAACCTCGGTGGCTTGCATAAGTGTTATCTGGGACCTGACGAGACGTTGAAGAAGTAAGAGGTGAGAGGTGAGAGGTAAGAGGTGAGAGGTGAGAGGTGAGAGGTAAGAGGTAAGAAGTGAGAGGTAAGAGGTAAGAGGTGAGAATAAGAAATAAGATAATGAGAAGAAAAGTATGGATATTCATTGGGGCACTACTGCCCATGTGTTTGATGGCGCAGAATCCCTATCTGCCCCTTTGGGAGCATCTGCCTGATGGGGAGCCTCGTGTCTTCGAGGATCCTGATCATTCAGGACGGTACCGTGTCTATATCACCGGGTCACACGACACCCACAACAATAAGTACTGTGGTATCGACGTACACATGTGGTCAGCACCTGTCGAGGACCTGAGTAAGTGGCGCGATGAGGGTGCCGTCTTCACCTATCAGATAGACGGACAGTGGGACACGATGTATGCCCCTGACATCGTGGAGGTCAAAGACAAGAATACAGGGAAGAAGACCTACTGGCTCTATCCGCACTCCCGTGGGGACGGACGTGTCGGTATGGTATGCCGTGGCGACCGCCCCACAGGACCTTTCACCCCTGTCAACCTGCAGAGCGACGGGCACCGCTGTGTCGATGGCTCCCCTATCAATTTCGACCCTGCCGCCTTCATTGAGACGGTTACCGATCCAAACGACCCTGATTACCAGCGTGGCTACCGTGCTTATGCCTATTACGGGTTCAAGGGCTCGACTGGTTTCCAACTCGACCCCGAAAACATGTATGGGGTACGACCAGGAACTAACCAAGTCCATCCTTTTGTACCAGACGATTTTAAGTTCTTCGAGGCATCCAGTCTCCGACAGGTGGGTAACAAGTTTGTCTTTGTGTATTCCGGCTATAGTGGCAGTGAGTACGGACAGGGCGACAGCAACTCCACCCTGCGCTATGCCTATGCCGACAGTCCGATGGGTCCCTGGACACAAGGTGGTGTGTTGGTGGACTCCCGTGGTGTGGTGACCAGCGACGACGGTTCTCATCTCATCATAACTAACACAGGGCATAACACCCATGGCTCTCTGTTGGAGATCAATGGACAGTGGTATATGTTCTACCACCGCTCCCCCCGTAATTTCGGCTATGCCCGTCAGGGTATGGTGGCACCTGTCCGTGTGACGTGGGACGAGAAACCAGTAGCCCAAGGCGGTAAGGTGACCATTACGGGCGAGACGACTTACAAGGCTGCAGATGGCAATGAATACAGGGGAGCGGAAGTTACCAGCGAGGGCTTTCAACTCTTTGGTCTGCCTCCTTATCGCTACTACTCTGCAGGATATGCCTGTTATATGAGCGACCAGAACTGGTTGCAGGATAATTTCGATGTATGGAACAACGGCATGGTACTGAAGGGCATCCCTCATGGTGGTGTCGTAGGTTTCAAGTACTTCGGTTTTGGTGGACTGGCCAAAGACACCAAGGGGGTGCGTGCCTTTCAAGGGACCAAGAAGGGTGACGGTGCTATGCTCAACCTCTTCTTGTCACCCCGTACCTCAGAGGCTTTCCGCATCCACGTGAAAGTCGGTCAGCGGGAGGTCGCTGTCGTTGACATCCCAGCCCATTCTGAACGTAAGGTGACGGCATGGCAGGTGGCAGTACCACAAGTAGAGGGACTTCAAGATAAGCACGCCCTCTATCTTGTTGCCGAGGGACAGGAAGGAAAGATACTTTACAACCTGTACGGCATCGGTTTCTCGAAGAAAGGTACACCGTGTGAGTTACCTGTAGTGCCCACCGTGACGATAACGGTGGATGGTAAGATATTAGTATTGCCCAAACAACCCGTCTTCGCCACCAATGAGAACGGCATCACCAAGACAAACACCTATCAGTTGCGCACCACCCTGAACACCGACTCGCAAGTGAAAGTGACGGCAAGCAGTCCTGCTGTCAAGGTGGAGGTAGGTACTGTTATCAACGGCAGAGCCACTGTTCGCTGCACCTATCAGGGACAGGAGAAGGTATACCAAATCAACTGAATTTCAGCATCTGCCAATAGTCCCAAAGACATTCTTTCATTCTGCTGTTGTTGACTGACAAGGAAATCATTGCCTCAAACTCGTGTTTTATGTTAAAAATGCAGTTAAAATATTTCTTTCTTGGCAAAATATTTTGATGTTTGACAAATAAGATATAATTTTGCAGCGGCAAACAGAGATATGACAGCAACGGAAGCTATATTGAATTACGCAGTGGCACAAGGTGGTACCTTCCATCGGAAGGACCTGTTGCGTGAAGTTGCCCGCCAGCAGACGGGTATCAAGGACAGTGCGATTACCCTCCAGATTAACCGGATGCTTGCATCAGGCTCGCTCCGTAGGATTGGTCACGGTGTGTATGAACTGGCTCATGACAGTCTACCAGAATTCGTATATCAGCCATCAGAGACTGAGAAGAACATCTATTTGAGTCTAAAAATGAGGTTTCCGCTCCTTGATATATGTATTTGGAGTCCACGGGTGCTTGCTTCGTTCATGCTCCATGTGCCAGACATCGGCTATGTTTTCGTTGATGTGGAGAAAGACGGTATGGAGACGGTATTCCATG
This sequence comes from uncultured Prevotella sp., assembly GCA_937916405.1. Classification (GTDB taxonomy): domain Bacteria; phylum Bacteroidota; class Bacteroidia; order Bacteroidales; family Bacteroidaceae; genus Prevotella. Next base: position 15,309 of record CALFUF010000100.1, read on the forward strand.
CATTGCAGGAAATGGAACTTGGCAGAAACATCCTACTGTCACCGTCACCCATAGACTGCGACCGCTATCTGACGGGTACTGATGCCATTGTGGTGCGTCAGTTGATAGGCCAGTCGCCATTGACCATTGTAGACGGATGCCAAGTGCCGCGTATAGAGAAAATCCTTGTGGATGCCATTGGCGACAACGAACTGCTGTTCGCCAGCGGTTCCGAAATATACAATATATACGAGTATGCGCATGAGAGAAATCATGTCAACATGAGTAAACTGATGAGATATGCTTCCCGCCGCAACAGGAAAGAGAAAGTTGAATATATCATATACACGATAGACCATGATCAATCCCAAGAGTAGAAGCCTTGAATGGATAACCGAAGCCGCTCACCAAATAGGTGTCCACGACATTACATTGGTTGAAAAAACTATCCGTGCCTTTTCGCTGCTTGAAGCACTGACTCGCTCTGGCTGTCCCTTCATCTTCAAGGGCGGCAGTTCGCTGATGCTCCACCTGAATACCAGCAAACGATTGTCAATAGACATTGACATCATCTGTCCTCCAGGAACCGTCATAGAGGAATATCTCAGCCGGTATGCCGAAGAATATGGCTTCGGCAAAGTGGAACTCGTAGAGCGAATCTCACGCACAGATGTTCCGAAGCAACATGCCAAATTCTACTACGAAGTGAGTTATCCCGGTAATGGTGGACAGGACAAGATACTGCTTGACGTACTCTTCGAGGAAACACACTATTCCCAGATTGTGTCGCTACCCATACAGAGTCCGTTGCTGATGACCGAAGAGCCTCTTGTTACGGTCAGTTTGCCGAGCCATGAAGATTTGTTGGGCGACAAACTGACGGCTTTCGCTCCCCACACAACGGGCATCCCATTCTTCAAAGGCCAGAAGAAGTGTACGATGGAGATTATCAAGCAACTCTTTGACGTAGCCTCGCTGTTCGACATCACGAACGACTTGACTATTACCCGCCAGACCTTCCAGAAGTTTGCCAAGGTGGAACTGCAATATCGCAACTTGCCATCAGATGACATCAGGCAGGTGCTTGACGACATCTACCAGACCTCCATCACCATCTGTATGCGCGGTTTGACGAATCCAGATGAATACAAACTCCTGCAAGATGGCATCAGTCGTATTGGCAATTTCATTCACAGCGAGAAGTACACCTTGGATTCTGCCATCATCAATGCAGCCAAAGTGGCTTACCTCAGCCAACTTATGGAGAAGGGGATTAACGAGATACGGCACTATACACCTGACGATATAGGTACGTTAGCATCACAGACTCTTCAACTCCCTATGCCCACCAAACTCAACAAACTTAAAAAGACACATCCTGAGGCATTCTTCTATCTAAATGAGATTCAACGAATGGGATAGAGTAAGGGCGGTTCTGTGCCGTGTTTTAATGATGGAACTTCCCCGTAGATGGGAGAACGAACCGTTGTGGAATATAACCGCTGTTTTATAAAGCGAGACAGATAAATAGGAATTTATGATAACTGTTACATTTTATTTTTAATGGCCGAAAAAGCAGAAAAGGGTCTCGTTTTTCCCCCTCTTTCGTCCCCGTCCGCCCCAAAAACAAAGTTTTTACCCCATTTTTTTGGCAGGCAACAAGAAAAATAGTAACTTTGGCGACGAAATTTAGAACGGGAAAATTATGATATTATCTATCACTGTTACACCTATCATGTTTCTGTTTGCACTCATAGCACTCATAGCCTCCATTCTTGTTGCTTGGACTTACACCAAACCAGGCAAGAAGTGGCTGGCAAACCTATAGACTCAAAATATATATAACCAACCATATTGTTTAACTAATCATTCATTACGAACTCAACTATATGAGCAATGTCAACTATATAGATAGGATACAAGGAGAAGAGGCGAAGAGCGTGGCACAGGAGCCTGTGATGGATGCTTATGTGGCAGAAGCACCCAAATCACAGATTTCTCTTGATGGCTTGTGGGTGATGTTGCACACGCTTGACACGGACAGCAAGCGATGGCTGATGAACCGTCTGAGCGAGGACATCAAGCCACGTAAGACCATTAAAGTTCGACACAGGCATTCACTGAGCGATGCGGAACTTGAAGCCAAACTCTCTGGTCTTCCCTCATGGGATGAGGTGCAGCACCCCGATTTATCGAACGTTGATTTTCAAGAAGTGGAGAAGGCACTCGGCCGTGTAACGGCTAAAAACGTGAAAGAATGGCTATGATGACATTGCACCAGCGAGAGATCGTGGAAGTCTCTTTCCCGATGCCAGATGGCGAAGTTCTCATCCATCCAGCCTTGGTGCTATCGGGCGAGGATTTGCAATCAGAAGAAGACGGTTTGTTTTATGCCGTTCTCATCTCCAGCAAGAATCGCCATAGTGAGTTTGCTCTGCCCATTCACGACAATTGGCTTTCAAAGCCTTTGTCGAAACAATCATACTTCGTTACACACCTCGTGTCAGCATTTAAGCCAGAACACGTAACCCAAAGATACAATAACTATATAAAGGAAGCCCCCTTCGACCAAGTTCTTTCAAAAATCCTCAGCAGCATGTTTGACCTTGAAATAGAACTTTAGTTGAGGCAACAACCGAAAACAAATAGGTTTATGACATTTTCAGTGTTATTTTTTGGAACGACAGCCTTAGTAGGTGCAGCCTTTCTGGCTTGGACTTACACTAAACCAGGCAAGAAGTGGCTGGCAAACTTTTAACAGCATCTAAGTCATGACAAGAAAGTCGGATAACATAGCAACAGGACGTGCCGGGCTAATTAGTCCGAGAGTGTTGACCCTTCACCGCAAGAAACAACGAATGTTGAGTCTGGAGGAGAAGCAGCGATTGGTCGCACAAGCAAAAGCCACCTATGAAATACGTCTGACCTAAGATGCCAAAATGGCACCTTAAAGAAAAAAATCTTTAATTACCAACTCAAATGAAAAAAGTTTTACTTCTTTTTGGAGGAAACGAAGAAAAGTAGTAACTTTGTATTCACAAATAGTATATCAAGCAGATTATGTACACATCAGACTGGATTGTTATCATTGGTTTTCTCGCCATAGGACTGTTCGCCGTAGCAGGTGCATTGTTCGACATGTTCAACGAAAAGCATCACACCATACATGAGGCTTTATAGCGAAAATGTTTTGCGAGAGACAGGGAAGATGCTGATTGATTCATGCAAACTCATCTTCATTTCTGCGTTCGTGACGAATCGGTTCTCCATAGATGTGACCTCTGACAACAACGTCACCTTTGCATGAGCAGGAGTTTTGTGTTACATCATAGGAGCGACACTCGTTCGACTTGCCGACCGTATGGCAAACCAAAAGGCGGAATCCAAGGAAGCGTCCTCAATAGGCGGATATACAAATAAAAATATTTAATTAACCATATTGTTTAACTAATCTTTAATTACTAACTCTTATAAAAAGTTTTACTTCTTTTTGCAGGAAACAAGAAAAGTAGTAACTTTGTATTCTCAAAAGAAAATGCCACATGAATTATACAGAAGTGATTACTATAAAAAGACCATCCCGAAAGTTGGAAGAACGTTTGCGTTGGGTGGGCGTGCAGAAATATCTGCGGCTTGAAAAACTCCGCACAGACAAAATGGACTCTCGTGAAAACGCACTTGCAAAATGAACGAAGTGTTCTCTTTTCTTTCAGAATCAGGGGATGAATATCGGTTGTCTTTGACTACCTCCGTAGGTGGAGAACTCATCGCAGAAGACATAAGCGAATCTCTTTTGCGTGATGGCATTGAACTTGTTGATGTGGGGCTGAGCAGGGTGAAGGGAAGCCATATTACAACATTTTCCATCTTGCAACAAATAGAACAATGCATAGCGAACGTGTTCATGCAACACCCTAATGCCATCATTTGTTTCTTTTGCGATTTTATTAGTTTGATACCATCGATGAAAAGAGAATCCATGTCTGTTCAAGAATACCGAAGCCGTCTGTTCTCAAAAATGTTTGAACAATATCTGACGCATCATCATATTGAAGGGATTCGCAACAGAGTGGTTGAGATTGAAGGAGTTGTTGAAACGTATTATGTGCATGTGATTGCCCGTAATTCTCATCAGAAATATGTTGACATGATAAGTATGGGAATACAACGAGATTATGGCAAACCTATAGATTAAAAAAAAAATTTAATTAACCATATTGTTTAACTAATCTTTAATTACTAACTCTTATGAAAAAAGGTTTACTTTTTCTGGCGTCGTTGTTAGTAAGTGTAGCAAGTTTTGCTCAATGGACAAAGCCAGTGCTTAAGGGTACTGACATGAACGTGGGTGATACTCTCTACCTCTACAACAAGGGAGCAGGTGCCTTCTTTACAGGTGCCAATAACTATGGCACACGTGCCTCCGTCTCAACCGAAGTTGGAAACAAGGTCATCGTCAAAATCGCTTATGAGGACGAGGAAGAGACGATTCCAACAGGGTATTTCGTTTTTGCCGACTCTGTCTTGACTGGTGATGACGCTGGCAAAATCAGTGCCGTTGACTGCAACAAAGATTTCTCTGACATGTGGGTGGATGGTTTAGGTCGTGGTGGTTACGACATGTGGACTTTCACCAAAACTGGCGACCACTACGTCATCACCAATGCAAATGTTGCATTAGGCAACTTTGGTGTAGCCCAGTTTGCACAAGGTGTAGCCGACACTCGTTGCTACATTTATGACGCTACTCAGGTTTATACCGCCGACGTGGACGGTGAAGAAGTGGAAGCACCTTTCTTCTCTGGCGAGTTCTGGGATGAGTGGATTTTCGTTTCTCCTGCCGATTACGCAACAGAACTGCCCAAAGTGGCAGCATACGGTGCTGCCGTTTCTCTGAAGGCCGCTCTTGATGCTGCTAAGGCTGAAAATCCTTCGCTTGATTTCTCTGCTCCAGAAGCCGTTTACAACAAAGTTTCTTCTACCGCTGAAGAACTGGCTGCAGCAGAAGCCCAGGTACAAGCAATCGTCAACGAATACAAGTCTTCTTTGGCTTCTTTCGATGAGCCATACGACTACACAGACATCATCGGTGACGGTTCTGATGTTAGCCCTTGGACTCGCACCTTCACTGGTTCTGGCACAAGTGGTTCGCACTCAACCAACACATGGTCAACTGAGGCAGACGGCGGTGCTGACGGCACAGACATGACCACTCCATTCTGTGAGCACTGGGTTGCTTCTGGCGGCATTCTCTCTGACCAGAAGATTTATCAGACCCTTTCTGCACTTCCTCCAGGTCTCTACAAGTTTACTGCTGACGTGCGTGTTTACAACGAGGCTGGCAAACTTGACCAGTTCGAAGGGGCATACATGTACTTCGGTGATGAGAAGATTGACATGCAGGATGAGACCGACATTTCTTATTCTGGAAGCAAGAGCGTTCTCTGGTCAAAGAACTACTTCACAATCATCGCCATCTTGAAGGAGTCTGGTGACGTTGAGTTTGGTTTTGAAATCAAGGATGCCAACTTCAACTGGATTGCTTTCAAGAACACATCCCTCTTCTATTATGGCAACAAGGACGTAGAGGCTAATGCCGCTAAACTCCTGAAGGCGGGCTATTCTTTCGAGAAGTCTGCTACAGACGTTGCTGCTAATGCAGATGTCATCAAGGCTTACAACGACGCTGTTGATGCATTCAACGCAGCAACCAGTGCTGAAGACATCAAGGCTACAGCCAAGGCTGCAGAGGCTGCCAAGGCTGCGGCAGCCGCAAAGGTTGAACCCGAAACGAAGAAGGAGGCTTAAGATATGGCAAGAAGAACATTCTCAATGGGTGGCGTTCACCCTGCAGACAACAAAATCTCCCGCGAGTGCAAGATAGAGGTTCTGCCCATCCCCCAGACCGTTTACATCCATCTGGGCCAGCATATCGGAGCCCCTGCCAAACCCCTTGTCGCAGTAGGTGACAAGGTCAAGGTGGGCCAGCCCGTGGCAGAGCCCGGCGGCTTTGTTTCCGCTTATATCCATTCCTCCGTATCCGGCACAGTCAAGAGCATCGCTCCGCGCAAGGACCTGGCCGGCAACCCCCAGATGTGCATTGAGATTGCCGTCGAGGGCGACGAGTGGCTGGAAGGCATCGACACTACGGACACCGTAATCACTGATTTTCCGGATGACGCAAAGGCTTGCCTGGAGAAAATCAAGGCTGCCGGCATCGTAGGCCTTGGCGGCGCAACCTTCCCCACGCACGTAAAGCTTTCGCCACCTCCCGGAAAGAAGTGCGAAATGCTCATAATCAACGGCTGCGAGTGCGAGCCCTATCTGACATCGGACTTCCGCACCCTGCTGGAAAAGGGCGAGCAGGTGGCCATCGGCACCGCAATCATCAAGAACATCCTTGGGGTTGACAAGGCTACCATCGCCATAGAAGACAACAAGCCGGAGGCTATAAAGCACATGAACGAGGTTCTGGCCGGCCTTCGCAAACTGTCTTCCAAGTACGCCGGCATCTCTGTGATGAGCCTTATGAAGAAGTATCCGGAGGGTGGCGAAAAGCAGCTTATAGACGCCGTTATGCACCGTCAGGTGGCTTCCGGCG
>CALFUF010000101.1 GCA_937916405.1 uncultured Prevotella sp.
TGCATAATATCGAGGTACGGGGCTTGATGTCGCATGTCAAGGGTATCATCATCGGACAGTTTAACAGTTACAAGAAAGTGCCCAACACCTTCCCCGACATGAACTATATGTTTCATGAGTATTTACGGAAATACGCCATCCCCGTATGTTATAACTTCCCAGTGGGGCATGCCCACATGCGTAACTTCCCCATGCTGGTAGGCAGCAAGGCGACCCTTGAGGTGACGGGTGAGGGCGTGACGCTTACTTTCCGCCCATCCCCTTCATACCAAGTGATATGCGATGGCGTCGCAGGTCGACATCCAAGACACGTACCATGACATGCTGATGGAGGCGTACCACCTGAGTTGGGTCACTCACGTATCTGTCTGCCAACTGCGAGATATGTACCAGTCCATCCTGATGTACACCGATATCCACGAAGGCTCCGAAATTAGTGATATTCGTCACAATACCAGGCAGTTCCATTCCTTCGTGTAAGTCTTCAATCGTCTGTACGTTAGGGTCAAACTCAAACTCCTCGATTTGTTCACGAGGGTCACGACCGGGCTTCTCCAACTCCTTCATGATGTCCGTAAGGGTAGGTAGTCCGATGGTGTCCGTCACATACTTTTTGATATCTATTTGCGAACGTTTCTCTTTGTCGCTGATCAGTTCGCTGACTGTACAATGACCATCTTTCGCCATTTGCTCCACCACGCCATAACTCTCCGGATGGACGGCACTATTGTCGAGGGGGTTCTTCGCCTCAGGGATACGCAGGAAACCTGCACACTGCTGATAGGCGGCAGGTCCCAGACGAGGAACTTTCTTCAGTTGTGCACGACTGGTGAACGCGCCATTCTCCTTGCGATAGTCCACAATATTCTTAGCCAGAGTGGGACCCAGTCCACTGACATACATCAGCAGGTGCAGGGAGGCAGTGTTGAGGTTCACACCCACCAGATTCACACAACTCTCTACCGTCTGGTCGAGGGACAGTTTGAGTTTCGACTGGTCGACATCATGCTGGTATTGTCCCACACCAATACTCTTCGGGTCAATCTTCACCAGTTCCGCCAGCGGGTCCATCAAGCGGCGTCCGATGCTGACAGCCCCACGAACCGTGACATCCTCATCAGGAAACTCCTCACGTGCCGTCTTTGATGCGGAATAGACGGAGGCGCCATCCTCGCTGACCACGAAGATTTTAGGGACGGCAGATGTTGTGGTTTGGGGCAGGGACTTGAGGGTGTCCTCTACGAAGTCCTTTGTCTCACGACTCGCTGTCCCATTACCAATGGCAATCGCCTCGACATGATAATCCGCTATCATCTGCTGGACATGGACAGTGGCCTGCATGCGATGGTTGACAGGCGGATGGGGGAAGATCGCCTCATGGTGGAGCAGATTACCCTGGGCATCCAGACAGACCACCTTGCAACCCGTACGGAAACCAGGGTCGATACCCATCACCCGCTTCTGTCCTAAAGGAGCACCGAGCAGCAGTTGGCGCAGGTTCTCCGTGAAAACCTTAATCGCCTCCTCATCCGCTTTCTCTTTACTGATATTCGTAAACTCCGTCTCGATAGAAGGACAGAGTAGTCGCTTATAACCATCCTCTACCGCCTCGGCAACGAGTCGTTGACAAGCGCCATTGCCTCTGACGTAGTTTCGTTGTAGCCTGTTAACAGCCTCGTCATCATCAATATTGATACTGACACGCAGAATACCCTCGCTCTCCCCGCGACGCATGGCTAGCAGACGGTGAGACGAGCAGCGTTTCAAAGGCTCCTCCCAGTCGAAATAGTCGGAATACTTTGCCGCCTCGTCAGTATCTTTCTTAGCCTTGACGACTCTCGATGTGATGAAAGCCTCACGGCGGAAGGCGGCACGCACCTGATGACGACTTCGCTCCTCTTCGCTGACCTGTTCGGCGATGATGTCCTTCGCCCCCTGAAGGGCAGTTTGCACGTCTACCACATCGCCTGTGACATACCTTTTGGCGGCTTGCTCAGGATGAGGCTCACGCTGAAGCATGAGGAGGGTGGCAAGCGGTTCCAGTCCTTGTTCCCTTGCCACTTGAGCACGGGTACGTCGTTTGGGCTTGTAGGGTAAGTAGATATCCTCCAATGTCGTCGCCTCCCAACAGTCATTGATGCGCTTTTGAAGGTCGGCAGTCATCTTCCCTTGTTCAGTGATTGTCTTGACGACAGTCTCCTTACGCTTGGCGATCTCCTGCAAGACCATCAGCCTATTGCTGATAGCCGTGATCTGAACCTCGTTGAGACCACCCGTCCGTTCTTTGCGATAACGGGAGATAAAGGGGATGGTACATCCCTCATCTAAGAGTTTCAGCGTGTTCTCCACTCCATGTTCTGGCAGGTGAAGCTCATTAGATATCAGTTGTGTGAAAATACGAATCTGTTCCATAACGCTACAAATATACAAAGAATATTTGAGAACGCCCCCATGTTCTACCTAATAAATATTAATTTATTTTGCAATTTAGTGGATTTATGCTACCTTTGCACATTCATTATAAGAAAGATGATTTCAGTAGAAGGACTCAGTGTTGAATTCAGTGCCAAGCCGTTGTTCATCAATGCCAGTTTCGTGGTGAACGACCGTGACCGTATTGCCTTGGTGGGTAAGAACGGGGC
>CALFUF010000102.1 GCA_937916405.1 uncultured Prevotella sp.
TTTTCCCTAAAGGGTTTGCGGTTTCTCAATGAAAAATCGCTGCGGAATTAAGGTTTTTATTGAATCACTGGGACAGTAAGAGGCGAGAGACCTCTTATAGGTTTACATCGCTTTCCATAGGACTTTACCAATTCGAGGTGTCAGACAACCGCATACGACCTCCTTAGTGCCTTACACTTATCCCCGCTTACTCCTCGTAATCATCGTGCGCACCTTATGATTATAGCGGTCGGCGGCGAAGAGTTGCTCGATGGTGAGATGCATGCGGTATTTCCAACGGTTATAGGGGTCGCTGGGTACGTTGACACGCTCCTCCTGCGGGTTCTTTGAACGCAGCTCACCATCCATCGCCAGCCAGTCTTGCAAGGAGAGGATGCAGAGCATGGACGGACAATAGAGATGACGGGCGATGATCTCCTCCGCCAGATGGGCAGGCAACTGCTCTGGTGCCCGTCCCTCTTTCTGCAGCATGGTGATATAGAAACGCTGCCGACGCTCAGGACTCTCCTGCCACCAGAGTCGCAGGGGCGACATGTCGTGGGTGGAGATAGTAGCGACGGAACGATAGGGATTAGCCTCCAGATGGGCAAACTCAAACCCCTGCTGCTTGGGCATCTGCTGAATCTCCAAGGTAAGGATGCGCAACTGGTCGAGCACAGGCTCCACACAGTCAGGCAGCATCCCAAGATCCTCCCCGCAAATCAGCAGTCGGGAGTCCTTGAAGATGGCTGGTAACCGCTTGAGTGCCTGCTGTCCCCAGAACATCGAGTGCCGTTGGTAGAAATAGTTATTATACAGTCGCAGGAAGGCGTCTTTGTCCTCATTACTCAATGCCTCATAGATTGGTTCGTTGAGAACCCCAATGCGAGGATGATACATGTCTGCCTGACGAGGATCCTCCACAAAGAGCACGTCACTAATCAGCCGCATCAGTCCGTCACGAATCCAGAGACTACTCTCGTCATGACGGTCCGCAAAATAAGCGGCAACCTTACGCTGTGTGGCATACTCCTCTTTCAGGTCATAGAGGTTATATGCCTTCCGCACCAAGAAATGATCACGCACATACTGGGCATGGATGCCGAAGAGACGGTCTATCAGGCGGTCGTTGATGAACGGACGGGTAAAGAGCTCCTTGCGGAAGGGCAGTCCGAAATACTCAATCTCACCCACTGTCAGAGGCAAGGCTGGTGAGAAATGCCCCAAGAGTCCATAGACCGCATCCTCAGGTATATCCCAGATACGGAAGAAGCCCAGCACATGGTCGATACGGAGTGCGTCGAAATACTGCTCTAAGTGTTTCAGTCGCTTGCGGAACCAGTCGACCAGTTCCTTACTCCACTGATAGGTAGGGAATCCCCAGTTCTGTCCTTGCATGGTAAACGCATCGGGCGGTGCCCCTGTCTGACTGTCGAGATGGAAGAGTTCCGGATGCTCCTTGGTCTCCACGCTCACCCGATTGACACCAATCGGCAGGTCACCTTTGAGGATGATACCCTTAGAACGGGCATAGTCGGCAGCGGTTTTCAACTGCACATGAAGGAGATACTGGAGGTAATAGATGAAGGTAACAGGCTGTTGACTGTTAGCAGTCAGCCATGCGGCATAAGGTTTCAGCCATTCCATATTCCCCTGGACGAACTCCTTGAACTCCTTGCTGTCAGTAACCGTCTTTCCCTTCTCCTCAAAGAGCTGTAGCAGATACTCGCTCTTCACACGGTCGACAGCCTCATAGTCGCTGTAAGGAAGGGCGTTCAGCTCCTGTCTCCTGCGACGGAACTGTGTCATGGTCTGCTTAGACTTCAACGTGCCAGCAGCCTCCAAGTCGATATAATGCGGATGGAGGGCAAAGACACTAATAATATTATAAGGATAAGAGTCCTGCCAGCCATGACTCACTGTAGTGTCATTGACAGGTAACAGTTGAATGACCCGCATGCCAGTCTGTACTGCCCAGTCGACAAGCCGTTTGAGGTCGCCGAAGTCCCCCACCCCATAAGAGTGCTCACTACGCAGGGAGAACACTGGTACGGCGACTCCAGCGGCACGCCAAGTAGTCTCCTTGATACGCAGATGCTCCCCATAGAGCACCAGCACCTGTCCGTCACTGATCAGTTCCTGGTTGTTCGCAGAAGGCTGCAGGCTGTCATCAATCACTCTATTCTCACCCTCCTCCCAAGCAATGAAGGCATGTGTCTTGTCATCGACAACCACATATTTATACTCCAAGGGGAACATCATGCCCAAAGCATTGACGGTCAGCATCCACTCATGCTGTCCGGCATATTCCATTCGCAGATAACGGGAGGTGTTCCAACTACCAATGGCAGGATGACTGCCACAGATAGCGACAGCCTGTCCGGGTTGCAGCTGTGGTGCCGAGACGCGGAATGTGATGGTGCGACGGAACAATGGCAGTCGTAAAGCCTCCACATGCTCGTTTGTATGTCCATGCACCATCGTCAGATACGCATTGGTATAGAGATGCGACGGCAGTGGCAAGTCTCTCCACTGGTCTGGGAAGATATAGTCTTTCGAGGTATCGAAATGGTAGACACGCGCTACCAGGTCCCATTCACGGCGCAGCACATGACCGTCACCATCCTCCACCTGATAGATATACACAATATGCGATAGCGGATGCTGTCGAGATTCCAAGGCTGCCGTCTCCAAGTTCCACAGCTCTCCGTCCTCGGTCTGCATCAGCAGATTATAATTCTTGACAGTACCATCCTGACTATGATAGGCTATGCTGACATGCAGGCTCTCCCCCCATGCCGTACGATACCGTATACTGAACTTTAGCTTCATGACGTTTAAGTTTTCTGCAAAGTTACGAAAAAAGTCTGTAACGAAAGACGGATTTTGGAGAATTAACGCAGAATGACCGTAA
>CALFUF010000103.1 GCA_937916405.1 uncultured Prevotella sp.
TATACTTTTCTATTATCTGTTTCGTAAAAACGATGCGAAATTACACTTTTTATTTGAATTAGGCAAATATTTGAGCAAGAATTAAGCATTTTAGGCAATATTCTTACGTTTTGCAAAGTCTGCCTTACAATTTTCTATCTCACAGGCTCAACTATTGTCTTGATGCCCTTGATCTTCTCTCCCCTGGTCTGACGGATGACCTGTTGCAGTTTCTCACGCTTCACAGCGACATAGGCATAACGGTCATTGACGTCAATACGTCCGATCTCGTCCGACTGCAGACCACCTTTCTTACACAGGAAGCCCACGATGTCACCCTTGCTCACCTTGTCTTTCTTTCCCTTTCCGATATAGAGGGTTGCCATCTTGGGGGCGGAAGGTTGAGCTGTCTGCGACAATGCCACAGCGAAGGGAACAACCTCTCCCTCCACATAGTCGGGGATATGCTCCTCGGGACCAGTAATGAAGAATGCCTTACCCTGTTTGTCCCAACGAGCGGTACGCCCTACCCGATGGATATAGCCGTCCTCGCTCTCCGGCAGGTGATAATGGATGATATTCGCAATATCAGGAATGTCGAGACCACGGGAGGCAAGGTCGGTGCTCACCATCACATTGGTGGAGCCATTCGAGAACTTATACAATTCATCCTCACGTTGTTTCTGTTCCAGTCCACCATGAAAGAAACTCGTGGTAAAGCCCTGCTCTCGCAAGTAGTTGTTCACACGCTCTACCGAGTCACGATAGTTGAGGAACACGATGCTGCTGGCATCCCCGAAATTCAACAGGAGGTGACGTAGTGTTTCCAGTTTATCCTTCACAGGACTCTTCACCTCATAGAGGGTCACCCGCTCTGATGTCTGTTCGTCTTCGGGAAGGAAGTCAACAAGGGTTCCTTTCTTCGCCATATTGACAAACTGCGGTATCTCCTCGGCATTAGTAGCAGAGAGCAAGATGCGACGTTGTAAGGCCGGCAGACTCTTAATGAGCTTTGCCATCTCCTGGTGGAACCCCATCTGCAGGCACTTGTCGAACTCGTCGATGATGAGCCATCGGATGTTATAGCGTGAGATATTATCCTTATCCAGATGGTCATTCAGTCGACCAGGTGTCCCAAAGACAATCTGTGGCTTGACCTCTTTTAGTTTGCGATGCTCGTCCATAGCGGCACGCCCGCCATAGCAACTGGCAGAACGTATACCAGAGCCCATGTCACGAAGAACCTTATCCGACTGCAAGGCAAGTTCACGTCCTGGTACTACGACCAGTGCCTGCATCGCATCCGACGAGGCATCCAACTGTTGTACTAACGGCAACAGGTAGGCAAGTGTCTTTCCAGAACCCGTTGGGGATAGTAAAACAACATCACCGTCGGAGCGTAGGATGGCTTCGGCGGCGTGTTGTTGCATCTCGTTAAGTTCGTCGATGCGAAGTTTCTGTAGGATTTTCTGGATATCCACTATTGCTTATTTCTTCTCTTCTTTCTTCTCTTCAGCCTTGTTGTTGAAGGTAGACTTATAAGCCTTATTCAGACCGTTGATGATATCAGCAGTGATGTCATAACGCTTGTTGGCATACAGGATATTGTCACCCTGCTTGGTCAGAATCAGGTCATATTTCTTATCCTTATTATATTTAGCAAGGAAGTGCTGCAAAGAGTCACGCAACCCCTCGTTATAGGTGTTGGTCTCATTGGCAAGCTCATTCTCCAGACGAGCCTGCAACTGCTGCAGGTCGTTCTGCTGACGCTGGATAGCTGCCTGCTGACTCTCAGCCTGCTCACGACTGGTGAATCCGTTGTTGTTCAACTTCTGCTGGAAATTGTTCATCGCATTCTGCAACTGCTGTCCCTTCTGGTTCAGGGTATTACGAGCATTGTTGCTCTTCTTCTGTAGTACCAGCGTGAAGTCCTTGCAATACTCATACTGCGTCATCAAAGAGTCAACCTCTACATAAGCGATTTTCAGTCCTGCGCCACTTGCTGAGTCACCAGCTGCGGGTTGGTCGTCCATCTTAGGACTTGCATTGTTACATGATGCGAGTGCTACGATGGCGGCAACAGCCATCATGCCATAAATGTTCTTTTTCATTTCTTTTATTTTATTGATTCGACTTTTCTTCTACCGCGAACCTGCTCTTCCGACGCATCTCCTTGTCTTGGTCCATCACGCAATGGATCCCTCTCTCCCTCATCGCTTTACTGTCGTGAATATGCTGCGATGAGAAGGTCCCGTTCTTGTTGGAAAGGACTTTTATCAGGAAAAAAGCCATCCCAATAGCAATTATTAACGTGCTTAACAGCAGGATTTTCATCATAAATGATTAATTTTGCGACTGCAAAGTTAAACAATTAATTCATAAAACAGATAAAATAAACATTAATAATGAATAAAAGTGAGTTAAAACCTGCCGTTGTCTTCGAACAATTTGCGAAGATTAACGAAATTCCACGCCCTTCGAAACGTGAGGAGAAGATGATTGAGTACCTCAAGAACTTTGGTCAGAGCCATGGTTTGGAGACAAAAGTCGACGAGGTTGGTAACGTGATTATCCGCAAGGGAGCCACTCCTGGCTATGAGGACTGCAAGACGGTCATCTTGCAAAGTCACATGGACATGGTGTGTGACTGTCTGCCCGATGTGAAGATAGACTTCGACAAGGAGGGCATCACCACGTATGTCGACGGGGAGTGGATGCGTGCCAAGGGCACGACGCTGGGAGCAGACGATGGTATCGGTATCGCCATGGAACTTGCCATTCTCGACAGCAATGATATCGAACACGGTCCTATTGAGTGCGTCTTCACCCGTGACGAGGAGACGGGGCTTACGGGTGCCTTCGGCATGAAGGCAGGTTTCATGACGGGTGACTACCTTATCAACCTCGACTCTGAGGATGAGGGGGAGATCTTCGTCAGCTGTGCTGGTGGTCGTACGACAACGGCGACACTCGACATCCAGCGTCAGCCTGCCCCAGAGGGTTACTTCTTCATCAAAGGTTCCGTTAAGGGTCTCGTTGGTGGTCACTCTGGTGATGACATCAACAAGAAGCGTGCTAACGGGCTGAAGCTCATCGCCCGTTTCGTCTATCAGGAGATGGAGCGTTATGAGGGTATACACTTGGTACGTCTGCATGGCGGTAGTCTGCACAACGCTATCCCTCGTGGTGGTTATTTCGTACTTGCCGTACCAGGGGCTATCAAGGAGAATATCCGTGCCGACTGGAATGTCTTCTCCGCTGATGTCGATGAGGAATTCCACGTAACAGACACACAGATGGTTTGGCGCATGCGCAGCTACGACCCAGAGCCTATCATCGACGATGATACCGCTCGCCGTTTCGTCTATGCGCTGCAGGCTGTCGACAATGGTGTCTATTCCGTTTGTCAGGACGAGGCACTGGGTGGCATGACGGAGACATCAAGTAATCTGGCTCGTGTGGAGACGCTTACTGACAAGATAGAGATTATGTCGTCACAGCGTAGTAACGTGATGTCGAACCTCGATAATATGTGCAACACGGTTGCCGCTGTCTTCAAACTGGCAGGCTTTAAGGTTGTGCACTCTGAGGGCTACCCTGCCTGGAAGATGCGTGCCAACAGTGAGTTGCAGAAGATTGTGAGATACACCTACCACAAGCTGTTCCAGAAAGAGCCTGTTGTTCGTGGCATCCATGCCGGACTGGAGTGCGGTCTCTTTGCTGAGCGTTATCCTAACCTCGATATGGTATCATTTGGTCCTACCTTGCGTGATGTACATACTCCTGACGAGCGCCTGCTCATCCCCACCGTACAGATGGTATGGGATCACCTGTTACTCACCCTCAAGAGCATACCCCATCAGTCATGAGACACCTTATATATATTATAATAGGTATCGCTGCACCCCTGCTGTTCGCCTCGTGCGGACCGCAGGCGGAGGCAGAGGAGCTGGTGGAGCAGTTCATGGAGCAGAACATGCGGGAAGGGTTAAAGCCCTCGTCCGTCCATTTCACGGATATCGACTCCACCCATGCCATGACCGACTCTATCGTCATCAACCTCCGGCAATTGGCAAAACAAGCAAAGCGTTATCGCACAGACCTCAAATATGCACCCGATGAGCCTTTCCATAAACTGATGGTTACTCGTGTTCGCTACGAACTGGACGACCAGGAATGTAGCGACACATACTATCTTGACATGGCACTCACCCGCATCGTCGCCTTTAAAGAAAACTAACACAGCTATGCGAAATATCCTTATTTTAATCATGAGTGCAGGGGTTACCCTTCATTCCTACGGACAGAAGTCTGACTCCACGACAGTGAGTATCGGCTATACGCAAGGTAATGAGATAACGACGGCTGGTGCTGTAGACAAAGTGACCTCAGACCGTATGAATAAGGGTATGATCACCAACTCGCTGGATGCCTTGAGTGGTCAAGCTGCCGGTGTGCAGATTCAGACGAGTGGCAACCAAGAGGCGATGATTAGTGCTGTCCGGGTGCGTGGTACCACCTCACTGACGGGTGGCAACGACCCACTGGTGATTATCGACGGAGTACAGAGTGACATCACCACACTGTCTACTATCTATCCGGCGGACATCGAGAGCTTCACGATTCTGAAAGATGCCTCCGAGACAGCACAGTATGGTAGCCGTGGTGCGGCAGGTGTCATTCAGGTGGCAACAAAGAAAGGGAAAGGAGGACAGTTCCATATCGCCTATGACGGTAATGTCGGTTTTGAGAGTGTCTATAAGAACCTGAACATGCTGAATGCCGACCAGTTCCGTCAGGCAGCACGACAATTAGGGATGACGGTTATCGACAACGGCAACAACTCCAATTTCACGGAGGCACCCCTCCGCACAGGATTTGTCCATAACCACCATATCGCTTTCGGAGGAGGCAACGAGTCGGCTAACTACCGAGCCTCCATCAGTATGACGGATCATCAAACGGTGGTGAAAAACAATCGTTTCCGCAACTATATCGCCAAGCTAGATGTCTCACAGCTTGCCTTCGACAACCATCTGACGGTAGACCTGGGCATCTTCGGCTCATTACAAAAGAACGACTATATTCCTTTCAAACAGAAACTGTTTT
This sequence comes from uncultured Prevotella sp., assembly GCA_937916405.1. Lineage (GTDB taxonomy): Bacteria > Bacteroidota > Bacteroidia > Bacteroidales > Bacteroidaceae > Prevotella. The sequence goes on from CALFUF010000103.1 coordinate 5,089, forward strand.
ATTCGGCTGCTACTTTCAACCCCACCTTCGCAGAGGGAAAGAATGAGAATGGCGGCTACGACCAGGTGACAGAGGCGTTGTGGATTAACAACCCCTACTCTCTTCTGGAGATAAAGGATGATGACAACAATGCGCATTTCAATGTACACCTGAAAGCGAAGATAGACCTCGGCTACCATCTGACATTGACGGCCTTCGGCTCTTATAGCTATAACAATATTCATAGCGGACATTACTATCCCACCTTTGTATGGAGCCACGGGGAGGCTTTCCGACGTACGGCAAAGACGGAGGAGCGAATGTTTAACCTCTCGCTGAACTGGCAACACGACTTTGCCAAGCACCATGTGGAACTGATGGCACTTGGAGAATCTGAACACAACAAGCAAAAGGGGTTCTATACTACCGTTAGTAATTTTTCTACTGACGCTTTCGGCTATAACAACTTGTCAGCAGGAGGCGTACGCCCTTGGGACGGTACCAACTCTTTCTATACCGACTCCCACATGGAGTCGTTTCTCCTCCATGCCCTCTACACCTATAAAAAACGCTATACCCTTTCCGCCAATGCCCGCTTCGACGGCTCATCGAAGGTAGGTAAGAACAACAAATGGGGCTTCTTCCCTTCTGTCAGCGGTGCCTGGATTGTCAGTGACGAGCCTTGGATGAAGCGCTTTGACTGGCTGAAGAAGTTTAAGGTGCGTATGGGCTATGGCATGAGTGGTAACCTCGGAGGTATAGACTCCTACCTGTCACAACAGCTCATCATGCCCAACGGTATCGTGTCGGTAGAGGGAGCACCTGCCGTGACATTGGGCATCATCCGTAATGCCAACCCTGACTTGCGATGGGAAATCAAACGGACCTTTAACGTGGGTATCGACCTTGCCTTCTGGGACAACCGTATCATGCTGACCGCAGACTTCTATGCCTCCTGGACTTCTGACATGCTCTACAACTATAATGTGAGTGTGCCACCCTTCACGTACGACCATCTGCTTGCCAACCTCGGTAAGATGCGCAACAGTGGTCTGGAGATCGGATTCGGCATCACACCCTTACGCACCAAGGATATGGAATTGGATATCAATATGAACTGGACCTTCGAGCGTAACAAACTCATCACCTTGAATGGCTATTATGACGGGGAATACCTGACAGCCCCCGAGATCAATGGCATCAGCGGACTGGCGGGTGCCGGCTACCACGGAGCGAGTGGTGTCTGTTTCCAGATGGTAGGACAGCCACTGGGTGTCTTCTACCTGCCACATTGCAAAGGACTCATCACCATGGAAGACGGCTCTAAGCGTTATGACCTGACGGAGGAGAAATACATCTGCGGACAAGCCACGCCCAAGGCAATGATGGGTTCTAACATCGCTTTCCGCTATAAGCAGTGGGACATCACCATGCAACTGAACGGCGCCTTCGGACATAAGATATACAATGGAACCAAACTTGCCTATATGAATATGCTCTCCCTGCCTAATTATAATGTCATGCAAGGGGCTCCGGAAATGAATATCCAAGACCAGGATATCAGTGACTACTGGCTGGAGCGTGGCGACTACGTGAACATCGACTATGTCACCATCGGATGGAACGTACCCGTCCGCTCTAAGTATATCAGGCACCTCCGTTTGTCTTGCTCTGTCAACAATCTTGCCACCATCACCGGGTACTCGGGGTTAACACCTATGATTAACTCGTCGATGATCGACTCCACACTGGGTGTGGATGACAAGCGCTCCATTCCCGTTTACCGCACCTATTCATTTGGTCTCAGCATCCAGTTCTAATTCCACCGACTATGAGAAAGACACTTTCTATCCTATTGTCTGTCCTTTTGACAAGTTGCACCCTCAGCGAAGAACCCAGAGACCAGATTCCTGAGGAGAAAGCGATTACCAATGCCTCCACACTGTACCAGAATACTGTTGCCACCCTTTATTCCTATATCGGAGGCAATACTGACGGACAAGGACTGCAAGGTACCTGTCGTGGTGTCTACGACCTGAATACGTTCGGAAGCGACGAGGCGATGCTGCCCACCCGTGGCGGTGACTGGTTCGACGGCGGTATCTGGCAGGCGATGTACATGCACTCATGGACGGCAGGACATGAGATTCCCAAGAACGCATGGATCTACCTCTATAAAGTCATCACGTTATGTAACCGCTCCCTGGAGATGCTCGACAAATACATAGACCTCACCTCTGAGGACCAATATATCACCTGGCATGGGGAGGTAAGGGCGCTCCGTGCCATGTACTACTGGTATCTGATAGACCTCTTCGGTGATGTTCCCTTGGTGACTTCCACTGATGTCGCCATGAACCAGGTCACCAGGGAGAAACGAGCCGTCGTCTTCAACTTCATCGTCAAAGAACTGTTAGAGGTTCGTGAATACACCTATTATGCGAATAGTACTAAGAAAGGAGATTTCTATGGTCGTATGACATTCCCGGTATGCACCTTCCTGCTTGCCAAATTGATGCTTAATGCAAATGTCTATACGGGACAGTCACAGACCAGTTATTATCAGAAGTGCATCGAATACTGTGACCAGATAGAAGGTTTAGGCTACCAGCTTGAAGAGAATTACGCAAGTAACTTCCATGTATATAATGAAGACTCTAAAGAGAATATCTTTGTCATCCCCATGGACAGAGACCTGTATACCAACCAACAGCAGAACCTCTACCGCAGTTACCATTATAGACACGCGGCAGCATACGGCTTCACAGCAGAGAACGGATCATGCGCCACTCAGCGTGCCATGGAGATTTTCGGTTATGGGACAGAGGACGTGGACCTTCGCTTGTTTTATAACTACTATGTGGACCAAGTCTATGACCTTGCCGGCGAAGAAGTGACAGACCGAACCGGCAACCCGCTCGTCTATTACCCTATGGAGGTGGAGATGGACCTCAGCGGCTCACCTTTTGTGGAGACCGCTGGTGCCCGTATGTTCAAATACGAGGTCGACAAGAACGCCTTAAAGGATGGTAAACTGATGGACAACGACATCGTGCTCTTCCGCTTTGCCGACGTGCTGCTGATGCGTGCCGAGGCGAAATTCCGTCTGGGACAAAACGGGCAGGACGACTATGACCTTGTGCGTCAGCGTGCTGACATGCCGTCTCGACCTATTAGTCTCGACAACCTCTTGGACGAGCGACTTTTAGAACTCTGCTGGGAGGGCTGGCGCCGTCAAGATCTCATCCGCTTCGGCAAATACGAGTCTCTCTACGACGGACCCGACAAAGTAGACGAGAGCGATGGGCATACCACCATTTTCCCCATTCCTGCCGATGTCCGTGCCTTGAACCAGAACCTGACACAAAATCCCGGTTATTAAAGAAAATCCCCATCATAATAATCAGTTTCCGACTGCCCCCAATACCTTCGACCCACGAAGGCGGCACATCCTCCCAACGAAGGCGGCACATTCGACCTTCGAAGGCGGCACATTCAACCCTCGAAGGTACGGGCTTCGCACTGAGAAAGCGGTACCTTCAAAATCGAAGTCTCTGTAGGGTAAAAGTCTCCGATGCCTCCGATCACAGTGAGCAATGCCTCCGATTAAAGATGGTAAAGTTTCCCCTCTCAGAGAGGAGAAGCTCCGATTTGTGAGGGAAGGCACCCGCCACGGTGATCGGAGGCATTTCTATCAGCAAAATTTATGTTTGACTTCATGACAGCGAGAAGCTAACATCTTTCTTTGGGATATGCGCAGGAACCCCGATTTGCTGTTGAGGGAGTTGAAATGAAAAGGCACTGTAAAACAGTCGCTGTCTGGGTAGGGGGATGGTAGCAGGATTGTAGCACCATTGTAGCAGGATAAATCCCGATCGTGCTACAGGCTCCGCCCTTTATTTATCGGCATTTCACCCACATTGTAGCAGGGATAGCAGGATAATTTTGTTTTTGTATGGCTGTAGTGAACAAAAAAGGACAGGAGCATATACTCCTGCCCATAAGTGATGATTTCATCTGAGTGGATTACCAGTCATCAACGGAGTCACTTGCTTGAGTAAGAACCATCCCGATTCTTCTATAGTCTTATCCTCTTATTAAATTCATTCGCACACAAAAGAACATTTTACGCTTTCGGAATTTCCAGAATATTCATAGTCAACTTGAGCCTGTAACTGCTTTGCGTCAGATAAGTATTTACAATGTTTTGCAACTTTTCCAAACAGTCCAACTTGGTATGCCACTAAACATGCAAGACGTAATCTTTGAGAATCACGAGCAGCATCAAGTTTATGAGCCTTGTGGTCTGTATTAATATAAAAATACAACTCTCCTGATTTCAAATCACCGCCATAACGTAAATAGTAAAGTTTTGTATTTCCAGAAACAAGTTCAGAAACAAGTGATCTGACCAAGTCACCGTCACTATATGTCAATGACCACATGCTTTTAGGACTGTCAACTCTGATTAAATAGCCGTCATCGTCATATGTACAACTACAGTTACCTATCTGCGAGATATAGCCCTTTTCATTTAAAGAAAAAGAATATCGAGAACCATATGGCAACTCGGCAACTCTCAAATCATAATCTACGGATGCTATCGGTGTATCTTTATCGTCCCCCCATGTTTCACGACCATCTACAAACTTGCATTCACTTAATATTATTTCACTCACTCGCCCTTTTGAATCATATTGTATGTTATACGTCGAACTTGTTGGACTTTCCCCACCCTCATAAACAGGACCTTCTATTTTAAATTGTACAATTTTCAGACCTCCATTAACATTCACTCCACCTTGGTTGTTGTATCCGTCAGAATCTGAATCATCATCTCCGCAAGAAGTTAAGCATAAGCAAGTAAAAAATAAGAAAAGAACACTTAATACAGTTCTACTGCTTAATAGCACAAAGAAATTTACTTTTTTCATAATTGTATGTTTATTAATTAGTAATCAGTGAACACTAGTTAATTTTTATTGTCTTTTTTTAGATAAAAGAAGTTAAATAATTCCCTATTTTAATTAACTATATTTAGTGACAAATTTATAGTTATCACTAAAAATCTCTGATTTTCGTATTCTTGTCGATTCTCTGGGGAGTTTTATGCGAAGCTCATTCTTTATTTCATTGAACTTTTCGTGGCCTATTGATGTCCAAGGATCTATCACAACCTCACTAATTGCAATTGGATCAATTGGATATTTGATAAACTTTTGTTCTTTCGAAGAAGACTTGTCGAACAATAACAATCTAACCTCTTCTTCATGCTCAAAGAAATCTCTCTTTGTCAAAAGATTATACACAGGATATAGTTCTGCTAGTGCAACACCTCGTCTTGTAAAATTATTAGGCCATAGATGTAACTCCATGATATCCTTTATCTTTTCTATGTAGTCATTTGTGGTGGGTTTAAAGTACCTGATATATTCAAGAACTGCAATGCGCAAATTATTATCTTGTTCTTCTATTAAGCCTCTAATTAGGTTAGATGCATCAATTTTAATCTTCACATAGGGTTCTTTGCCTTTTTTGAAGGTCTGCCACATTAGAGCACTCTCTTCACAAAGGCTCCAACTCTGCCCAAACCAATGTGATGCATCCAAAGGAACATCACCTTGTTCAGTTGTAATAATTGAATTGGAGCAATTCGTTTCATATGGGTCGTCCCATGAAGCAGGTCTAAGAAGAGTGTTGTATTTTTCCTCTATCATTACTTTAAACCATTTAAGAGACATAATCTTGTACAATGGAGTAGTATTTAAGACCCATGAAATCTTATAATCCATTCGGAGTTTTAATGTTATGAGCACACTCCCTTTTTGCTCAGATTAATATTAAGTATACTGCTAATATACATAAAAAGCGTGGGAGTCTACCTGTTACTCGTCCCACGAATCGAGGCTCTGGCATCGCCCTAACAGTCAGAACGAGCAACGCCGAAGCCCACGCCAGTATGTATATACAACTAAATTGCTGAATGCAAAATATAGCATACAACTAAATAGGATATAACATACCCATGAGCGTCATTGTTGCTTTGTTTCTTGACTAGTTGTTTGGAACTGCCAGATTCCTAAGGGTCAAGCACAAAGCGTCAAGTAACGCCTTTTCTATATATAGGTCCCCACCCTTACAGTCCCACACTCATGCAGGGCTTCGGTATGAGAACACCGCAAAGATACAAAGAATTTTTGAAACGCCAAAGGATTCAAAAGAAAAAAATTGGGAGAGCCCTTCTACCCATTCCCGAACTACTTTCGCCTACCCGCCTTTCCCCTGCTTAGGGAAGGAAAAAGGAGAGATACCTAAAAGGGCTTACCTCACGGCAAGCCCTTCGCAATAAACTAAACAAATACTTTATGATTAATTTCTATAAGAGTACTCTATTGAGCCTGCTGGCAAGTACGACACTTACGCTCACAATACCGCTCACACTGAGCACAAATGTCATATCCCAACATAGCACCAAGAATGAAATCCTCTTCTGGTGTCAACTCATTCAGCGGACGTGTGGCTATCAGACGGATGGCATCAAGACATTCCTTCTTGCCGAAATACAGGTTGAGCGTGTTCTTTCCTGCTGGCTGCAGCACATACGGGATGTTCTGACGCTCCAACCGCTGGGTGGCAAACTGCTCGTAACGCTTGTTCATCGTGAAAAGAATCATCTGACGCACACCTTTCTTATACTCATAGATGTGGTTCATCAATACTTTCAGGTCGATAGGCATGATATCCGTCTGAGTCATAGTCCAAGTTTGATTAAAGATTAGGTGAAATGGCTGCTATCCATTCTTCGATACGACCGTCTGTCTTATCGTCCTCGTTGACATCATCAAGAGGGAGACCGATGAACTTACCGTCAACAACAGCATCTGAGTCACTGAAGTTGTAACCGTCTGTAGAGACTGAGCCGATGAATTTTGCACCACTGTCCTTGATGGCATGATACAGCTCACCGATACCTCCAACAAAGGTGTCACCATAAGACTCGGCATCACCACAACCAAAGAGGGCGATGGTCTTGCCTTTCAAGTCGGCACCTTGTAACACTTTCACTCCATCATACCAGTCGTCCTGCATCTCACCAGCGCCCCATGTAGAGGTACCGAGAATCAGATTGTCATTGGCTGCAACAACGTCTGCCGTGAGATCTTGAACATTTAAACTATCCACTCCTAACTTAGCTGCGATCTTATCTGCGATAGACTCACAGGTGCCAGTGGAAGAACCAAATACAACAATTGTCTTACTCATTTTTCTATTTATCTTTAAATGGTTTGTAATTCCGATTGCAAAGGTAAAGAGAAAAACAAGGCAATGCAATACCTAAAAATGAGTGTTTTATCCGAAGACAAACCTCAACGACTCATAAAATTGGATTAATAAGATATAGAAAAGTACGCAGGGTGCCGCCCAGCGAATACCGTATAATAATGAATCGTAGACATCACGAAGCGACTGATACGTACCTGCGATTAGCCCATAGACAATACTAAATGCGCAAAGACTGAAGGAGATAACAGGTATCAGACTGTAGGAGAAGGGAGATGGGAAGAAGCCCCCTGTAGCACTCACCAAGACGGCATGGGGAACGACAGTCAACAACATGACGGAGACGACGCATGCCAGCAATACGCCTCCACCCATTATCAATGCGCGACGCTCCCGATAGGTATAGGGAGATGATGGAGAGAACACCCCGCAACTTCTCAGGCAACCGACAGCGATAGCCGCTAGTATCAGCCACGACAAGATGGGGGTGGCAAGGATTGTTCCAAAATGTCCCAAGAACCAACGGATGCCCTCACCTGACAACATCGAGCGCACCCCACTATTAGGTAAGGCGGCACTCAGCAGCCATGACACCAAGATCAGTATCATTTCCGCCAAGAGCAGGACAAGGGCAATATAGGGGACTATCCTCTTCATTCTGTATCGGGTTCGAGATTATCGATATCAAGGATGCGTAGCTCCAAGGCACGAACCACCAGACGAGTAGCATTGACACTCTCGCCACCGGGGAAAAGTTTGCGTGCCAACTCATTCTGCCGCTTCTCCAAACTCTTCACACCAAAGGGCATGCCACGCAGATTGGTGATCTGTTCCTTCGTATATCCTAAGGCGAGATGACGAAGGAAACGCTCATCATACTCATCTATCTCGTAGTTGATGAGTGCCTCCTGACGAGCCAGTTGGGAGGATACCGCATGTTTGAAGCGCTCCACGATCTTCTGGAGGATGGGCTCATTGAACACCAGCTGTTTTCCCTCCATCACCGCACGGACATCAGCACGGGTCAGCAGCTCACCACTCTTCAGGATGATACCATCGGCACCTGCATCCAGCACATCGACCCATAGTTTCTCGTTCAATATCTCACCAGTGAAGATAAGCACTTTCACTTGTGGGAACTGCTCCTTGGTATGACGACATATCTCCACACCAACCGTAGTAGAGCCACCCAGACCGAGGTCAAGCAGTACCAGGTCTGGCTGTTGTTTTTTAATGAGTTTCCAGTATTCCACTTCGTTACTGGCTGTTCCGATAATCTCAGCCTCTGGAATCTCATGACGGACGATGCCCTCGGTGCCTTTGAGTTCGAGGGGCACATCCTCAACGATAATCAACTTAAAGTTTTCCATATCTTGGTAGTGTTACTTTTATTAATGTTGCTCCCTCAGCCACTTCCGCCCAGATGCCACAGCCTCGACGGTTGGTCGCCTCACCATGGTCACGTACAATCTGTCGGCAGAGAAGATAAGGGATGGTATTCATTTGTGGTGTGAAGAGACTGGCTGCCTCTTCTTCTGTCATTTGCAAGTCGGGACGACGAATAGTATAGAGCAGGTATTGCTGGTCTTTCACCTCCACCGTCACCTCCCCTTTGAGTAGTTCAAAGAGGTAACGCAGCATGTGCTCGTCCCCCAACACCTCTTGTCCATAGAACTCCCCCCTCTTTAGATGCAACTTCACCTGTTCTATCTGACGGATAGCCTGTTCGCTCAGCAAGCCATACAGTTCTCTATAATAAGATGCCACCTCCAGCATTGATTGCGTGTCACCCTTATCGGCAAGTTGACGGATGCGACTTGGATAATACATGGTCTCATGCTTGAGTGTAGACAGACAGTTGTCAAGGACCGCATTCGAGACATGCAGGTTACTGTTTTCCAGCTCTGCCCTACGCAACTCGTCTTCTGCCATCTCCAGATTAGTCTGTTGCATCCGCTCCTTATGGAATCTATTATATAGGCGATGGCGGTAGTAAAGCATATAGTATGCTGGGACTATCAGCAAGAGGATGATGATGAGCAGAATGATAGCGATACGCTTGTTAGACTGAGACTGCTGCATCATACGGCAATAGTCGGCTAGAGTATTGTCTGCGGAGAGCTCCTTGAAGAGCTGGGTGTATACCTTATTATTATAAGCATACAACTCCCACTCGTGGAGGGCAAGGGCTGCCACGGCACTCTCATTACGGATATCCAGAATGATCTGATAGTTGGTATTCACGCTGTCATGCAACCACTGTATCTCGGGTGCCATCAGGGAGGCGTTACCCAGTCGTTGCATCAACAAATCACCTTTTGGCTGCTGGGACAGGTAATGGGCATTAAGATAGTATCGACAGGAATCCGAAAACTCCAACGTTCGCGCATAAGTACCATTAACATTAGAGAAATAGGCTGAGTCGGCAAAGATATGGGCTTTGTCAATATACCCCCCGGCAAAGAGATCGCCACTCGACAACAGGCAACAACCAATGATTAGTAGTCTCATCACACCTTTCGGTAGACGGAAGAAGAAACGGCTTCCCCTGCCCTCTTCACTTTCCGCAGAAAGTTGACATACCTGGAATATCTGACTGATCTTACGATATTTCTCTATGATTCCCTTACAGTTCATCAGCCCAAAGCCGTGCCCGCCCTTCATTTGGTGATTGAACACCTGAGCCAGTTCGTCCTCGGGCATGCCCTTTCCTGTATCTTTGACTGAGAGTTCCACATAGTCTGCTGTCTCCTCTGCGGAGATTCTTACATTTCCGCCTCGCTCCGTAAACTTACGACCGTTGTCGGCAAGGGTGTTGAGCATGAAGAGTGTCAACATACGGTCAGCCTTCACTACCGCTTCTGTAGACTCCACTTCGAGTTCCACACCTTTCATCTGAAAACCCGTTTTACTTCTGCCAATGATATCAAATAACGGCTGCAAAGGAAAACTCTCAATATGCAGACTCAGCTCTCCTTGCCGTAACTGAATCCAATGAGTCAGGACATCATTCTGTGCATTAATCTGGTCGGTGAGTTCGCGGATATAGTCGATAGTGTCGATAGTGTCTATAGTGCCTATATATTTTATCTCATGAATGATGCGGTCGATGAGAGGGGTGATACCCACTACCATGGACACTTTCGCACGCTGCTCCAAATGGCGACGCTCATTCTTCTCCACACGAAGACGAGCCTCAGCGATCTCTTCCTCTTTCTCCTCTAACAGGTCATCATAGTCACTAATCTTTTTCTCCCGCTTATTCATCCGATTGAATAACCATAAGAGGAATATCAAAAGAACAATAGCAGCCACTACAGAGGTCATCATCCAGTTCAACTGGGTAGAGGCCTTGTCAAACATCGCAGCTCGTGCCTCTAACTCTCTGTCTTGACGAGTCTGCTCCTGTAAGTCAATATAAATATTACGGTTGAGGTCACTATTCTGTTTGTCATTAATGGCTGAATATGCAACACTCATCTGCTCACGAATACTTGCCACCAAGTCGGGTGCCTGGTTAATACGCTTGTCAGACAAGGCACGATGCAAATTCTCCAATGCCTGCTGATCGTCACCCATCGCATGATAACACGAGGCAAGGGTACGATTGGCGCCAGCTATCTGATAGACATCACCATATTGCAAGAAACCTTCCAATGCCTCTTGTGCGATGTCAATATCGCCCAAATGGTCGGCTAAGGCCTCCTTGGCATTTGCCTCAAAATAGGGATAATAATGACGCTGGGATATACTCAGACAACGATCCAAACACTCTATCTCCTCCCGATAGATATCATCATCAGTGCCTTCGGTAATAATGCCACCTGCACCTACATTATATAAATAATTAAGATACTGCGCCGTGTCACGACGTATCTCGTCCAAGTTGATTTCCTGTAAAGCGTCAATAGACTGCCGCTCTAAACCTACATAATAATAATAGGTGGAGTTGACAATGGCGAACTCACTCTCCGCATAGATGAGCCGTAGCAGCTGTCTCTCAGACAATGCACCACGCTCTTCATTGATACGGTCACGACACTCAATTGCGCTTTCCCGATGCTCATAGAACTCACGATTACGAGAACGACGCTGACAAAGACGCATCTGCTGTACCTCTGCCACAAAAAGCTCAATCTGGTTGTCTGTCAACAATATGGCTTCCTTCAGTTGCTGTTCGGCACGGGCATAGTCCATCCGCACCATGCTGACGAAAGCCAAATGGTTGAGCGCCTCCGCCTTACCAGCGGCATAACGAGACGACAAATCATAAGCTTGTTGGGCATAATAAGCAGTAGAATCAATATTGCGATAATGACAGGCATAGGAAAGAGAATTCAGCTTGTCCACCGCTGCCTTATCGGACGGTGAACAAGCTGATATCAAAATGACTACCGCAAGATTAAGCGCGAGCCTTAGCCACATAACCGAGTGCCTCCTTGCACTTGTCGGTTACATACTGCCAGTCGCCTGCCTTTACCTTGTCTGAGGGAAAGAGCTTAGAGCCCATGCCGACACAATAAACGCCTGCCTTGAACCACTTCTGCAAATTCTCCTCCTCAGGTGCCACGCCACCTGTTACCATGATCTTAGACCATGGCATAGGAGCCTTCAGACCCTTCACCATGTTAGGACCAACAACGTCGCCAGGGAACACCTTCGTCAGGTCGCATCCTAACTCCTGAGCCTTACCAATCTCACTGACAGTCATACAACCTGGGCAATAAGGAACAAGACGGCGATTGCAGACTGGCGCAATGTCAGGATTGAACAATGGTCCTACTACGAAGCAGGCACCCAACTGTATGTACAGAGCTGCCGTTGGAGCGTCTACTACAGAACCGATACCAAGTGCCAGCTCAGGACACTCTTTATCTGCCCATTTTACCAACTCACCGAATACTTCCTGTGCGAAGTCACCACGGTTAGTAAACTCAAAGGCGCGAACACCACCCTCGTAGCATGCCTTTACGACATTCTTGCAAATCTCAAGGTCTTTGTTGTAGAATACGGGGACCATACCCGTGTCACCTATCTTCTTTAAGACGGCTATCTTATCAAATTTTGCCATAATTCTTTTCTCGAAATTTCGACATTACGATTATTATCTCTGAACACGACCATTAGCATTTCCACCTGCAAGGCTCTCCACCTCATCAACAGATACCAAGTTGAAGTCACCATTGATAGTGTGCTTCAAAGCAGAAGCAGCAACAGCAAACTCCAATGCCTCACCCTGTGTCGGCTTGGTCAGCAAACCATGAATCAGACCACCAGAGAAAGAGTCGCCACCACCTACACGGTCGATGATAGGATTTATCTCATAACGCTTAGACTGATAGAACTCCTTGCCATCATAAATCAGAGCCTTCCAGCCATTGAAAGTAGCAGAGAATGACTCACGCAGAGTTGATACCACATACTTGAAACCAAACTCCTCACGCATCTGCTTGAAGATTCCCTCGTAACCAGCAGCATCTGTCTGACCACCTTCTACGTCAGCATCAGGCTTGAAGCCCAGGCAAAGCTCTGCATCCTCCTCGTTACCAATGCAAACGTCTACATATTTCATCAATGGACGCATGATAGAGATAGCCTTCTCAGAGGTCCACAACTTCTTACGGAAGTTCAGGTCTACAGAAACAGTCACGCCATGACGCTTGGCTGCCTCGCAAGCCAACTTTGTCAACTCAGCGGCCTTATCGGAAATAGCGGGAGTAATACCTGACCAATGGAACCATGCGGCACCTTCCATGATCTTATCGAAATCAAAATCAGAAGGATCAGCCTCAGCGATGGCAGAGTGAGCACGGTCGTAGATCACCTTTGAAGGACGCATAGAAGCACCAGTCTCTGCATAGTAAAGACCAACACGGTCGCCACCACGAGCGATAAACTCTGTATTAACGCCATAACGACGCATAGCGTTCACAGCAATCTGACCAATCTCATGCTTAGGCAATTTAGTAACAAAATAAGCCTCATGACCGTAGTTAGCTACGGATATGGCAACATTAGCCTCACCGCCACCAGGAATAATACGGAATGATTCACTCTGAATGAAACGGTCGTTGCCGTTTGGAGAAAGGCGGAGCATAATCTCGCCTAAGGTTACAATTTTAGCCATTTGTTTTAGTATTAAATAAATAATTATGTCTTTTCAGTTGGCAAAGATAGCATAAAAATGTCCAAATACCAAAATAATCGGCAAAAATATTCCTAAATAATTCCGTAAACGTTTTTTTTTCTTTATCTTTGCATTCAAATATACGAATGAACATGGATACTGGTAAAATCAGAATCAAAGATATCGCTGAGCGTGCTGGAGTAAGTGTCGGAACAGTTGACCGAGTACTACATAAACGTCCCAACGTATCGAAGAGTGCTTTAGAGAAAGTCGAAAAGGCTTTGAAGGAGATGGACTATAAGCCCAACATGTATGCCTCTGCCCTCGCCTACAACAAATCATACACCTTCTATTGCATCATCCCCAAACACGAGTCAGAAGCTTACTGGGAAGAAGTGGAGGAAGGCGTTATTGATGCCTGTGAACGGCGTAGTGACTTCCGGATTAGCCAGAAGGTGATGTATTATAACAGATTCTCAGCTGAGACATTCTCAAAAGTGACCAACGAATGTCTAAAACAGAACCCCGACGGCGTAATAATCGTGCCATCTAAACTTGATGTCACTCGTAAGTTCACAGACCAACTGCATGAGATGCAGATTCCTTTCCTTCTGCTCGACTCCTATATGCCAGACTTAAAACCACTGTCGTTCTTCGGACAAGACTCTTTCTCCAGTGGTTTCTTTGCTGCCCGCATGCTGATGATGATGGCTCCACATGAGACTGAAATCATGTTGATGAAACAGATGCGTAATGGGAATGTCGCTTCTAAACAACAGGAAAACCGTGAGACAGGATTCCGCCATTACATGCACGATCACTTCCCCGAGGTGACTATTAATGAGGTAAACCTCTCACTGGATGAGAAGCGTGAGAATTATGATACGATCCTTGACGACTTCTTCAGCAAGCATCCACACACTCACCATTGTATTACTTTCAACTCTAAAGCTCACCTTGTGGGTGAATATTTGCTGCGTTCCAATCGTCGCAATATACAGATTATGGGCTATGATATGGTACCAAAGAACGCTGAGTGTGTACGCCAAGGCAGTATCTCTTTCTTAATAGCACAGCATGGATACATGCAGGGCTACTCCTGTATCGAAACGCTTTTCAATGCTATCGTACTGAAGAAAGAAGTGGAACCTGTCAACTATATGCCTATCGAACTACTGACGAAAGAGAATATCGACTTTTACCGTCGTAAAAACATTGGATAAACTACTTAAACAAATACAATTATGGAAATGAAGACCTACTTAAAGATTAATCCCGTCGACTCTGTAGTGGTGTGCCTCCAACCCAAAAAGAAGGGTGACATCATAGACATCGACGGAAAGCAAATTACTGTGAATCAAGACACGCCCGCTGGTCACAAGGTTTTAATCAAAGATGTAAAAGAGGGCGAGGATATCATCAAATACGGCTACCCTATTGGTCATGCACGTCAGGACATGAAGGCTGGCGATTGGGTAAATGAGAATAATCTCAAGACCAATCTAAGCGGAACGCTTGAATATACATATAACCCTGTAAATCAGCCTCTTACTATCAAAAATGAGAACAGGACCTTTAAGGGATATGTTCGTAAGAATGGTGATGTGGGTGTACGTAATGAGATTTGGATTGTACCAACTGTCGGCTGTGTTAATGGCATCGCCGAGCGCCTTGCTCAACGCTTACGTCAGGAGACTGGTGAAAAGGATATCGACGCTATCTGGACATGGCACCATAATTATGGTTGTTCTCAGCTCTCTGAAGACCATGAGAATACCCGTAAGGTGCTTCGCGACATTTGTCTACACCCCAATGCTGGCGGTGTTCTCGTATTGAGTTTGGGTTGTGAGAACAATCAACCTGAAGATTTCATGGCTATGCTGGGTGATTATGACAAGTCACGCATCAAGTTACTTGTCACACAACGAGTAGAGGGTGATGAGATGGAGACAGGTATGGCGATACTCCGTGAGTTATATGATGTAGCTCGTCAGGACAAGCGGCAGGATGTTCCCGTCTCCAAACTGCGTGTAGGTCTTAAGTGTGGTGGTTCTGATGGCTTCAGTGGTATTACCGCTAACCCGCTGGTGGGTGAATTCAGTGATTGGTTGGTAGCACAGGGAGGTACTAGCGTATTGACAGAGGTTCCTGAGATGTTTGGAGCAGAGACTATTCTGATGAATCGTTGTGAGACGACAGAACTGTTTGACCAGACAGTATCGATGATTAATAATTTCAAGAACTATTTCCTCTCCCATGGTGAGCCCGTTGGTGAAAACCCAAGTCCAGGCAACAAAGCCGGTGGAATCTCTACATTGGAAGATAAAGCATTAGGATGTACGCAGAAATGCGGGAAGGCTCCCGTAAGTGGTGTGATGGAATATGGTGATCGTCTACAGCATGATGGACTTAACCTGCTATCAGCACCGGGAAACGACTTGGTCGCTTCAACGGCACTTGCTTCCTGCGGCTGTCATATAGTACTCTTTACCACTGGTCGTGGCACACCTTTCGGAACTTTCGTTCCTACCATGAAGATTGCCACAAATCCTACACTCGCTAAGAATAAGCCCCACTGGGTAGACTTCTCCGCAGGACAGTTGGTTGAGGGGCGCACCATGCAGGAACTCGTTCCTGAGTTTATCGACAAGGTACTTGCCGTTGCTAGTGGCGAACATGCTCGAAACGAGGCTAACGGCTATCGTGAGATCTCCATCTTTAAGAATGGTGTCACTCTATAATAATGATTTTTGAGAATTGAAGAAAGGACTCATTGCATTATCACCGCTTCTGGTGTTTATAGTACTCTATTTAGTCACGAGCATCATCGCTCGTGACTTTTACAAAGTACCTATCACTGTAGCTTTTATGGTGGCAAGCATCTATGCCGTCACAATTTCCGGGGGTATTCCTCTCATAAAGCGTATTGACATCTACAGCCGTGGTGCTGGTACATCACAGATGATGCTGATGATCTGGATCTTTATTTTGGCTGGTGCTTTTGCCAATACAGCAAAGACTATGGGGGCTATTGATGCCACTGTCAATCTCACGCTTAACTTATTACCTGCTAACATGCTTCTTGCTGGACTGTTTATCGCAGCCTGCTTTATCTCCATATCTATTGGTACAAGTGTGGGGACTATCGTGGCATTAACACCTATTGCAGCTGGTATTGCCAGTCATACGGGAATGGAGTTGCCTATGATAGTGGCAATAGTAGTAGGTGGCTCTTTCTTTGGCGACAACCTCTCGTTTATTTCCGATACCACTATCGTAGCGAC
The DNA here is from genome assembly GCA_937916405.1 of uncultured Prevotella sp. Lineage (GTDB taxonomy): Bacteria > Bacteroidota > Bacteroidia > Bacteroidales > Bacteroidaceae > Prevotella. Next base: position 21,760 of record CALFUF010000103.1, read on the forward strand.
CTCAACACAGGAATGTCGACTAAGCGATAAGTTCAGAGTCAATTCCTATATCGTCATGCCTGTTGCGGTAGTCATGCTGATTGTCTATCTCTTTATGGGCTTCCACACACAATCGGCGCATCAGGTCGGCAAGGTTGAGTATATGAAGGTCATCCCCTATCTGGTAGTGCTAGTCTCAGCGATCTTAGGCATGAACGTGATGGCTGTCATAACCCTTGGGCTACTGCTCTCAGGAATCATCGGACTCTGCTATGGTGCTTTTGACATCTATGGGTGGATGAAGGCGATGGGCGATGGTATCTTGAGTATGGGTGAATTGATTATCATCACCATTATGGCTGGAGGTCTTTTGGAACTAATCAAACATAATGGGGGTATAGACTTTATTATCCAGCGAATGACTCGCCATGTCAATAGTAAACGAGGGGCTGAGTTATCTATTGCCGCTCTTGTATCATTGGTGAATATCTGTACGGCAAACAATACTGTCGCCATCCTAACAGTAGGGGGCATCGCTAAGAAGATTGGCGACCGCTTCGGAGTAGACAACAGGAAATGCGCATCAATACTTGATACGTTCTCTTGTATGATGCAAGGAATCATCCCTTATGGTGCACAGTTACTGATGGCAGGTGGACTTGCTGCCCTCAACCCTATCAGTATTGTGCCTTACCTCTATTATCCTTTCCTCTTAGGAATTATGTCATTATTTGCCATCCTTGTACGTTACCCTAAAAAATACTCATAATGGACATTATACAGCGGAACTTCCTCAGACTGCTTAAAAGCGGAGCCTTTGGGATAAGAGAACAGATAGAGCCCATGTCAGCATGGAAATGGAAAAGGCTATACCACCTCTCCCAGATGCATGATGTCACACCATGGGTCTATGATGGTATTAATGCCTCCAAAGATGATTTCTTTCTGAAGATACCAAAAGAACAGATGGCGCTGTGGAAAGAGAGTGCGTTGCAAGCAGATACGGAGATCATAAAGGATGAGGAGCAACGGCTTACCAACCCTCTTCTGAACCACAAACTACAGAATCTCACCAAGAAAGAGGGAGATACCCCTACCCTCGAACTTCTTTATAACATCATCCGACTGGCTCGTTTTATCCTCACACAGGGTATCAATATGCGTCACCTGCTGGAACTTGGCATTTATCTTCGTACTACGAAGGATCAGATTAATTATGAGCAACTCTCCGCATGGATTAAGAAACTGCAGATGACAAAGATTACCCGTTTAGAGGCTGCTCTACTCATCCATTTCTTTGACTTCAAGGAGGAAGAGATTCCCTTTACAACAGTAAGAATCAACAAGGATACCATTCGTATTGCAGACGATATTCTCAACACCAGTAGCGAACAGGTTTCCGATTGGTATTTCACACAAGGAAAGAATGTGTTTGTCAGCACCACTAACTCTGGTGCTATGATGTGGCATGTACGCCACTCAGCTAAGTATATGAGTTATTACCCAAGCGAGGCTGTCACCAATTTCTTTGCGAACTTCGCGCATTCCCTGTCACACATCGAGGAATAAAACTCTTAAAAATGTTTGAAGCGTAGCTCGCGTAACTTATGGCGCCCCATCAGCCGGCTCTTGTCGACATAACCGTTGACACCCGTCAACTTCCCCTTTCCCGTATACTGCCATGCCACAATGTCTCGTTCATCAGCTAAGACAGGTTCCTCATCGGTATACATGGCAATCATCAGTTTATAGTCATCTAACTTTCCCAACAGATATTTATTGTAGAAATTACGATAGGTATATACTAACGGCTTCTGACGATAGGCTTCCTCCACTAAATCCAAAAACTTCAACAACGAGTCGCAGAACACGTTAACAGGGAGACCACCCAACGATTCCACATCGATCATCGGTATCAAGTCTTGTTCACCAGGTAAACACTGACGCTTGAAATTCTCTAACTGAATAGTCTGATCGACTTTCGGGCGGTAGAAATGATAACTGCCTACCTTCAGCCCATAGCGATGAGCAAGATTGATATTGCGTTCAAACATCTCGTCAATTCTGTCGCCACCTTCCGTCGCCTTCAAGTAAACATACGCCATCTTCGTATTGTCACCTACTGTTTCCCAAAACACATTCCCTTGATAGTGGCTCATGTCAATACCGTGCACATGTGAACAAGTGTCCTCACACTGCACGTCATAGCCGACATACTCCTGAGCTATGGCGTTGAGTGTCCCTACAATAATAAATAATGTATATAGAATCGTACGTTTCATTGTATAAATTGTTTTGCAAATGCAAAATTACGAATAAGTTAGAAGAAAACAAAATAATCATTTAGATTTCACTCCCAAAGACATGACAAAAAGGAAATAGCATGCCATAATACATTTCTGAATTTGTTTACAGTGGACAAAGTTTTCGCCAATAATCTATAAAAATGGAGAAAACTATGCGATTCTACTAAAAAAATCACTAAATTTGTCGGTAGAAAACGTAAAATTACAGACAATGGTGAAGAAACAGACAGAAACGACAGACAAGAAAAGAGCGACAAAGAAGGGGGGAACTGCCAAAACGAAGGAAGCGAATAAGCGAGAGCAGAGCCAGACTCATTTGGGCTCTGCCGAGCGTAAGCAGACTCGACCAAAGGGTAAATCGACAAAGCATACAAAGATTTCATGGATTGTGAAGCCTGACGGAATGTCGCTGACTGAGTGGCAAATAGCACTGCGCAAACAGATTGCCCAGGAGGAACATTTTGGTATTTCCTGTGTGGATGATAAGCTGCTGCCCGGCGAATACAGCGTGAAGAGTCCCAAGACGAAGCTGGAATACAAGGTAGTGTATCGCGGAGCCAAGAGTGAGTGGAACTACTGCTCGTGCTTTGACTTTAAGACTGCCCAACTTGGTACTTGCAAACATTTGGAGGCAGTGAAGTCGTGGATTGGTGGCAACAGACGGGTGCGCGTACATCAGGAGATTCCACCCTATACGTCTGTCTATCTGAAATATCTGCCAACGGAGGGAATAACAGGTGAGGCAAGGAAGGTGTGCATTCGCATTGGATCTGACCACAAAGAGGAATATGAGCAGTTGGCACTGCAATATTTCGACCGCAATGGCATGATGCTGGAGGATGCCTACAGCCACGTGGAAGAATTTTCCATGAAAGCCGTTGCCATCAGCGATACCTTCCGCTTCTATCAGGATGCCATCGATTTCATCATTGACAAACGAGAAACGCAGTTTCGTCAGCACATCCTGCATTGCTATACTGACGAGATGCTCGACCAACTGCTCACCACCCCACTCTATCCCTATCAGAAGGAAGGTATCCGATTCGCCTTTGCCAAAGGCAGGAGCATCATTGCCGACGAGATGGGGTTAGGCAAGACCATCCAAGCCATCGGCACTGCCGAACTGATGCGCAAGGAGAAACTGATACAATCTACTCTTATCGTCTGCCCGACATCCTTGAAATATCAGTGGAAGCGCGAGATTGAGCGGTTCACAGGTCAGCAGGCTCATGTCATTGAGGGGCTGCACCATAAGCGCATCAGCCAGTACCTGTTGGACGTACCTTATAAAATTATCTCCTACAATAGTGCCTGTAACGATATCAAGATACTGGGCAAGTTGGAGACTGACCTTCTCATCATGGACGAGGTACAACGGCTGAAGAACTGGAACACGCAGATTTCGATGGCCATGCGCCGGGTAGTGTCGCAATATGCAGTAATCCTTTCCGGCACACCTCTTGAGAACAAACTGGAAGAACTCTACTCCGTGATGGAGTTTGCCGACAACTTCTGCCTTGGTCCGTTCTGGAAATTCAAGACAGAGTGCATTGTGAGTGACGAGACGGGCAAGGTGGTGGGCTACAAGAATCTGAACAAGGTGGGCGAGATGACTCGCCAGCGACTGATTCGCCGCACCAAAAAGCAGGTAGCCTTGCAGATGCCGAAACGTCAGGACAAGATTCTCTTTGTGCCGATGACGAAGGAGCAGCGAGGAGAGCATGAAGAGTTGAAGTTCGTCGTAAGTCAAATCGTCACGAAATGGCGACGGACGCATTTCCTCTCAGAGAAAGACCGCAACCGATTGTTGCTCTGTCTCTCACAGATGCGGATGCTCTGCGACAGCACCTATATCCTCGACCAGAAGACGCGCAACGACACGAAGGTTGACGAGGCTCTGAACATCATCACATCCTTGTTAGAGTCAGAAAATGAAAAAGTTGTCGTTTTCAGCCAGTGGGAACGGATGACACGCCTCATCGCACAGGAGTTAGAGAAGCGCAAGATAGGTTTTGAATACCTGCATGGTGGCGTGCCCTCAGAGGCTCGCGGTCGTATGATCACCAACTTCGCCGACAATCCCGACAGTCGAGTATTCCTCTCCACCGATGCAGGCTCCACTGGTCTCAATCTTCAGGCGGCTGCCACCATTATTAATCTGGACCTGCCCTGGAATCCAGCAGTTCTTGAGCAGCGTATCGCCCGCATCTACCGTCTCGGACAACAGCGCAACGTACAGGTCATCAATCTCGTCTCGGCACAAACCATTGAAGAGCAGATGCTCGACAAACTGCGCTTCAAGTCGGCCATGTTCGAAGGCGTACTCGACAACGGACAGGACACCATCTTCCTCAGCGACGGCTCGAAGTTCAGCCAGATGATGGATACACTTGGCGAGATGATGGAGAAAGAAGAGAAATCGGAAGAGCACCAAGTTACAGGAAATGGGTCTAACGAAACAGCACCAACAGAGCCCCAAGCAACAAAGACAGCCTCAGAAGAATTTATTACGGAAACGGAGTCTCCACGAGAGAATGCTGCAACCGAGCCAAGTACACAAGCCCTGCCAGATTCCGAATCTCACCGTCCACAAGTACCTACGACTCCAAAGGATCTCATTGCCCAAGGCACCTCTTTCCTCAGCGGTCTTGCCGCCATGCTGAAATCGCCAGATGCCACCGAACAACTTGTCAACTCACTTGTTGAGATCGATACCGAGACTGGTCAGACTTCCCTGAAGATTCCTGTCCCCGACAAGCAGACCATCCGCAATCTGCTCGACATCGTCGGCAAACTATTCGGATAGATGACCAAAGATAGTGATTATTGTCATCCTGTAGCAGGGATAACAGGGTTAATTTGATTTGCTATATTTTTATGAGTGGGAGAACTAATCCCCTATCCTATCCATATTCAAAAGGGCATCCAATGTGGGTGCCCTTTTTATTCCGATGCCTCCGATCGATAATGAAGATGCCTTCCGTAGGGGTAACCGGTTACCGTTGTTGGGGTATTAGTGCCGCCCTTCGAGGGGTAAAGTGGCATCCTTTCAACCGTTCGCCTATAGCCGAACAACTG
>CALFUF010000104.1 GCA_937916405.1 uncultured Prevotella sp.
TGACTGAAACCGAAGCTGCCTGATATTACTTTTTCCAACCTTACAGGTCGAATAAGTTCATTTACTCTGCCAGATAATATCTCATCAATAGGAAAAGATGCATTTGTAAAACAAAAAAATTATAGTTGGCAAACCGCTCAATTCCACACCTTATATGTAAACAAAGTTACTCAGACGATGCTCGCTGCCTGGGGCGCAGGTTACACACCATTGGCAAAGGAAGGAGATCATTATGTATCACTATTAATGTCAAAGGTGAATCAGGTATCAGCCACGCAGACTACAGTTACCGCAAAAATCACCAATAAATATGAGGGTGTCACATACAAATGGGGCAACACTATCATTGAAGATGACACATATCTGTTTACTGGCTATATGCCCAATACCGAAAACACCGTCAAGATAGTCGCCTCTATAGGCAATGCAACCTATGAGATGTCTGGCACATTGGTCACCAAAGACTTGGGGCTTGAAATAAGCAGTCATGAAACAGCATCGTCCATTGAAATTCTGGGTAAATATCAAGAAGGCGACGCTACCGTGACAAAGCAGGAGATAAAACTCAATGGCGTGCTTCAAGAGGGAAATACCATCTCCCTAAAAGGACTCGATCCCGATAAGAATTATACTGCAGAATTTACCGTGTATGTGCCCAAGAATACCTGGAGTTCAACACCATACACCTTTACAACCGTCATTCGCACCGCCACCGCAAACCTTGTTGCTCAACAGCCCAAGGTGGCATCACCTGGTAATGTTGTCGTGGCAGCCACGACCAACCTTGACTATGAAGAAGAGAACGTCGGCTTCGAGTGGAGACGCACCGATTGGACGGACGAGTTTAACTCCAACCGTGGTGTGGCATACCTCTATGAAGGCACCATGGAAGGGTACATACGCAATCTGAACACGGAGAAACTATGGAAGTTCCGCCCATACTATATCAGCGACAGCGGGCAGACCTATTATGGTGAGTGGCTCGGTCTGGATCCCACGAACACAAGTTATTTCGAGCCTACGGTACACACCTATGCCCAGATGCAGGTGGAGGGCAACATGGCCATAGTGAAAGGCTATGTGATGCGTGGTTCCGACAATGTGACACAGCAAGGTTTCATATACTGGACGCAGACGGCACAAGTTCGTGCTGCAGCAAGAGTGAAGTCTACAGACATTCCCAGCAATGCACAGATTGTTGAGGCCAGTGGGAACATCATGACCGCTCAACTAACCAACCTCGAATACAACTCGACCTACTGCTGTGTGGCCTTCGTTAAGACTTCGGAAGGTGAGACATTCTATGGCGAACTGCAGACCTTCGAGACAGAAGAGAATCCTACGGGTATTGGCACCGTGTTAGGAACTGGCAAAGTGTGTGAGGTTGCAAGATACGACTTGCGTGGCCACCGCCTCCAAGGTCCAGAAAAGGGCGTGAACATCATCCGTATGAGTGATGGCTCGACAAAGAAAGTGTTCGTGAAGTAAGAGCGTGTACATCCAAAGTCACCATATCGTAGCAGATAATGATGAGGAAGCATCTGTGAAGAAGAAGAACTAAAAAAACGGGCAGAGAAAGCGAGAATCCCTGCCCGTTTTTGGTTCAGATATTTTAGTACCAGATTATTCCCTTCAATTCACCTATACAGGAAATAGTCTGACCATAGAAACGGGTGAATATGGAAACATAACAACATTTACCAAATAAGCAATGTTTGAAGAGAGGTTCAATAACTTTCTGTTGTTTAATAAGGCATTATGTGCCACATAAAGAGTTGTTACATATTCTGTAGAGGGCGTGCCATTTGACACACCCTCAATGCGTTTTATATTTACAGCAGTGGTGACAACAGCCGAGTAACACTTTCCCACAACCGCTTCGTAAATTTCGGATGAATCCTATGAGGCAGGTCGCTCAATAGGACAGATTGTTCCTGATCATGGAGGAACACGGTCTTCATGCGCAATGCCGTTCCCTCATCGTAGATAAAGGCATTCGCCTCAAAGTTGTTCTCGAAGGATCGGAAGTCCACATTGGTGGAGCCACTAGTGACAATACTATCGTCGCAAACCATCATCTTGGAATGTAGGAAACCTGTCTGATAGAGATACACTTGTACCCCTGCCTCATGAATCTCACGGAGGTAAGAGCGGGATGCCCAGTCAGTAAAACGGGCATCAGAACGTAGAGGACAGAGGATACGCACATCGACACCTGCCTGTGCCGCTGTCTTAATAGCAAACAACACGGGTTCGTTGGGCAGGAAATAAGGAGTCTCGATATACACATAGCGACGGGCAGAGAGGATGATACGCACATACCCCTGCATGATTTCAGGATAAGGATTGGTAGGACCACTCGTCACAATCTGTGCGAGACAGTTGTTAGTGGAGAGTGGAGAGTGGAGAGTGGAGAGTTGGGGGTAATACACACGGTCGGTTATCAGGGTGCGATCGACAAAATACCAGTCGATGAGGAAGGCACGCTGCAGACCATAGACCGCTCCTCCTGTCATTCGTAACATAGTATCACGCCATGCCTGCTCTCCCGTTCCTTTCACATAACGGAGGGCGATATTCATACCACCTATATAGCCCGTCACACCATCAATGACAATCAGCTTTCGGTGGTTACGGTAATTCACCTTACTCGTGAACGAGGGGAAGCGCACAGGCAGATAGGCTGCCACCTCGATTCCCTCTTCTCGCATTTTCTCAAAGAAGTCATGTCGCACATTCCAGCAGCCCACATCATCATAGATGACACGCACCATCACACCCTGCCGTGCCTTATCGATGAGGGTGTCAGCCACCAGTCGTCCCAAAGGGTCGTCCTCGATGATATACATATCGATATGGATATGATGCTTCGCTGCCGCAATATCCCGTAACAACTCTGGGAAGAAAGCATAGCCGTCTGTCATGATGTCCATCTGGTTGTCCTTGAAAGGCAAGGAGAACGACTGGTTGACGAAGAGATCAACAAGTTGTTTCTGCCGCTCTGGAATCCGTAGGTTCTGCTGCTCCACGAACCCAAGCATCGAGCGTTTCGTCAACTGGTCGAGAGAACGCTGGCTGACCATACGCTCTTTTCGGTGGTTAATACCAAAGAAAAGATAGAACACGAGTCCGATGATGGGTACGAAGATAATCACCAGTGCCCATGCCATCGTCTTGGCTGGCTGGCGGTTGTCCATCACCACATGAATGACAGTCATGGCAATGACTATCCACATGAGGGTTACACCAATAATATATAATAATGACTGCATGTTCCGCTATCGTCCTAACATTTTACCAATCTGCTGGTATAACTCTGACACAGACTTGTACTCGCTCATGAGCTCTTTTATCCGTCCCATATCCTTCTCCGTCTTCATCTCGTTCATAATCTCTTTCTGACGATTAATCACGATATTATAACGGAAGTCGAGCATCAGATGCTCCACCCGTTGTCGCAAATCCCTTGCTGTCGGCTCTATTTTGTTTTTACTTCCTAACTGGTAGTTGTCAACAGCGAGACGATGGGCTAGTTGGCTAATCTCCACGTCAGGATGCTGGGTGAAATAAGTCTCTGCCTTGAAACCTTTCTCTCCAACATGATCAACGGTCTCCTGTAGAATACGGTTATAGAGGGGGTTGCTGAAGGAAAGTCCGTCATCTCCGAAGTCAAAAGCGATATACTGGGCGACTGTGAGTCGGAGGTGTCCGTATTCCTCTGTGTCCTCATTGACAACAACGACATCACCATAACGGATGACTTGTTGGATGAGCAGACGCTCCACTTCTGTTGCTTGCTCTTGGGGAGTATGCAACCCTATCGGTGACTGGGTGACTGGCACACTCTCTTGCTGGCGACTCTCACGCTCAGCTTCCTTCTGTTGTTCTTCCTTGTTTCCTGCGATAAACTTATTGGTCTGCGAGATCAGAGTCCGCTCGTCAACATTCAGACGGCGAGCACAGTCTGAGATATAGATGGAACGCTCCACGGGGTCTGGGATGACACTGACTGAGCGCACGATGGAGTTGATAGCCTCAGCTCGTTTGATGGGGTCTTTCACACCCTTCAATAACAAGTCAGTCTTAAACTCGATGAAATCGGTCTGGTGCTCCTCGATATAATCCTTGAACTCTGTCGCTGTATGCTTACGGGCAAATGAATCGGGGTCGTCACCATCGGGCAGCAACAGTACCTTCACCTTCATCCCCTCTTGCAACAACATGTCCGTTCCTCGCATGGCGGCATGGATACCTGCCTCATCACCATCATAAAGCAACGTGATATTCTGGGTGAAACGATGTAACAGACGAATCTGATAGACAGAGAGTGCCGTACCTGAGTTTGCCACCACATTCTCCAGTCCACACTGGTGCATGGCTATCACATCGGTATAGCCCTCCACCATATATACTCGCTCTTCCTTGACAATCGCTTTCTTCGCCTGATAGATACCATACAGTTCACGCTCCTTATGGTAGATCTCCGAGTCAGGCGAGTTGACATATTTCTGCTGCACTCCTTTCGTGGCGGCATCTAGCTTACGACCACCAAAAGCGACAACCTTACCACTGACATTCAACCATGGGAAGATAGCACGACCAGCAAAGCGGTCGTAGATACCTCGCTCGTTCTCGATACACAAACCCGTCTTAACCAGGAACTCATCCTTATAGCCTTTACGACGAGCCTCTTTCACCAAAGCATCACGCTTGGTAAGGGCAAAACCCAACTGGAACTTCTGGATGATATCGTCACGGATGCCGCGACTGCGGAAATACTGCTTACCGATAGCTTGTCCGTCAACATCGTTATTCAGTATCTCATGGAAATACTGACATGCCCACTCGTTGACGACAAACATCGACTCTCGCTCGCTCTGCTCCTTCTTCTCCTCGTCAGAGATCTCACGCTCCTGTATCTCAATATTATATTTCTTTGCCAACCAGCGTAATGCCTCCGGATAGGTGATCTGCTCATGCTTCATCAGGAAGTTGATGGCATTACCTCCCTCTCCACAAGCGAAACAATGACAGATTTGTTTGGAGGGCGACACCATGAACGACGGGGTCTTGTCGTCATGGAAAGGGCATAGTCCCTTATAGTTAACTCCCGCTTTGCGGAGGTTAACGAACTCGCCCACCACATCCACGATATTGGTGGCATCCATTATTTTATCGATGGTCGCCCTGTCAATCATATGTGCAAAGTTAGTAAGATTTGAGAGAAAAACCAAATATATTTTTGGTTTTCTGCTCACTTATTCATATCTTTGCAACGTGCAATTTAAACCAAAGACTATGACCAGAACCATTCTATTCACTATGATTTGCTTGTTAGGACTCAGTAACGCACAGGCTCAGGACAAGAGTGAGCGTATCAAAGAGATACGCAAGATGTATGCGGAGGCAAAGGAACTGATTGCCAATAACGGTAAAGACGGTCATCCTGCCAAGGACATGGAGATTTCTTACAATTAAATCGTCAGCATCGAGCACGATATCTATAATGAGGGGACACTCAATTTCTATTTCGACGAACATCGCAAAGTCAATACGAACGATGGCTCATTCCATGCTTATGAGCAGCCTTACTTCATCACTTATTATAACACCGTTCATGGACATGAGTGCTTTCGTGAGCAGCTGTTTGATCCCAAAACGGGAATACTCACCTTCGCTTTTGTAAAGTACAAAAACTTTACGACATAACAAAGCCCTGGCTTGAGAAAGTCGGGGCTTTGCGTAAAAAAAAGAGGATGTGCCTATTTTGACACACCCTCCTATTTTATCCGTTTTATGGCCAATGGAACTATTCCGCCGGATGGACAGCACGGACGGGCATTCCGATGTAACGCGAAGAAATAGTGTAATTATTGGCAGAAGCATTCCAAAAAGAGAAACAATTGGCTTCTTTCGTATCGGCTGAAGCCAAAGAACTTGTCCAAGAATCTCCAGATGTTCCCAACGAACGTAAATAGATTCCCTCTATGCTTCCTGCGAATGGGAAGAAAATGCTATTACCGTTTGATACACTTGTGAACTTACGACCAGAAACGCCATTTACGGTTGTCGCCTCTTGGGTGCAATAAGCTGCATTCAGGAGCTCCTCCAACTCATCATTGGTCGGCATTCTCCAGCTTCCGCCCCAATTGACGGTTGCTGCATCGTCATCAGATTCAAGCGTCCACTTGTTATCAATTGTACCGTACCGGTCATCATGAACGTATTTGGTCATGTATTCGTCAGAACTGCAATACTTGTAATTGTTCCAGACATAACCGCCTTCCTTCCAAATCGTGTCATTGCCAACGACGGAATAGTATGGTTCCGTCTCACCCCACGCAAAGTAGTCGCCATATTCTTCGGGCTTGCTTGCGCCGACATTGCACGTAGCCCAAAGCGTTCCTGATGGTAATCCTAAGTCAACATAATCATATTTCTCAGTGTTACCACTTGGAACAAAAAAACTATAAGTATATATTAAATCACCATTATAGTAGAATTCAAACCTATAGCTCCCCGTTTTATAGTATCCTGATGTGCTTTTTCCCCAACCTTGCAATGTAATATTTCCTGCGCCAAATGTAAATTTTGCAGAAACCTTATTGGTATATCCCAAAGGTGATGTTGAACCAATAAACAATGAACCATCGGAACCATATAATTTGTAATAAATATCACAAGTTCCCTCACTTGTACAATTATAATTGATTTTAGGTTGAAAATATTGTGTGTGTTCAGAGTCAAATGGTAATACATTTCCATTATAATCTATATTTTTAATCGAACAAGATGTTATGGCTATATCGTAAGTACGCGATATTGAACAATTATATTTTATTGTTGGAGTTAAATATTGAGTATTATCAGCATCTAACTGAAGTTTGTTTCCATTGTAGTCCTCATTGGCAATAGTACATGAAACAATTGAAAATGGCATTTCTGAATCTTTCTTTATGTCAATAATTTCGGATTGTTCATCCCTCATTATCAACCAAATACCATTCCCTACAATGGCAAATTTTTCGTAAAGAGTTTCTGTCCCTTTCCTATTTGTGAATCTGATTTTTGCTGATACAAATGTTTCACCGCCTTTGTATTCTTTGCTGATTTCCAACAATTCAAAAC
>CALFUF010000105.1 GCA_937916405.1 uncultured Prevotella sp.
ACAGGTATGGTACGGTCGTCAGCACTGACAATCACGAAACCGTTCTGTCCCTCGGCATTGAAAACATAGAATTGGTTGTCACCCACTGCGGCGGCACGACGCACCTGCTTCTGCTGGAAAGTCTTGCCCTGCATGAACTGACGGGCTATCGTCAGTGCCTGCTGCTCCGTCACATTGCCTGCAAATATGGCTATCGAGACAAGTACGGTGAAAAAAGAAAATAGTAATCTTTTCATAGACAACTTATTTTTGTTCTACTCAAATATCTCATTGCTTCGCAGCCTCTTTCGCGGCTTTGATTTGCTCCTCCACCTGCTTGAAAGCCTCGCTGGTCTTGTCCATGATGACTATCTTCTGCAGATGCGCCCATCCTGCAGCCTCATAGGCTTTGATGCTGATGAAGTAGGAGATGGTGAAAGGCTTGCCTTCGCCTGCGATGAAGTCTCTCACATTGATGCCGTCGCCATAAGCAATAGCTTTGCCGTCAGCATCGAAGGCAACAGGTACAAAATTGGAGTATTTGGTATCCTTGGAGGCTTCTGCTGTGAATACACCGCTGGTTCCTGCATGACGTTGGTCGTCGAGTGTCAGGTTCTTGTCGAGTTTCAAGGGCAGTCCCTCTGCCACCTCGGTAGGTATCTCCTTGCCTTCCAGTGTCTTCTCGATAGCAGGAATAGTCTCTTTCTTGAACTTTAAGGTATTCCCTTGGTTTAAATAGTCTGACCAGAATTGACTTGCCTCTTCAGGATTAGTCTTTTTCAGTTCATCATACTTTGCGGAGGCTGCTGCTTCGGCTGCCTCGTATTCTGCTACTGCTTTCGGGTACTCACCGAGGATTCCGTCGATTGGCAGGGAGGCTGCTTCTGCCTCTGCGCTTCCTGCACCACTACCACCTCCGCAAGCGGAGAACACACCAGCCACCAGTGCTATCGCACCTGCGACTAAAAGATTTCTTGTCTGTTTCATAAATGTCTATATTATTAATAAGGTATATTATCAATCCTCCTCGGGGAGTTTGTTTGCTGTTTGTTTTCCTACCAATGTTGTGAGCCCCTTGATACCGTCTGGGTTATAGATGTAGAACTTGCCGTCACCCTCCTGCATCCAGAAATTGCCGTTCCAGTCGCAATACAGATAATCTACTTGGTTGAACTTGATCTCACCAAACATGCCGAACATGCCGTAGGTGCCTTCGATACCTGTGGTGAGTTCCTGTGAGATCTTCGGCTCACCCTTCAGGTCTTTGTTGTCCCACTCGTAGAAATGCTTCTGGTAGTTGTCCGTTACGGCAAGTACACGCTTACCATTGCAGGCAATACGGGTAAACTTCTTGTTCTCACCAGGCAGGCAGTAGGCTTCTTCCCATTTCATCTTCTTCATCGGGGAGCGCATCACCTGCTCACCCATACCGACATAGATCATGCTGTCCACATCATCACGCCAGATGCCAGAGAGCTCGCCACCGCCACCGTTGCCGATCTCCTTCATCTTCCATATCTTGCTGCCGATAGCGTTCCGTTTGTCACGGCTGCTGTTGGAGGGAATACCCTTAGGGAGTGCTCCTATCTCATCACCGTTAATATAAATGAGGGTACCGTTATCGCTGAGCAGACCATCTGTCGCTTTGTCATAAAAACCAGTGACCCGATGCTCTTTCTGGTCGATAATCATATTCGTGGCATTGTTGATTAACCCAAGATAGCGACCGCTGGGGGAAGTGATAATCCGTTTATGCTCATGTGCCTTAATAAGAAATATCAAGGGATCGTTCCATGCTCCTTCCGGGAGGATGACCTCTGAGGTGTTCACGTCTGTACCGTTATACTTGACGAGACCGATGTCGGCAAGTCGGAAGTAGAGGTTGGTGCTGTCCGCTCCACCGCTAAGAATCTTCGCACGACGGCGTGTCTTCTTGGGGATGACAATCTTGATCTCTCCCGTCTTCTTGTTGACAGCACGGAGAGCGTTGGAGTCTCCATTGGGATAGTCAAGGATGTAGATATTCTCAGCATCCTCCCATAGCCCATTGTTAGCCCATTCGTCCAACTGGAGGATGGCAAACTTGTTATTCACTTTAGCGGCTGCAGGTTTCTTGGCAGCGGCAGCCGGCTTTTTAGCAGCCGGTCTTTTCTTTACTTGTGCTGTGACGGCTATACAGGTCATTGCCAATACACAGACCATCATGATTGTTCTTTTCATAATATAGATGTTTACATTGTATAAATCATCTTGGCAAAGATACAACTTTTTGAGATAGGAAGGGCGTTGGCGAGGGTGGCTCTATGCGTCAATCAAACAAAATCATGCGTCAATGCGTAAATTTTGACGCTTTGATTCTTTTGCGGAATGATAGTTTCATAAATTATGTGTATCTTTGCATCATGGCAGACTACATCAATATTTCAGCATTCCTCATAGGAATCACTACGGCATTCTTTACGATCTTTGCGCTGCATATCCTGTTCTGGCGCAAAGTGCGTACCCGTTTCCAGACAGTGTTAGGGTGCATCATGGCGGTATGGGCAGTGTGGAATGCGAAAGATCTGATTACCACCTTCCCAGGCATGTATCGTCAGGAGGTGCTTGATTGGATTATGATTATTGATGGTTGGTCGGCTCTGACCTATACCGTCTTCGTCTTCGAGGTGGTCATGCCCAGTTGGTTGACCCGTTGGCGTATCTTCTTGTTGTCGGTACCTTTTGCCGTTTTCACCTTATTATATATAATATGGTCTGAGAAATGGGTCATTCATAGTTATGTGGTCTTCCTTTGGTGTTATGCCTGGGCGGTGGTAGGAATAGGATATGTCAAAGTGCGCCGACATATCAAGTATGTTCGTGAGAATTTCTCCAATATCGACAGGATAGACGTGGCATGGCTGAAACCTGTGTTTGTCTTCGCCATCGTCAGCCAGTTGGCATGGCTGTTCACCTCCCTCTATGCCACGGTCTTTATGGATATCATCTACTATATCTCGACGATCGTGTTGTGGTTGATGGTGCTGCATTACAGTTGGGACTTCCATTCTATTGAGGTGGAGAAAGAAATGGGGGGGGTAGATACTGCCGCACAGAAGAATCCGCTCCCTATTGCTGAAGGACAACTGGAACAGATGGTAGAGGAGCAGCGGTTGTATCTGAACAGTAATTTGACACTCGCTGATATTGCCAAGGCATTGAATACCAACCGTACCTATGTCAGCAACTATCTCAGTCAGGTACGTGGAGAGACATTCTATGACTATATCAACCAACTACGTATTGAGCGTGTCAGTCTGCCTATGATGCAAGCGCATCCAGAGTATAAGTTTGATTATGTCGCTAAGGAGAGTGGCTTTGCCTCTATCTCCACCTTCCGTCGCGCCTTCATCAAACTGACCGGGCAAACCCCCAGCCAGTTTATAGCGGATTCCACCCCTGAGCTTTAAGCTCAAACTCCTGGTCGTCACGGGTGACAAGGATATGTCCTAAGCTCTCCTTGGTGATATGTCCGATGAGCTTGACATCTTCCATTGCCTCGATCTTCTCATGGTCACCGATAGGAACAGTAAACAATAGCTCATAGTCCTCACCACCATTCAGGGCGCAGGTCGTCACGTTCATATTCAGCTCCTCAGCCATCACAGCCGTCTGGTAGTCGATGGGGATTTGTTTCTCGAAGATGCGACAACCTACATGGCTCTGCTTGCAGATATGCATCAACTCACTGCTTAGTCCGTCGCTGATATCCATCATCGCTGTGGGACGGATATTTGCCTCACGAAGTCGTTGGATGATGTCCCCACGAGCCTCCGTCTTCAACTGGCGTTGCAACAGGTATTCCTTGCCGGCGAAATCGGGTGAGGCAATCGTTGAGAGTTGGGAGTTGAGAGTTGAGAGTTTCTGGTTGTCGCCATTAGCCTTAGCCTCTGCCATTTTCTTCTGTAACTCATCCACTTGGGCGTAGTACACGGACTTCTCCCGTTCTAAAAGTTGCAGTCCCATATAAGCGGCGCCAAGGTCACCACTGACACAGATAAGGTCTGTCTCCTTGGCACCATTGCGATAAACAATATCCTCCTTACGGGCTTCTCCGATACAAGTGATACTGATGGCAAGACCAGTATAGGAGGAGGTGGTGTCACCTCCAACAATATCCACGTTCCATTTGTCACAGGCAAGACGCAGACCGTTATAGAATTGCTCCATGTCTTCGACTGTGAACCGCTTGCTGAGGGCAAGACTGACAGTCAGTTGGCGGGGTATACCGTTCATGGCGAAGATATCACTGATATTCACCATTGCCGATTTATAACCCAAGTGCTCCAAGTCAATATAGGTGAGGTCGAAGTGTACACCCTCCATCAACATGTCAGTGGTGACAAGAACCTCGCTGGCAGGGTAGTGAAGTACGGCACAATCGTCGCCCACACCATATTTCGTTGACTTGTTCTGTGGTTTGATATCTTTTGTGAGCCGGTCTATCAAGCCGAACTCTCCTAATTTAGCTATTTCCATTCTTCTGTTGGGTGATCTGTATTGAACTTCTCGGTCTTTTGTGACTCTACTATTTCCGAGCGGATAATCATCTCTCTCATGATCTCTGTCATAAAAGGCTGGGAGGCATTTGCAGCTTCCTGTACTTCCTCATGACTGACTTCCACAGGATGGTCGAAGCCTCCTAAGTCGGTAATGACAGAGATTCCAAACGTGCGAATGCCGCAGTGATGAGCAACGATCACTTCCGGAACGGTTGACATGCCCACCGCATCAGCACCCATCATGTGATACATCTTATACTCGGCTGGGGTCTCAAAGGTCGGACCTTGTACACCGATGTAGACACCATAGGTGATACGGATTTTCTTCTCATGGGCAATATCGGCAGCAAGTTGAATGAGTTTCTTGTCGTATGTCTCATGCATATCAGGGAATCGCGGTCCTGTCGGGAAATTCTTACCACGTAACGGATGCTCTGGGAAGAAATTGATATGGTCGGTGATAATCATAAGGTCACCGATGTTGAACTTAGGATTCATACCACCTGCGGCATTTGAGACGAAAAGTGTCTTAATGCCCAACTCGTACATGACCCTGACAGGGAAGGTTACCTCTTTCATAGAGTAACCCTCGTAATAGTGGAAACGACCCTGCATCGCCAGGATGTCAATACCACCTAACTTGCCGAAGATGAGCTTGCCAGTATGTCCTTCAACAGTGGAAACAGGGAAGTTAGGAATGTCTGAATAAGGTATCTCCTGCTTATCAGTTATTTCGGAAGCTAATTGTCCGAGGCCTGTTCCCAGTATGATTGCTGTCTTTGGATTTGTGGTCATCCTTTGTTTTAACCAAGATGCTGTTTCTTGAATTCTTTCGTACATAGCCTATGATATATTTGTTGAATGTGTCTTCCTGGTCCAGCATGAAATGGATACTGACAGGAAGGGTATAGATGTTTTTACGTACTTCCTCACTTAATCCGTCTACGTCGTGGAGACGAGTGGCGTCTTTCTCTGTGGTGATAAGGCAACGAGGTTGGGGAAGTTGCTCGAAAGTCTCGTTGATAAGCTGAATATCCTTCTTCTTGAACTGATGATGGTCAGCGAAAGAAAGGGATGTGAGATTCTTGGTGTAGGGCTTTAAGTCATGGATAATCTGCTCTGGTGATGCAATACCAGTCAGTAGCAGGACCTGTTCGTTAGCCTTTAGACTGCTCAAAGGACGAGACTCTCCTTCAAAGATGGGCTGTAAATCGTCATATTGTAAGGTGGTGAAATAAAGACTCTGGTAAGCATAGAGCTTCATCGCCTTGGTGATGACACGATACTCCATCGGCTTTAAATCCTTGGGACACTTGGTGATGATGACGATATCGGCACGGTCCTTGCCTGACAAAGGCTCACGAAGTCGTCCGGCAGGGAGTAGGGCGTCATAGATGACCAGTCGGTGATAGTCGACCAATAGAATATTGACTCCTGGCTTGACGTAACGATGTTGAAAGGCATCATCGAGTAAGATGACATCCAAAGACTTATTGTGGCTGGTTAGCTCCTCAATACCATGACAGCGACTTTTATCAACGGCAACTGTCACATCAGGGAATTTGTGTTTCATCTGATATGGCTCGTCACCTATCTCTGGCATCGTTGTCTCTGCGTCAGCTATGATGAATCCCTTGCTCTTACGTTTATAACCACGGCTTAGCACAGCGACATGGAAGAGGTCTTTGAGGTGTTTTATCAGATACTCCACATGGGGTGTCTTACCAGTGCCACCAACGGTGATGTTACCTACTGAAATGACAGGTACATCAAAGGAACGGCTTTTCAGGATGCCAAGCTCGAACGCCATGTTGCGTAGCTTGACACCTATACCGTAGAGCCAGCTCAACGGCAACAGCCACTTGTTGATGACAATGAAATCCCCCTCAACCCTCATACACCTTGTTTATTTTATATGAAGGAAATAGGGCAGGCGAGCCTGAATGGCACTCCGCTTATTGATACCTTTGATAAAACTGAATGGTGCATAGTATTCACCCAAGGTGGCACGCATCTGCTCGTCAAGGTAATTGTTCTTGTTGTTAATATTCAGAATCAGGTCCATCCAGTCTGTAGGAGCAGGATAAGAGGCAGTCTTGTATTCATCAAGTTTAGCAAGCTGGGCTGCCTTTTTCACAGCATCATCCAGAGAACCGATAGCGTCTACCAGTTTGATGCCCAGCGCATCATTACCCAGCCATACACGTCCTTGTGCGATTTCCTCAACGGCATCAACAGAGAGTTTGCGACCATCGGCGACACGCTTGCGGAAAAGTTCATAGCCACGACCGATATATTGGTCAAGTAAGGCAAGCTCTTCTTCATTGAAAGGACGAGCGATAGTACCAAAAGCAGCGTGTTTGTTGGTCTTTACCTCATCAAACTTGATACCCAGTTTCTCGGTCATCAGTCCACTGACATCGGGGAACATACCGAAGATACCGATAGAGCCAGTGATGGTAGTAGGCTCAGAATAAATGTAATTGGCAGCGCAACTGATATAGTATCCGCCAGAGGCAGCATACCCACCCATAGAGACAACGACAGGCTTTTTCGCTTTCAGATTGGTGACAGCATGCCATATCTGCTCAGAAGCATAAGCTGATCCACCAGGAGAATTGACACGTAGTACTACTGCTTTCACATCATCATTCTCGGCAAGCTTCTCTAAATCTTTACATACAGTATTCGCAACAATACTGTGCTCCTGCTGTGTTAGACTGCCAGTCTCGGAGTCGACGATGTCACCATAAGCGTAATAGACAGCAATTTCCTCTCCTTTCTCTTTCTTGCCTTTCACGTTAATCATATCAGAAAGTGATAGTTGCTTGATATGGTCGTCAGCGTCAATCTTCAGGAGTTTTTTGATTTCTCCCTTTACTTCGTCAGTGTACATTAGTTTGTCCACCATCTTCATCTTAACCAGGTCTGGCTGATGGGCAAGTGCGATGAAGCGGTCAGCATAGGCGTTCAAAGAGTCAACTGAAATCTTACGACTAGCGGCAACGTCCTTCAACATGACATTCCAGATACCAGTCATATAGGCTGTCACTTGTTCACGGTTTGGCTCACTCATACCGTCGGCAGTCATCATCTCAGGGGCACTCTTGTATTTACCCACCTTGCAAAGTTGATACTTTACCCCAAACTTAGCGAGAAGGTCTTTGAGGAACATGGGATTTGCAGCAAGACCATGCCAGTCAACCATCCCTTGTGGGTTCAGATAAACCTTATCAGCTGCCGAGCAGATGTAGTATGCAGTCTGTGTGTAAGTGTCGGCATAAGCGATAATCCATTTCCCGCTTTTCTTGAAATCAAGCAGCGCCTCACGAATAGCATGGGCTGATGCTGGCGTGTCAATAGAGAAAAGACCGGATTCGACATAGATACCTTTGATATCGTCGTTCTCTTTGGCTTTCTTGATGGAGGCAATGATATCGTCCAGTCCAAGGCTCTCACTAACCTGTCCACTCACGAGTCCCATGATGTCTTCCTCAGCACGTTCGTCTACCTGACCGGAAAGCATCAGGGTGAATACAGAGTTGCTCTCTACGGGAACGGAAGATGCCGATGAGGCTGCAATTCCCACTAAAGAAATAACGAAAAGAATACCCATGATAAGGCAAAAAACAATAATGCCAGTAACAGTGGCAAATACATACTTGATAAACTCTTTCATAACCTATTTATAATTGACTACATTCTGCAAAGGTACGAATAAGTGAGTAGAAAACCAAATTTTATTTGAGTTTTCTCGAACGGAAGTACTTTCGACCATCGGTCAAAGGTACGAATAAGTGAGAAGAAAACCAAATTTTATGGTCTTTTTTTATTTAATATAATAAGGTATAGTACTTTTTCTGCCAAAGTGTCAGTCAAGAAAGATTGGCACGTTTTTCGCTTCTCATAGGGCAGAAGTTTCATTTAAAATTTTAAGTATTATGACTATTAAACCATTAGGAGACCGTGTGCTGGTAGTGCCTGCACCGGCAGAAGAGAAAATTGGCGGTATCATCATTCCTGATACGGCAAAGGAGAAACCCCTGCATGGAACCATTAAGGCTGTTGGTCAGGGAACAAAGGATGAGGAGATAATCCTGAAAGCAGGTGACGAAGTGTTGTACGGCAAATACTCTGGCACTGAGTTGGAGTTTGAAGGAGAGAAATATTTGATGATGCGTCAGTCAGACGTATTGGCAGTAATTGAGAAATAAATATCGGAATATCGAAAAAATTAAGTATTATGGCAAAAGATATAAAATTCAATATTGAGGCTCGTGATCTGCTGAAGAATGGTGTGGATCAGCTTGCTAATGCGGTGAAGGTTACATTAGGTCCTAAGGGACGTAACGTTGTGATTGAGAAGAAGTTCGGTGCTCCACAGATTACGAAGGACGGTGTGACCGTCGCTAAGGAAATTGAGTTGGAGGATAAGTTTGAGAATACAGGTGCACAGCTGGTTAAGAGTGTCGCCTCTAAGACAGGAGATGATGCTGGTGATGGTACAACAACTGCTACCATCTTGGCACAGGCTATCGTAACAGAAGGTCTGAAGAATGTGACCGCTGGCGCTAACCCTATGGATTTGAAGCGTGGTGTCGACAAGGCAGTGAAGGCTGTTGTTGACTTCATCAAAGATAATGCGGAGAAGGTTGACGACAATTACGATAAGATAGAACAGGTAGCCACTGTTTCTGCTAACAATGATGAGGAGATTGGTAAGCTGCTTGCTGATGCTATGCGTAAAGTTTCTAAGGATGGTGTTATCACAATCGAGGAGAGCAAGAGCCGTGATACCCACATCGGTGTTGTTGAGGGTATGCAGTTCGACCGTGGTTATCTGTCACCTTACTTCATGACAGACTCAGAGAAGATGGAGTGTGTGATGGAGAATCCATACATCCTTATTTATGATAAGAAGATCTCTAACATCAAGGATTTCCTGCCTATCTTGCAGCCAGCAGCTGAGAGTGGTCGTCCATTGCTCGTGATTGCGGAAGATGTTGACTCTGAGGCACTGACCACTTTGGTTGTCAATCGTCTGCGTGGTGGTTTGAAGATTTGTGCTGTCAAGGCTCCTGGTTTCGGCGATCGCCGCAAGGCTATGCTTGAGGATATCGCTATCCTGACAGGTGGTGTCGTTATCAGTGAGGAGAAGGGCTTGAAACTGGAGCAGGCTACTCTTGAGATGCTGGGTACTTGCGATAAGGTCACTGTTTCTAAGGATAATACGACCATTGTCAATGGTGCAGGTCAGAAAGATGCTATCCAGGATCGTATCGCCCAAATTAAGAAGGAGATTGAACTGACAACGTCTTCTTATGACAAGGAGAAATTGCAGGAGCGTCTTGCCAAATTGGCAGGTGGTGTTGCTGT
>CALFUF010000106.1 GCA_937916405.1 uncultured Prevotella sp.
GCAAGAAAACTATTGGGAAACAGTTTTCTATAGATGCTGAAGCAATGGATTATCGCTGGATATACTTGACTCCTCCTTGGATGACAACCCCTTTATAGGTGTCGTCTACCTGTTGTCCCTTGACATTATAGCGTGGCATGTCAGAACGCTGGTTGGTCTTGATAGTATTGATACCAGAAGAAGAGGTAAACTGCAGGGTCGAACCTGCACCATTGTCAACATTACTTACAGTACTTTGCACTAAATTGGCATCGTAACTATCGTATGTATATTGGGTTGATGGTACGAAATAGTCGATACTGCCAGAGCGTTCTTGCTTGTCGGAGGCTCCATCACAACCAGTGATGGTAACGTTATAGTCCGTTTTGCCAGAACTGGTAGCATAGTTTTTCCAAGGAGTCTTCTTCGCCTTGTCACTGGTGAAGGCACATTTCTCGATATATACGTTGCTCTTATAGCCGCCTCCCACACAGTAACTGGTATTGCTACTGCTATACAGACAGTTGAGCGTATGTACCTTTCCAAAACGAACACGGGGCATACGTTCCTTACAACCCTCGTCCCACCAGCAGTTGGCAAAGGTGGTGCTCAGCTTTCCTTGGTCTTCCGTCCGGCTGTCGCTGTTGCCTATCAGGTTGGTGAAGCGGTGATCGTTAGAACTGCCGCCATAGCCAGCAGGTCGTGGGTCTTTGTAATAGCGGAAACGACACCATGTGACACTGATGTTGTCAGAAGCAAGGCAAATATCAAGGTTGCCGTCAACACCGTCTTGGAAGTCGCAATGGTCAACCCATATATTGGTACTGCCTTGCAGATACAGGTTGTCGTTAGCATTGAAGTCACAGGCACCAGCACTCTTGAAGGTGAGGTTTCGGATAGCGATATTGTCACACTCACGGACAAGTAGGATACCAGTCTTATTGATGGCTGCTTTTTTGGCAGCATCAGTATTGGCGGTTGGCGTGTCCTCGTTCAGATTTTGGAAGACAGCCCCAGGTAGTCCGATGATGGTCTTGTTTTTAACGCCACGCATCTCATATTGTCCGTCAAAGGTGATAGTACCGGAAACATAAATAATCTTTTTCGTGGTGTCAAAAGCACTTAGTTGGGCTTTCAGTTGTGAGAAGTTCTCCACAGTGACAGTGGTACCTCCTTCGCCACCAGTCACACTGGCGCCGAAACCGATTGGTGCGTTCTTGTCGTACGCAGACAGTTTACTCTCATCAATCGTTTGTGCGATGCTCATAGTTGCTGACATCAGCAACGCCATGATTCCTATTAATTTTCTCATCATCTTTTTGTTTTAGCTGGTGCAAAGGTAATCATAATTCTGAAAGAAACAAAATATTTGGTTTCTTATTTCTGTTTCCACTCACATATCTCTTTCGTCATGCTATTCAGATTCAGGCACATCTGGCGGGTAAGGGCGATACGCTCGTTCTGGTGAGGCCATGGTGCCAGAAGTAGTAATTTCCCTTCCGCACATGCCTCATAATACTGATGTCCTGGTTTTGAAAAGGTGTTGAATCCCCATGGCGTAAGGAAGACAAGGGGGAGATGCGCATTCATGACAGCCCGCATCACTCTCTGCTCGCCTTTCGAGATAGCGGGAGAAATGAGGATTGCCCCCTCCTTAGCCAAGGAAAGATAGTCTTCCACCTTCTCTTTGATTTGCTCTTCACTAAGGCTTCTGCTCAGTTGCACTTGGATTTTATGCGGGTGTTGCAATAGGAAGCGATTACCGATAGCAGCGTAAGCGTGTAGGGCAACCTGCAGGTTGAAGCGGACACGGAAGTAGTCTGGATAAGCCTTTTTGATAGCGAGTCTGCGTGGGTTGTCCTGTAAGTAACGTTTCCAGTTTGCCAGTTCTCCTCTCCCAGAGAGGATGTGGTCGTTGAAGCCCAGTGCCCATAACTGTCCGTGTTCCCTGTCGTCAAGGCTTCTGTCTCGCTTTTCTTGTTTTCTTTGCTGCGACCCGGTCGCAGCAGAGGGGACGATAGTAGCGTGGACGGCAAGCCCCATTTCCCTGTAAGCCTTGTTACAGCCCGTCTTGAAGCCTTTGATTACTTGTCCCAGATGGCATTCCATTTGTTCTTTTACAAAGAGGATGCCATGCAGATGGTCAGGCATTATTTGAAGTCCTATTACCTCAATCTGTGGGTATAATTGCTCTGTTGCCATCCATCTTTCTTTGACTTTCTCACCTAATGGAGTCAGTTCTACACATGGCGCATTTTCGCTGTCAATAGGGGCGTCTGCGTCTCCGGCGAGTTTGCCCAGCAGAGGACGTCGTCCTTCTACTGTTATGGTAATGAGATAGATGCATCTTGCACTATAGTCATGACCTATGCGGCGTCTTAACATTGATGGCTTTTTCTCACCTGCAAATGGTTTATGTTTCTGATATTGTTCCCAATCCATAACCTTGCAAAGGTACGAAGAAAAGAGTAAAAAGCCAAGTGGATTCAAAAAAAAAGAGACTCCTACGAGCCTCTTTCTTTATTTTTGTATATACTTCTTTCCGTTCTTAATGACGATACCTTTGTAACTTTCAGTGACCCGTTGACCACAGAGGTTATAGATATTACCGTCGCCTTTGATCATCACTGGGGTGGTGATGCCGGTGGCATCAGTAATGGTTCCTTTGACCATCACCTGTGCTATACCGAGGTCTTTCTTTGTTACAGTTCCCTCCTTGATAAATCCTACGTTATAGAGGTAGATTTTCAATGTGCACGTTCCTTCTGTCTCTTTTGCGATGTTTGTTAATGGCTGCTCATACAACGTATAGTAATTGTATCCCTTTGTGGCATCGTAGTTATTACGACTTGGTGAAGAATTCTCAAGGAGTGTGCTCGTTCCTCCAGCATCCGTCCACTTGATGTCGATGGTACCATTATCTGTACCAAACTTGCAGGCATAGAAGGATATATCTGTTGCCTTAAATTGGAAACCACTTTTTGTGGTAATGGAGAAAGTGACGATGTCATTCTCAGATGGTGCGGTAATAGGGCTTTCAGTTGTGAACTTGGTGAAAGTGATGCCTCCAGAAGCGGAAGTGCCGTTTTTAGAGAGATTGCTGCCAAGGTTATAAGTCGTTGTGGAAATCTCCTCTGTCAGTGCACTGCTTACCTCCGCATCGGTGTTTGATGACATCGCCCAGAAAACACTGCCTTTGCTGCCTTCCGTATCGCTGCCACTATTCTCACCATAGGGAAGGGTAGCGCCGGCACCATTCTGTACCGCATCGGGGACGTCGGTAGCGGGTGCAACGGTGTAAGTATAGGGGACGGTGACCGTTGTTCCAAAGGAGGAAGGTTGTGTACTGGCTTCTTTCACGATATTATTGTCAGCCCATGTTACTGCAGTGGCTCCATTGTTTTTGTAATAGTTCTTCACACCAGCAGCGAAATGGTTACCTTCTACAAGGAACTCGGAGTTTATGCGGGGGTTCATGCAAAGGCTGGCACCACTGCAGCTATAGTAGTTGTTCAGCATGTGAATCTTACCCACACGTCCCATCGGCATACGCTGATTACAACCAGCAGCCCACCAGTTGAAGGCAAAGGTGGTGTTCAGTTTGCCAGTAGCCTCACTGTCACTGCTACCGATCAGATTGGTGTTCTGGTGCATATAAGAGTTCGCTGTATAGCGGAAGATACACCAGCTGACGGTGTTGAAGTCGGCAGCATTAGTAATATCGAAGTTGCCATCCATACCGTCCATAAACTCACAGTGGTCTACCCAGCAGTTCTTGGCACCAGTAGCAGATAACAGATCGTTGCCACTTACATCGACAGCACCAGGACCTACGAACGTGATATTGCGAATAATAACGTTCTCTTTATTAAGTGAGAATATTCCCGCTTTACGATAGTTCTCATTCCCATATCTTTCGTACAGCGTTTTTCGAGTGATATATTCAGCCTGCTCTTTAATAGTCTGACCATTCAAAGTCCCCCCTTTACCATCAGAGGAACTGGTACTCATGTTCTTTACACCAGTAACAGCGGGTTCAAATCTGTCATCTACAGCGTTATCTAAAGCAATTCTGTCATCTTCAGTCAAATACCATTTTGTACGGAGTCGAGCGTTATTAATACCGATAATGGTTTTGTCGCCTCTTTCGAAACCGATGCTTTCTGAGACTATAAATTCCCCATCAGCTCCATCGAGAATAACAACATCGTAATTCTTGATGGCATTCTGAATGGTACCTTTCATGTCCTGTCCATTAGACTTTAGAGTGATTACATTACCTGTAAATCCATCTGGGATAGGATAGGTGTAGCAACCACCACCAGTAATATCATAAGTACTGGTGGCATCTGTTCGTGAGGATACGGTACAGAAGCCGAAGGGCTTATTGAGGTCGTAGTCTGTAGCCAATGCTGATAGTGATACTGCTAAAAGCAAAGAAGTCAATAGATTTTTCTTCATAGTGATTTTATTTGTCAAGATTGTCTGTAGTGTAACCAAGCATTTCCATTTCGATGGAAGCCCAAATGAACGGACCCACACCTTTGGCATCATTGTCGCGGATGGGTTCGCTGATGTAGTAGTCGTAACTGCCGTCACGCTTTCTGTTCTCCTTGACACTGCCCTTAGGGTTGATCTTCTTCATGGCTGCCTCTACCTCAGGGGTGGCGGCTGGACCAAGACCGGCTACAGAGCAGCAGTTAGTCAGGGAGATTGTCTTGTCGGGGTGCACCTTGATGAAGTTATTGATAATTCCCTTGTATGCTTTGATACCTGCGTCACGGTATTTCTCTCCGACATAGCCCATGCGATATGCCTTTAAGAGCGCATAGGCGAACATAGCGGAGCAGGTGCTTTCCAGATAATTGCCTTTGCGCTCAGGGGAGTCCATCACCTGAAACCACACGCCACTCTTCTTGTCCTGCCATTTCAGGATAGCGTCGAAGTCTTTCTTCAACAACTCTATCAACTCACCACGACGGGCATAGTCCTCTGGCAGTGCGTCGAGGACCTCGATAAGTGCCATGGTATACCAGCCTTGGGCGCGTCCCCAGCAATGCTGGCTGAGTCCAGTCTCCTTGTCAGCCCAGAACGTCTTACGTGTCTCATCATAGGCATGACGGTTAAGACCAGTCTTGGGATCGAGGGTACGGTTATAGGTAATCTTTAACTGATTCACGGCATCATCATAAATTGCCGTGATGCCATCACGGTTTACAGAACTACGCTTCGCTTTTTTTGTTGGTTGGGTGGTGATCGGAGCCGTGAGACAACGGAAAGGTAGTCCCATGAAGATACCGTCGAGCCAAACCTGATAGGCATAGATCGCCTTGTGCCAGAAAACCTTGTCGGCAATGGTGCGTGGCTGGTCTTGCAACTGCTTCATCATGAGTTGCATGGCAAGCAGGTTTTTTGGCTCGGGCCACTTCTGGTACATACGTGTCACAAAATGACCGGTACGGATATTGTCGAGATTATAGTCCAAGATGTCATAGCCCGTGATATTTCCCTGCTGGTCTATCATCTTATCGGTATACATTTTACAATATTTCAGGATATCCTCACCACCATAGCACAGATAGGTGTCGAGCATGCCTTCCAGTTCGATGCCCATCACATAACTCCACTTGGGTTTGGTGGCGAAGTCAAGCATATACGACTCTGGCACACGCTTCATCTCAGAGTAAGTGAGCCACTCGCTGTAGTGCTTGTAAGGCTTCTCCTGTAATACCAGTGATCCGTTAATCATCAGATTCTCGTATTTGATGTCTTGGGCAAGTCCTATCTGGTGGACGGGTTTGTTATAGACACCATCAAACTGGCAGTCGCGGACGGTGATGTTATTAACGGTATAGGCAAGTTTCGGATCCTCATAACCGACAATCATCACACCGTATTTTGACTTCTTACAGGTGACATTCTCCATCAGCACATTACGAACGATAGGGTAAAATCCACGACAGCAGACCTCCTTCGGCTCATAGTCAGTGTTGACTTTCAATACAGCCTCACCACACTGTCCAACGGTGACATTGCGCATGTTGATGTTCTCGATGATACCACCACGGCAGGAGTTTGTCTTGATACGCAGCACACGGTCCAGGTTAGGAGAGTCCATCTCACAGTTCTCTGCATAGACATTCTGGCAACCGCCAGATATCTCAGAGCCGATAACCACACCACCATGACCGTTCTTCATCTTACAGTTGCGGATGATGATATTCTTGCTGGGCATGTTACGCTCACGTCCGTCACGGTTACGACCACTCTTGATGGCGATACAGTCGTCACCAGTGTTGAAGAAACAGTCCTCTATCAGTACACGGTCGCAACATTCCGGATCGCAACCGTCTCCGTTAGGACCGTCGTTGATCATCTTCACACGGCGTACGGTGATATCTGTAGAATGGAGGGGATGGATCACCCAGAACGGAGAGCGCAGCAGGGTGACATCCTCCATCAGGATACCCTCGCACTTGTTGAAATTCACCAGTTGCGGACGAAGACCGTCTTTATCGGTGAAGACACGCTCGGGATTTCTGTTGCCCTGCTCGTCATACATCGGAATACCGTCTTCTCCATCCTTCAGCAGACGGGCACGGCTGCCGTTCCACTGGTGGACGGTGTCGCCCTCCTTCATACCAAAACGCTTGTTGCCGCACCAGGGCCACCAAGTCTCATTGCTGCCACCACCGTCAATGGTCCCTTTACCCGTGATGGCAATGTCCTTTGCCTTGAAGGCATAGACACAAGGGGAGAGGTTGAAGCACTCCAGTCCCTCCCAAGAGGTCTCGACAATAGGGTAGAGTGAGGTGTCGAAAGCAAACTCCAAGACAGCACCTTCCTCAATGACGAGATTGACACCGCTCTTGAGTTGAATGGCGCCAGTCAGGAAACGGGTGCCTGCGGGTACCAAGACCTTACCGCCTCCTTTCTTGGAGCAAAGGTCGATAGCTTTCTGGATAGCTTTCTGGTTCTTTGCTGCCGTAGCATCCGGCTTGGCGCCATACTTCGTGATGTTATACACTTTATCCGCAAACTGCGGTACACGGATGCTTTGCTCAATACGCTTATACTCATCCTCATCCCAAGTCTTTGCCTGTGCCATAACAGGTATTAACAGGCATACTAATAGTAGTTGTAGGATTCTTCTCATTACTCTTTGTTTTAGTAGTTTGTGCAAAGGTAATGAAAAAGAATGAAATCCCACCAACTTTTACATTATTTTTTATTTATTGTGCTAAAGCATCGAAGAGCTTGTCTATAGCTTCGTCTGCGTCTTTACTTTCCTTCTGCAACGTGACAAACTTAGAGCCAATAATGGCACCAGCGGCATTCTGTTGAGCTGCCTCTAAGGTCTGTTTGTTGGAGATGCCAAAACCAATCATGCGTGGATTGCGTAGATTCATTGCTTGGATTCGGCGGAAATACTCTTGTTTTGCCTCATCGAAGCTCTTCTGTGCTCCAGTGATGGCGGCAGAGGATACCATATAGATGAAACCGTCTGTATGCTCGTCAATGAAACGGATGCGCTCCTCGGAGGTCTCTGGTGTGATGAGCATGATGACTCGGATGTCGTAACGGTCAGCAACAGGTTTGATAAAGTCTTGATAATCCTTAAACGGTAGGTCGGGGATGATGACTCCGCTCACGCCACTCTTCACACAACTCTGGCAAAAAGCCTCAATACCGTATTGCATGATGGGATTCAGGTAGCCCATCAAAACGAGAGGTATATTGACTTCATCTCTGATGTCCTGCAATTGGGTGAAAAGTTTACGAAGAGTCATTCCGTTCTTCAAGGCAGTAGTGGCAGCATCCTGAATGACGGGACCATCCGCCATGGGGTCGCTGAATGGGATTCCTACCTCTATCATGGCAATACCCCTGCGCTCTAATGTCTTAATCACATCGGCAGTACCCTCAAGGGTAGGGCAGCCTGCACAGAAATAGAGGGATAATAACTTCTTGTCTTTGTTCTCGGAGAACAGTTTATTGATTTTGTTCATAAATGAAATGTTTTAATTTTTCAATGTCTTTGAGTCCTGGGGCGGTCTCGAAGCGGGAGTTGAGGTCGATGCCAGCAAGCATGGGATGATGGAATGCTTTCACTTTCTCTGCATCACCAGGACCGATACCCCCACTGAGAATGAAGGGGGTGTCACCATGATAAGCGGAGAGTACTGACCAGTCAAACTGTGTGCCGTTGCCTCCCACCATCTTTGCCTTAGTATCAAAGAGAAAGTAATCTACGATGCACTCGTAGGGCTTCGTCTTTTTCAGGTCCTCTTTAGTGGCGATGTTCAGTGCCTTGATGATGGCGGCGACATGGTCGCCGCAGAGGGAACGAAGGTGGCGGATGTAGGTGGGGCTTTCCTTGCCATGCAGTTGGATAATGTCGAGAGCGTATTCCCTTATTTTCTCCATGACTTCCTTGATGGTTGCATCTACGAAGACTCCGACCCGCTTCTGCTTAGTGGGGAGATAAACAGGTGGAGCACTCACGTAGCGACTGCTTTTCTCCCAGAAGATAAAGCCGAGCCATTGAATATCTAATCTCTCTGCAGAGCGGATGTTCTCAGGGTCACGCATCCCACATACCTTAATAATCATAATTGTGCGATAAAATGCTTTAATGTACTACCAGGATGGGGAGTCTTCATAAAGGTCTCTCCTATGAGGAATCCTTGGAAACCAGCAAGGCGTAAGTCACGGATAGTTTGAGGATTTGATATGCCACTCTCGCTGACCTTAACGATATCCTTAGGGAGTTGGGAGACAAGTCGGAAACTATTCTGTACGTCGGTGATGAAAGAACCGAGATTACGGTTGTTAATACCGCACATGTCAGGTTCTAGTTCCGCATATTCTAACTCTTCCTCATGATGCATCTCCAGCAGGACTTCCAGTCCTAAATCATGTGCCGTATGGAGGAATGACTTGCATTCCTGCTTAGTTAAATCGGCTGCAATCAACAAAACTGCGGAGGCACCGCAGAGACGAGCCTGAAAGAGTTGGTACTCATCGATGATGAAATTCTTGTAAAGAATGGGGATGTGTACCCCGGCATGTCTTGCCATACGGATAAACTCGTCCTTTCCTCCAAAATATTTCTCGTCAGTGAGGATGGAGAGTGCCGTAGCACCGTTACTTTGATAGAAAAGGGGAATCTCCTCTGCCTTCCCCTCCTCTTTGATCCATCCTTTGGAAGGGGAACGGCGCTTGAACTCGGCGATGATGCCCG
>CALFUF010000107.1 GCA_937916405.1 uncultured Prevotella sp.
CAAGATAACCTCCATACGTATGAGACATCGTCAACAACTTCGCAAAGAGTTGGAGACGGTTGTCAAAGGTCACATGTCCCTCATCATCGAACCCCCAGTACTGCTCGGCAAAGTTAAATCCGAGGAAGTTGGGATACTCTTTGAAATACTGCTCATACTTTGACACATCTTTAGGTGTGTCTGGCATGCGATTGAAATAACCGCTAGCGCATTGTATCATCGTCCATACCCGGTTCTGCGCACAGATTTTCATCCATGAGTCATAAATAGCAGGACCGTTGGGTGACTTGTCATCACTTGACGAGGTGGCAATATTGAAAATCACATAGGGACGCACATCCTCTGGCACCATATCAATAATCTTCTGTGGGTCAGCATACTGCCACACGTCGATATGGATAATCCATGCTGGTTGTTCTGGTGATATGGGACGACGCAGTTCCGTGCCATTATGTGCAAAACCCGTCATACAGAATGCCATCAGACACGTCAAAGCAACCAGCCTCATGCTTAGGACAACTTTTTTCATAGGAATTATTGTATCGTATTTTAAGATTTAATCTCAATAGTCTTCTCACGATCCTCTTCCCAGTCGGTGACATAGCTGCCATCAAGAATTACACCTTGGTCGGTCAGACGGATATTAAGTGTGAAAGTCTGTCCACTCTTCAAGACAGTGTCCTCTGTCAGAGAATATGTCTGGCGTACACCATAGACGGTGATAGCAAAGAAATCTGTTCCAGCGGTAATGGTCTGTGAGGGCAGGATGGCACTGGTAGACAAACGCCAGTCAGTGGATATTTCTGGATACATCTGGATATTGGTCTTCTCATCCTCGATGGTTGTCGCAGTGGCGTTCTTGATATCTATGTTCGCACAATTGTAGACATTCAGCAACTCTGCGGAAACCTGACTCATATCCACCAGACCCGACTCATCGATAATGTGGATGACTACCTTAGCCATCAGATGACTGAAAGTCATGGAGGTATATGTGCCGTCACTGTTATCAAGAGAGCCAATCATGAGGTCACTGGCTTGAAAAGATGATAAGGTAGACTGGTCAGACTGCACTTGGAACAGTTGGGTACCTGACAGTGCGTCCGTACTCCAGTCTTCCTGATAAGGGCTGTATACATACAGTTGCTGTCCACGGGCAGAAGCGGGGAGGATGAGAGTCCCATCCCCACCTACTCCTACTTGTTGGAAGGTTACTGCCCCATCATCTCCAACCATATAGACGCCTACCTGACTTCCTGACGGTATCACGTTGGTATTACCATTCGTGTCCATCAGTGTCAAGGTCACCTCTCCGTCCTCATCGTCGTCTATATAGACGAACTCTTTGGAGTCACTGCAAGCTGAGAGTAGCACAAGGCATACCATCAACCACAGGGAGGTTAACTTTTGGAATGATATTGATGGGAAATATTTCATAGAATACGATGATTACTTAATTCGAAAGGATTACATCCTTAGCAAGGATATCACAGGAGCCTGCATTACTACGTCCGCCAAAGGCTATTTTCGTCACTGTCGACAGGTCGATACCCAGTTCTGTCAGGTCAACCGTCTTAGTACCGGCACTATAGAAGCCGTTACCGAACTCCGTGAAAGTTGAGCCTACATAATAGCCCATACGCACGGGACCGTCCACCAGGTTGCTGAAGGTGAA
This sequence comes from uncultured Prevotella sp., assembly GCA_937916405.1. GTDB lineage: Bacteria > Bacteroidota > Bacteroidia > Bacteroidales > Bacteroidaceae > Prevotella. The sequence goes on from CALFUF010000107.1 coordinate 1,676, forward strand.
AGTCAGTGTTGTATAGTTGGCAAGTTCTCCATTGGCAAACTCAAAGACGGGCATCAAGTTACTGGTGCTACCTGTCCATGTATAAGTTGGAGCATTGTAGGTGGCATTGTTACCTGGATCACCAAAGGTGGCTGTCAAAGTGTTGCCATCTTCACTACCAGTTCCTTCGTCACTACCACTTCCTGTTCCCTCCAGATAGACATCTGAAGCAAGGATATCACAGGACCCCGCATTACTACGTCCGCCAAAAGCGATCTTCGTCACTGTCGACAAGTCGATACCTAATTCCGTCAGGTCAATCTCCTTGGTACCTGCGCTGTAGAAACCATTACCAAACTCCGTGAATGTCGAGCCAACATAGTAGCCCATACGTACTGGTCCGTCTACCAGGTTGCTGAAGGTAAATACTAATTTAGAGTAGTTTTTCAGTTCTCCATTGTTAAACTCAAAAATCGTCATCAGGTTATTGGTGCTACCTGTCCATGCATAGGTGGGAGCACTATAAGAAGCGTTGCCGCCGGGAGTCTGGAATGTGGCATAGAGCTTGGTGGTCTCTGTTGGAACCTCAGGCTCGTCATTCTCCACTAATTCAGCGTCACCATCGAGGGCGGTAGTGTTATCGTCCCAGTCTGTGATCTGTGTGGTCATCTCTAACTCAACGGCAGCCTCAGCACCCTCTCCAAGAATCTTCACAGTATAGGTATATGCCTTACCAGATACGAAGGAAGTCTCACTCTTCAATGGTGCAGTCAGTGTTCTGCCGTCGGTAAGACTGATCTGGATAAAGTCATCAGCACCTACAGTCTGTGGAACGATAATCGCACTGGCAACGAACTCAGTGGCATCAGCGGCAAAAGCGACAGCCTTGATGGCGGTAGCCGTACCAGATGCCTCACCCAGCGTAGCGTCACTAACCTTCAAGGTCGTAGAAGGTTTGGTGTTCAGGATACTTACTGTGGCACCCTTCAGATCCACATCGGTCTCTCCGCTTAATGTGAACTTGATATTCATCTTAGAGAGCATGTGTGTGAAGACCAGTGGAACAGCAGGTGTTGTTCTGTTATAGGCATTCTCTCCTGAGGGAGCTCCACACAGCAGGTCACTGGCGAGATAATTGGCATCTGTGCTCTGGTCGGTAGCGACGGAGAATGCTACAGCTTCCTCCATTTTACTGGTGAACGATGCGTTATATGGAGCATAAGCATTTACACTGACATTAGAGCCGTCCTCAGGGAAATAGAGCGTAGTGCCAGTGAAATTTCCACTGCCATCAGCGGTCATCTCGGCATTATCACCATCTGTGATATAACCGTTAGCATCTTTTACGAACACACCGACTTTCATACCTTCAGCAATCTGTGTCTTTTGAAGACTCGTATTTGCCGAACGCATATTCGCAAGATTACTTACCAGGGTGATAGGGGTTGAAAGACTGTTGTTTTGCATCTGCTGATCATCTGATGAACAACTGGCAAAGGTCATAACAGCGAGACCTAATGCGAAAATAGATAATTTTTTCATAATGTTATATTTATTGAGTTAAAAAATAAAAATGTACGTGAATTAGCGGGTGTGGTGGCATGATCCTCACCCATCTGAGAGTTGATGGCATCGGAACCGATATGGGCGGTGAACGTATAGGACTTCCCACTTACAAAGGTGATGTCATCGGCTACTTTAACCTCTAATACCTTGTCACTGGTTGTCAGACGTATCAGGACAGTACCGGCTGTTATCGCCTGAGGTACCAGAACGGCATAAGCCGTCGTGGCGGTCCCCAGCGTAGCAAGGACCGTGACATCAGTGGCATCTCCAGTGGCGGACCCTATTGCTCCTGTTGATGGGTTGAGGGTGGTCGATACCTTGGTGTTTGCCACTACCAGTTGCGCGCCAGAGAGGTCTATATCAGTTTCATTCTGAATGTTGATGGTCAGTCTTGCCATCACATGTTTGAAGTTCAGAACAACGGCATCAGTGGTCTGTGATACCGGATTTGTGGCAGGGACACCATAAACCAGGTCACTGGCAAGATAGCCATCATCTGTGCTTTGGTCAGTAGCTACTGTGAAGGCATTTGCCTGGTTGTAGCTCCACCCCGTCTGGTATGGTGCGTAGGCGTAGAGACTGGCACTCCCTTTATACCATTCCATCGCAGAGCCGACAGCCGTCAGGGCAGAGCCGCTCACGGTGTACTGGCTGTTGTTGCCATTTTCGAGGATGGTCGTGCCAGCTAACCCAAAGACCCCCACTTTCACTTTGGAATTCAGTTGTGTGGTCTGTAGGTTACTAGTGCCACGCATACCGTCCAAAGAGGTTGCCAGGGAGATTGTCTCCTTCGTCTGGGGCGCAAGGTCGTCCGAGCTGCAAGCTGTCAGCGACAGCATAGCTATTGCCATACCGAGGAACACATGAGTCTTTTTCTTAGTCGTATTCATTGTATATCTGTTTAGTGTTATTCGTTCTCTTTCGTATTAGGCCGGATACCATAAGGCACCAGTCGCATATTGGCGACGCAGAACTGGAAGGAGTCCAGTGCTGTTGCCGGACGGGTGGCATCCAACTGGTAGTTCAACATCTTGATAATGGTCTGCTTTTTCTTGTCTAACAAGAAGTTCATCAGACTTCCTACAGTCGGATAAGTACTCTCCGTCACCTTGAAAGTATTCAGGGGAATGGTAAAGGTCTGCCATCCGTCAGCAAACGATACGGGAGTGCTCATGTCCCACATAGCGGTCTGCGCAAACCAAGACTGGGTCAGTGACTTTCCTTGGTCTTTGTCCAAGCGGAAGGAGATAAAGCCAGTGTTCCAGACAGGCTCCCCATTGCTGTATACATAGATATCCATCTCCACGGCAACCTCTGAGCACTTGCTCTTGGTGGTAATAAGTCCGTCGGAGTGGTCGATCACATACTGGATGCGGTCACCGAAACTGAAACGGAAATGACCTGTAGAGGGATCTAGTCCAGCGTCAACGCTCCAGGCAACAGGAGTGTCCCCGAAGAAACTGAGCATATAGTCAGGATTAATCACATCTGAAGCTTCCGCCAGGGCATGACCAGTTGGCAATGCGTCAGAAGCCTGTACGGTAACCTTGTCAAACAGCGACTGAGTGATATTGATGGTGTTCTCGAACTCAGAACCAGTGTATGGAGCCTTTGTCCCGTTCGTGCTGAAGGTGCGGAAGAATACGCAGTTGTCACAGAACATCACCGGGGAGTAGGTGCTGACATGAGCGCCCTCCGACTTACAGCGGATCGGACCTGCCGTGAGATCAGTGACTGCCGGCATCACAAACTCAATCTGTTTAGAGGTGCTTGTGAAGTCCGTTACCTCTTGCTCGCCAGAGGCGGTAGGCAGGTATATATGATCGACAAACTGCAGGTTACGTCCTGTCAGGATGATTCTCTCACCAGCCTTAGGCAAGGTGCGGTTGACGCCTGTGATGGAAGGCTCTGGGTCACCAGTGCGGGTCAGTGTGCACATCTTGGTTGTCACTGTCTCGTTGATCGTATACAGTTCCATCACGTTATTGCCGATATGTACTGCCTTGATAGCGACGGCACCGTTTTTCCTCGCCGCATCTGATGGTGTCAGGACGAGGGTCTTGCCGTCGAACACATAAGAATACTCCAGGTTGCAGACGGAGTCACGGATGGAGGTCTGTGCGTCCGTAAACCAGTGAGAGAGGATTGCCGACTGGTCGTCTACGCTCTGGAACTCCACCTTATACGACTGCTCGAAATGGGCAGCCTTGGTCTCACCGACTTCCTGTGTTCCCTCCCAGATACCGAACAACTGGTCAGCGGAAAGGGCAACGCCATCAGCGATCGTCACACTCTCTGGTGCCGGCAAAGAGGGAGCATCGATATCCTTGCTGCATCCTACAATCAGTGTCAGGCAGCATACAATGAGAAATCCCTTTGCCTTATTTATATGATATAATGTTTTCATATCGAATACCTTAATTAGTGAAATTAATAGCAGAAGAATAAACTTTCTCCGTATAAATGATGTCACGCTCCTCGTCATATTTCTCCATGACGATCTCACAGAGTCCCGTGGCGAAGTCAACATCGTCAGGGATGATGACGTACACGTTCTCGTCATCATTCTCCTGTGTCTCATCGATAGTGCATCGTACTTTGTCCCCATAGGTCAGCGGCAGCCATACCTCGGTAGCACCACCGAGGGAAGCACCTGTGATTCTCAGCGTGCTGCCAGCGATGAGGGTTGTCGATGAGAAAGCCTTGATTTCCGGCTCCTGGTCTGCAGGACGGATGATAAAGGGGAAGTCACACATGCCTTTTGAGGTTACCACACGGATATTGTCACCTGTCGTCTTCACGTCAGAAGGCAGTTGGAAGGTGATATTGTTAGAGGACTCATAGACAAACAGGTTCGTCAGATTGATCGACGTACCGTTGACAATGAGTTTCTTCAAATCTCCAAAGCCGCTGCCACGCAGACAGATAGTCTGACCGGGATAGGCGCAGGTAGCCTGCTCGATGGGGCGTGACACCATATTAAACCATACACTGTCAATACGGGGAGCCTCGTCATCGTCGTTGCTGCATGCTGTCATGGTGCAGAGAGCAGTGCATAGCAGCAGTAAACCATAGAGTTTCTTCATCTTATTCTTCATAGCGGTAAGCGTTTTTGTTTTCTATTACATTCGTGAAGTCATAGTCGATGGGGGCTCCTAACAGGTTAGCGTCCTGCATCACCTCCGTGGGAGGATAAATCATCGACCAGAGGTTATCGTTAGTCGTCATGTCCTGGGAGTGGCACCAGCTGCCTGAAGGGATGTTGTGGACGCACTCTCTGCTGGGTTGGATAATCTGATAGCTACCGTCAGCGTCATTGACTTTCAGATAAGGCTCGCCAATCTTCGTCAGGTCGGCATTCTTTCGGTAACCGTAGTTATACAGGCGGTAGCAACCCATCAGCGGCTCGTCCTCCTGTTCGGCAATCTGGTTGTTCATATAGTTGACCATTCTCTTCAGATGGCTCTCCCCCATGAACGAGCGGCGTACGATATCCGTCCAGAAGAGTCCCTCGACGAAGAACTCCATACGGCGTTCTATCAACAGGGAGTCAAGGTTCAGAGTGGTATAGTCACCTGTATTGCCGTCGACACCGTAGGTGCCGTTCTCAATCTCAAATTTGTAGGCACGCTGGCGTACGATATTGACATTGTCAAGTACTCTTGCGCGGGTGGTTGTCTCCTCCCCGTTGAGTCCCATCAACGCCTCTGCGAGATTCAGGTATACCTCACTCATGCGCAGCATAGGGGTACAGAAACCAGAGTTACCCTGAATAGCGATATTATCGGTACCCATCGGACCGCCAACCACCTGTTTCTTGATGGCTACGGGGTTCCAGGAGTCACGTACCACTGTCCAAGTGTCACCTTGGTGTTTTCCATAGTGTGTCTTACAAGTGTCCTGCTCGTGATAGAGGTAGTCGTAAGTCATACCGTGTGGCATGATGTTTCCACGAGTACGGATGAGTCCGCCACGCTGCTGGTAGGCGAGGATGGCATCGTAGCTTGCCCAGTTGGAGTAGGTCATACCATAGTTCTTATTCACGCAGCGGTCGTAGCAGAACATACCCTGCAACTCGTTACCCAGTCCGTAGGAGGTACTTGATGCTACCGACTGGATGGCGAAGAGCACTTCCTTACAGTTGTTGTTCTGTACACGGAACATCTCCTCGTAGTTCTCCATCAGTCCGTAGCCGCCATCCGGTGCCAGCTCGATACACTTACGCGCGGCGAAGGCTGCTTTGGCATAGTAGAACTCAGTGAGGTCAATCTTTGCCTCATACTCAATATCGCCCTCGTAGTAAGCATCCAGCACCTTTGTCTGGAAATCGTTGGTGAAATGGTTACCCTTTGCCCAGGCGGCTGCCGTCAGATAGAGACGGGAGAGCAGACCCCATGCGCTGACCTGTGAGACACGTCCTCTGGAGAGGGGTGATACTGGCAGCCACTTGGCGGCATACTCTGCCTGACAGACGGCATACTGGATGACATTCTCGAAACTATTAGGATAAGTGGTAGGGCTCTGTTTGACAGGATCGTCAACAATGGGTACGTCGTGCCAATACATGGCGAGATACCAGTAGGCAAGAGCCTGCATGAAACGAGCCTCACCGATACAGGCGTTAGCCTCTTCCTCGGTGCAGATTTGATGCTCTATGCAATAAGGTGCATAGTCATTGATGATATAGGCTGCCTGTGTGATGACATTATAAAGACTAGCCCAGGAGTACTGGATGGAAGCGTTCTGTTTCTCCTCATTGAGCGTCCCCTGTGCATTGACCTCCCCAAGTGTGGAGTTCGAGTTGTACAGGTTGTTGGCACGGGCATCCCCCAATGAGATGAAACGCTGCTTGTGGAAGTAATACCAGGGCTGTGCGTATAGGTTTGCTGTCGTGGCGCGCAACGCGTCGATATCCGCCAGCTCGTCATGAGCAGGTACGACACGCTCATTGTCAGTATCCAGGTATTTGTCGCAGGAAGTGAGACAAACTAACAAGCTGGAAAGACATAATAACAAAATAACATTTTTTATTTGGGTAATCATAATTACTAATCTCTAATTATTAATTACTAATTGATTAAAACGTTGCTTCTACACCGAAGATGACTGAGCGGGGAGCAGGTACACGACCCGTGTCCACGCCATACATCAGCATACCTTGTCCCGACATGGAGTACTGTCCGTTCTGACTACCCACCTCCGGGTCATAGCCAGTATAGTTGGTCAGTGTCGCTACGTTCTGGATATTCACGGAGAAACGTAGGTCTGACAGGTAGTACTTCTTGATGAACTTCTTAGGTACGTTATAGGTCAGTGTGATGTTCTTGATACGCAGGTAGCTGGCATCCTCCACATAACGGTCGCTTACACGACTGTTATAGTTGTTATGCAGGTTGTCGATACGTGGGATGGAGCTTTCCGCACCGGGAGCCACATAGACATTCCATACATTCGTATTACCGCTGTTGCCGTCATAGTAAGCCCATTTCGCATAGTTTGCCGTACGGGTATATTTGTTCCAGGCGGCACCGCCAGGCGTCAATGAGGGATCGTCCATACGACGACGGGTCCAGTTGAACACCTTATTACCCACACTGCCATACATAAAGATAGAGAGGGCGAACTGCTTCCATGTGAAGGTGTTGTTCCAACCGAAGGTGTATTTCGGCAGTCCGTTACCCAGATAGGTCTTATCACTATCGTCGATGATTCCGTCGCCATTGAGGTCTTTGAACAACAGGTCACCTACGGAGGTCAGCAAGTTCTTAGCGGAGGTATTGCTGACGACAGTTCCTACACGGTAGTTAGGAGTAGCCACCGTCACCGTACTGGTACCGTCACCATTGTCACGGAGGAAGTCGGCGGCACTGTTGATACGTCCTGCCACTTTGAATCCATAGAACTGGCTGATGCCATAGCCTACGGCTGTACGGGTGATGGTCTCTCCAGAGCCTTCATAGTCAAGGGTCTTGTCGATGAAGCCCGTCTCTGTGTTGAGTTTCGTCACCTCGTTCTTCACCAGCGAGTAGGTCAGAGAGGTCTTCCACTTGAAGTGTTTCTTATTAAACACATGAGCGTTCAAGGTCATTTCAATACCCTTGTTGCGCATGTTACCGATGTTTGCCCATTGTGGCTCTGCGCTACCTGTCACCTTGGTGGAGGTTCCTGAATACAAGGGTAGTGCCGTCTGCATGAGCAAGTCACGGGTGTTCTTTAAGAACATATCGAAGATAAACTCGATGCGGTTGTCAAACAGGCTCAAGTCGATACCGGCATTCCATGAGTCGGTCTTCTCCCATGTCAGTTTGTCGTAGTTGGGCATGTTTGCCGTCTTGTAACTCGTTCCGAAGTTAGACTCCAGGTTGGCGAAGTTCGCCATGAAGGTGCTCTCCGTAAGATTGGCATTACCTACCAGACCGTAGCCCACACGCAGTTTCAGAGAACTGATAGCGGCAAAGATTGACGACTTCTCCTGAAGCATCCCCCAGAAATCCTCCTCTGTCACACGCCATGCGAGGGCTGCTGACGGGAAGGTGCCCCAACGCTGTCCACGCTCGAAGAGTGACGAGCCGTCATGGCGCAGGGTTCCTGTGAACATATACCTTTCCTTATAATTATAGGTGACACGTCCGAAGAAACTGCTGAAACGCTTGGTGGTGGTGTAGCCCGCATTGTCGTCACGGCTGGCATCACCGCCTGAGAGTGCCATGTTCGTATTACTACCGCCCAGGCGTTTGCCATAAAGGTAGTCGCGATAGCGGTTGTTCATCTCATAACCCAGCATCACGGAGAGGTTATGGTACTTCTTGATTTTCCATTTACCTGTTGCCACCGACTTCAGCGACCAGTACTGATTATAGGTCTTGGAGGTCTCATGCGTGGCATATTCCTTTGTCGCACCGTTCTCGCCCAACTGGTAGGCAGGTTGCATGTATCGGTAGTTGTCGGTATTCGTATCGTAGGTCGCCTCATTCTTCCACGTGAGCCATTTCCAGGGCTTCAGGGTGAAATAAATGTTCACGCGTGTGCTCGTGATCTTGTTTTTACGAGTGGTGATCTCGGCAAGAGCCACAGGGTTCGGTTGCCAGGTGTCGGTGTCTCCGTTATATCCCGACTTTGCCCATGAGCCGTCAGGCAGGCGGACAGCGTTGTTGGGGGTGTCGCTCAAGGCGTTGGGCACCACATCCCATGATGCCATACCCGTATTACGGTCTGACTGTCCGAGATTGAAGGTGGCACCGAGGTCCAGCCACTTGTACGCCTTCACGTCGATGCTTCCACGGAGGGTCAGACGTTTGAAATCGTTGTTGATGGTGATACCCTCCTGTGAGAAGTATCCGCCGGAGAGACTGTAGTTGATACCTTTCGAGCCTCCTCGTACCGAGAGGTTGTATTCCTGACGCAGACCCGTACGGAACAGGGCATCCTGCCAGTCGGCACCACTACCGAGGGTCGATGGATTGGCAAACATGTCGGACTCTTTGGCGGTGGTACGTTGTAAGTTAGCCTCACGAGCCCACTCTGCGAATTGCTGTAAGTCCATCACGTCGAGTTTCTTAGGTAGCATGTCGAAACCCACCTGTGCCTTGAAGTTGATTTTGGGAGCTGATCCCTCAAATCCCTTCTTCATGTTGACGATGATGACACCATTGGCAGCTTGTGCACCATAGATAGCGGTGGCAGAGGCATCCTTCAGGATCTCAATACTCTCCACATCGTTGGGGTTCAGGTCGGCAAGCGGGTTGGAGAACACGTCGGCGCCAGCTTCCGTTGTGATGATGGCACCGTCGATGACATACACTGGCTCGTTAGAGGAGTTCAGGGAGTTGACACCACGAATCTGGATGCTCGTGCTACCGCCAGCGGCACCGTTGTTGGATGTCAGCTGCATGCCGGCGGCACGTCCCTGAAGCATCTGGTCCATCGTCGATGAACTGGTCTGCTGCATGTCCTCAGCCTTCACGGAGACGACGGAACCTGTGATGTCGCTACGCTTCATGGTACCATAGCCTACCACTACCACCTCGTCCATCACGTGGGAGTCGTCTTTCATCACCACCTTCATCGTGGGCGCTGCTTTCAGCTCCTGCGTCTTGAAGCCGATGAAGGAGAAGATCAGGGTGGCATTCTTGGGTGCCTGTAACTTGAAGTTACCGTCCAAGTCAGCGACAGTACCTCCTGTGCCTCCCTTTACTTGTACGGTACAGCCAATCAGCGGTTCACCCGTGGCATCCGTGATGTGACCCGATACCGTTATGGCATCCTGTGCCGCCATGTTTAATGGCAGGAGAGTCAAGAGGAGGAGCATTCTTCTAATGATTTTTTTTCTCATACTTGAATTATTTATAGTTTTGTTTGAACGCAAAAAAACACTCATCGGAGTGATTGTCCGACGAGTGCAAAGGTAGGGGATATAATTGAGTATCGCCTTTTAATAAGTTTTCTTTATCCCTTTATTTGTTAAGTGTGATGATGATTTTGTTTCATGAACTATTGATTTTGTTTCGTGGTATCCTTTTTTCCCTGATGCTTGGCGATATAAGCGGTTGGTGTAACCCCGAAATGCCGCTTGAAAGCAGCGGTGAAATTGTTAGGATTGGCGAAGCCGACAGCATAGGTCACCTGTGACACATTCACGTCACCAGACTCGAATAGTTTGGCGGCTTGTTGCAGGCGCAGGTTACGGATGAACTCACCTGCGGTGATGCCCGTCAGTTCCTTCATCCTGCGGTGCAGTTGTACACGGCTTAATCCGATGATATCGGCAAGTGCCTCCACATTAAAGTCACTGTTGTCTATGTTCTCGTTGATTGCCTTCATGATACGCTCCATCAGTTCGGCGTCATTTCCCTTCAGCTCTATTTTCCTCACCGTGTCTTCTTGCTCCTGCAGTCCTGTGAACTTACTGCGCACCTTGATACGGTTGGAGATCAGTCCGGCAATACGTGTCTCCAGCTCTTCCAGACTGAAGGGCTTGTCCACATAAGCGTCGGCACCCTCCGTCAGTCCCTCGATGCGGGCGGCATGCTCTGTCTTGGTGGTCAGCAGGATGACGGGGATGTGCGAGGTCTGGGTGTTGCCTTTCAGACGTTTGAGCAGTTCTATGCCATCCATCTCGGGCATCACGATATCGCTGATGACCAGATCGGGAACCTTGTCGATAATCCCCTCCAGTGCCGTGTTGCCGGTAGCGTAGGTCGCCACATGATAGCTCTCTCCCAGTTCCGTCTGGAGGAAGTCCCTGATCTCCTGGTCGTCATCGACGACAGCGATGCGATAGGTGGTCTTTCTCCTGATGATCTTATGGGGCTTGCTCTCGTCGGTCGTCAGTGGCGCCTTCGTCTCTACGGACTCCTGCTTATCGAAATAGTGCACATCCACCAGTTGGTTCTTCGGCAAGTGACTGTTGCCTAAGGGCAGACTGACGATGAACTCAGAGCCCTGTTGGTCACTGCGGTTTCTTGCGGTGATGCTGCCACCATGTAGCATTGCGAGTTTCTGGGCGAGGTTGAGTCCGATGCCGTAGCTCATCTGTCCCGTAGCAGGGCGTGCTGCCGTCTGGTAGAAGCGGTCGAAGATTTTCTTCAACTGAGCCTCGTCTATGCCGGGACCGTCGTCTCTGACAGTCAGCAGTGCCTGTTGGTTGTCACTCTTGCTGAGGATAATATCCACATGTCCGTTGTCCTGTACGTATTTGATAGCGTTATTAATCAGGTTGGCGACGATCTTGTCGAAGTTGTCACAGTCTATCCATGCCTTCATGTCACCCGTCTCGTTGGTAAAGGTCATGGTGATGTTGCGTTTCTCCACCAGATAGTCGTAGTCGTGGCAGATATTCTCCACGAAGTCGGCAAGTGGTGTCTCGGCGAAATGGAGTTTCATCTGTCCTTTCTCTATCTTACGGATGCTGAGAATCTGGTTCACCAGGTTCAGCAGTCGGTTGGTGTTGTTCTCCATGTTACGCAAGGCACGGGTGGTCTCCGCATCGTGACCGCTCTTCAGCAGCTTGTCGAGCGGACTCTTGATGAGGGTCAGCGGGGAGCGCAGCTCATGGCTGATATCCACGAAGAACTTGATCTTCTCCTCATTGGTCTCCGCCTGCCGCTTGTTCCAGTAATACCGCCACCAAAGGACGGCGAAGGTGGCAAGCAGCAGCAGGTAGAACAGATACGCCACCCATGAGCGGTACCACGGTGGGGTGACATGGATGGTGAGTTCCTTGACGGGCGAGTAGACACCATTGTCGTATGCCTTCACTTGCAGGTGATGGGTCCCTACCGCCAGATGGGTGAAGAATATCTCACTGCCCCCAGAGGCGGTCTGGTGCCATACCTCCTTCGGCTCGTCACTGAACCGATACTCATAGTGTACGTTCTGTGCGTCACGGAAGTCCATCGACGAGAAGCGCAGACTGAACGTGTTGTCCTCATAGGAGATCGTGATGTCTGTCGTCGTCTCCAGCGACTGGGTGATGATATGCTTACCGCCCGACAGCATGGTGCCATTCACATCGGTATTCGCCAGACGCATTCCTGTCAGGGTGATGCCCTCCTCGAACTGGTCCTTGACAATGTCCTTCGGAGTGAAATAGGTGATACCGTTCTGATGTCCCATGATGATCTTGTCCTCACAGGAATAGGCGAAGACACCACGCAGGTATGACCATTCCCGCAAGCCGTTGCCACGGTAGTAGCGGGTGAAGGTGCCATGGGTGTCTAACTGTGCCAGTCCACGGAAGGTACTCATCCAGATGGTGCCGTCCTTAGTGGTGACGAGTCCGCAGACGATGTCATTAGGCAGTCCCTCCTTGACGGTATAGCGTTTCCACTGTCCCTCCTTATTATATTTAAAGAGTCCCTTGTTGCTGCCTACCCATATCGAACCGTCAGGTGACTGGCGGATGGCATAGACGATGGCGGGACGCAGCATCGAGTCGACGGGGATGTCCACCAGCCGGTCGGTCTTGGGGTCATAGACATCAATGCCGTAGTAGTGTCCTATCCAGATACGTCCGTCCTTGTCGGTGAAGAGCGTGTTCAGATACTTATTATGGAGATTGAGGTTGCCCTTGCCCAGCACACGCTCTGTCATACCGTTGGGGGGGGTATAACTGTGCAGCCCGTCATTGAAAGAGGCGGTATAGATGTTTCCCTGTTTGTCCTGGGTGATACTGCTGATACGCTGGGTTCCCGTCGAGGAGATCCATGTCTCCTTGCCAGTCTGTGGGTCTATCCGAAACAGACCGTTGCGGAAAGTTCCTGCCCAGTAGTTACCCTGTTGGTCGTCATACATCGTCATGACGGTATGATTGCCCATCCAATGTTCCAGTGTATTCCCTTCAAGGTTGATGGAAGTGATACCTCCCTGCTCCTGACAGATATACACGTGGCGGTCCTTGTCGGCAAAGACGGCACGCAGGATGTTGCCATTGTCAGTCGCCATCTGGCGCAGTCCCAAA
>CALFUF010000108.1 GCA_937916405.1 uncultured Prevotella sp.
AGTTTCAAACTGTAAGATTTTCAAGAGAGCATTTACATTTTGACACACCCTCTTATTTCCTCCCCTATGCAGGGGAGGCTACGGGAAAGGCAACGGGTAAACGCGTCAGCGGGAATGGGCGAATGTAGTTCGGGTAATCGACAAAGTCGCTTTGCTTGCAAAGAATGGTTTGGAGGGGGCTCCGTAACTTTTTCCTTTGAATCCTTTGGAGTTTCAGAAATATTGTTTATCTTTGCAATCGGAGTGAGAAGGACTCGCTCCAGCAGAAGAAGCGTTATGCTCCCAACTTGCGAAGTGGAAACCTAGAAAAACTGGCAACATTAAATCTCAGGTATTTACAGAGACAAGCGGTGATCAGGTGAAATGGAATGACATATCTTTTTCTGTCTCTATTGATGCTGCTATAGTTCCAGAAATAACAGCAGACGACAAAACTCGTGAGTATGGTGATGAGAATCCTACATTTACTTATACCACAAGTGCAACATTGACAGGAGAACCCTCTCTTACCACAACTGCCACAAAGACATCCCCTGTAGGAGAATACGACATTGTTGTGGGAAGAGGAACTATCACAAGTGACTATACCGCGAAGAATGGTATACTGACTATCACCAAGGCTCCGCTGACAATTACGGCAAAGAGCTACACCATCAAACAAGGTGATGCTCTGCCAGCATTTGAGGCGGACTATACAGGATTTAAGAATAATGAGACTTCAGCTGTGCTGACTAAACAGCCTACAATCACAACAACTGCTACTTCAGCCAGCAAGCCAGGAGAATATGATATTACCATTAGCGGTGCAGAGGCTCAGAACTATGAGATTAGCTATGTGTCAGGAAAGTTGACTATCGAGGCTGTGGAGATTACTCCTATCACTGGAACGGAGGAAATCTCGTTTAAGGAAACTATCGGCAGCGAGACAGGCTTGGAGAATACTGTTATCAACAACACCTATTTTAATATAGATGCTTCCAATGGTGACGGCTACGATGCTACTGAGCAGGCTCTCGTGCTGAACTCTACTACAACTTCAGAGCAGATGGCTGCAATCCAGAATTCCGAGGTGGGCGATGCTGCCGTTAGTGAGAACTATAGCGGTATCATCTTCGAGATTTCTGCTGGTAAGGGTACGATTACTGTGGATGCCAAGACCATTGGCACACATGTGCTGAACGTGCAGATTGGCAATAATGCTCCTACGAAGATTACGAAGACGGAGCGTGGTACTGCTGATGTGGAGTATAATGTCAGTGCTCCTGCTTATGTCTATCTGTATGCAAGTACATCAGATGGCAGTGCTGCCCGTCTTGATCGTGCTGCAACGGTAGGAGCCAACAGTGTGTTGCTCTATGGTTATATATGGTTATAAAGTGACCATGGGTGGAACAGGCATTGATCTTATCCAATATGACAAGCCTGTAGATGTTTACAACATCCAGGGTCAGAAAGTACGTTCCAATGTCATTTCGCTCGAAAGTTTGCCAAAGGGTGTGTATATCATCAATGGAAGGAAAGTCGTGGTGAAGAAATAATAGGGACTTATTTCATACTCTTGTGTTCACATTTTCATGAACAATCAAACGACTGGCAGTGCAATGATTCTGCCAGTCGTTTTCCCTACACGTAATTTTTAAACCCTTGTTACCGTTGCCGCCTTGCAAAAGTATTTGAATATCAGTCGGTTGCAGGTGACAAGGACAAAATTTCCTTGCCGATAGTTGCCGCTAAAGCCGGAAGCAGGTGGCACCTTTCGGTTTGTTCCACCCTATGGAACAACTTGTTCCATGCCATGGAACACTTTGTTCCACCCCATGGAACATTTGATCCCCTTTATCCCGATTTCATATCCCAGGTATTGGAATACGTTATTCCAGGCATTGGAATACTATTTCACAATCTGCAGCCCTGCCGTGTTGATGTCACCTGAGCCACGAGAGGTCTTGTTGAGTTGCTTGACGGTACCTGTGAGGGTGATGTCACCAGAGCCCACCAAGCGGCAGGTAACGGTACCACAATTCTGATTCGCCACCTTGATATCACCAGAGCCCTTCAGTTCCAGTTTCGTGTCCTTGGCATTGAGTTGACTGATCTTCACATCACCAGAGCCCACCAGTTCCACGTCAGAATACTGGGTGACAACCTTCTTGATCTCCACATCACCAGAGCCTACTAATGACACCTTGATGCGGTCGCAGATGATATCATAGAAGTCGATGTCGCCAGAGCCTTTCAAGTTGATGTCCAGGTTATCCGTATCCACATGCGACTTACACTCAAAGTCACCAGAGCCTTGCACCTCGACACCTATCAGGTCGGGAGAGGTGACATAGACCGTCACGTCATTATCCTTCAAACTACTGAAACGGAATACCGAACCAGACTTCACGCTTACTATCAGCGTCTTATTCTCCACACGAGTCTGCACATTCTTGATGATGCTCTTGGGAGCCTTCACCCGAACAGACCATGTCTTACCCTGCGTGTACTTGATGTCAGGAGACCCTTGCAAACGGATACGCTCAAAACCTGTCAGTTTACGACCCTCCTCCACTTTATCAGAACCACGGAAGGCATAGACACTGGTACTTGCCACAACGGCAAAGACTGCTACAAAAAACCAAAATAACTTTTTCATACTCTTTCCTTTTTAAATTGTGTCTGACTGTTAGACGGAAAGGATACAGGAAAAGTTGCAAGGACAAGAAAAAACTCAGAATGTGAAATGAACGGTCACACGGACACCATTCTTATGAGCTGACGGCAGGTCGTTATAGTTCAAGCGACGGACATACTCCACATGAAAGAATCGGAAGATATTATGGATGCCCACGGACACCTCCCAATAGGGACGTTTCGGGTCCATCACATGAGAGCCCTCAGGGAATGCCATCAGCAAAGGACTACCGTCATTCTGTGCCAAGAACGGGTTGTTCTTGTCAGAGAGTCCACCCCACAGCATCTTCACCCCGATATACTCACGCCATTTCAACTTCTTCAGCAAGGGGATGCGGTTGAACAACTTACCATTCATGTCCCAAGCGACCATCGCAGTGAGGAAACGGTCGTTGAGGAACTCCATATTATTGACAAGGCTATACGTGTTCTGATGGAGGATATACGAGAGGTTAGCCTCTGGCATACATAACATAGGGAACGGCACCTTCGACCACTGTACCCCACCCTTGACATAGACATCCATTTTGCCCCAGCTGCTCAGCCAGATACGTTGCTTGACACTCAACTCACTATACTGGTAGTTATACTCACCCCCCAAGAAGCCCTTGATACCCATGGTATGCCCCAAGGTGATGATGGGTGCCTCGCGATTCACCTTCCTGCGACGCTGTTTGGTGTTGATATAAAGTGCACCAGGACTGTATTCTATCTCAGCACGCAACTCCGTCGTGCGGATTTTGCTGGAAGGACGAGGAGCCGTCTGACCCCATGCGGCATAGTCGGAAAGAGGAGTGAAATAAAGGTCACCACACGCCTCATTGGACTCCGTCTTCAGACTGACCGTCGTCTTCAGTCCCATATCCTCCTCACGGGTATAAGATAGTTGCTGACGGTTGTAGAACATCATCGCCTTCACCTTGCTCCATTTAAAAGCGGTGAAGACATTATCCTTATCCGTCGTCAGGAACTTATCCGACGGAGAGCAGACATCATAGGTTGACGAGAAGGTAAGGGTACGCTGCGGGAACTCCAGAGGCAGATAGTCCTTCTCATTGAACGAGTAAGTCACCTCCCCCTTATAGTAATTCTTATTCGACTTCCATCCTCGTGCCAAATATCCTTTGAAGAACCAGTGCTTATGGAGGTTTGCCGTGGTCTGCGCACTCAGACGGGTACGCAGTCCATCGATATAGTTGGTAGAGATAATGGTATTGATGGGACCTATATCCACCTTTGAGGGATTACCCGTCTCCACATAATTCTCCACTAACGCCTTCAATCCCAGCATGATATACTTAAAGCCCTTCATCTTCTCGAAGCCCTTGACGAAATCCTTCATCGATGCTTCACTCCTCGTCAGGTCCACCTGTCGGTATTGCGCCCAGAAGAGGTCACTATGCGACATCGCATCAGCCTCCTTCACATCCCGTTTACCCTTAAACAACTGGTCGGGCAAAGCATCAAAGGCATAGTCGGTCAAGCGTGTATTCCTCACAACGATGGCTTTCTGCAGGAAACTCAAGATCTCTATCTCCACCACCATGTCATCGACAGTCAGTACCCACTCCCCTGTCGGCAACTGCGTAAACTGCTGGACGACACGCATGTTCTCCACGAAATTCGCACTACTCTGGCGAGGTATCGAGATATCACAACGCTTCACCTGATAGCTGGAGTCCTTGAGGATATAGATATCCCCTCGGAAGCCGAAGTCCTGCATGTTGTTAGGTAGGAAATGCAGGTGGATACAACTGTCACGCTCAATCTGCAAGGTATCCTCTATATAGAAGCGGTAGAAGCCGATAGCGCCCCTGCCGATGGGTGACGTGAAGGGGCGTTGCAGGAGGCGGACCTGATCGTCATAGATATTCACATCCGAAAAGATGTCCTTCAACATGGTATTCATGATCTCACCCGTCTGGAACAAGTCGCCGATACCTGTCGAGTTCTGTCCTATAATGATGTTCTTCTCATCATGCGGATGACGACGATACAGTTTCTTGGTGACCGTCTCATCGACAGAGATGGGCAGGATGAGTTTGTTGTTATAAGGACAAGGCTCTATCTGGTCTAATATCCATTTCTTCTTGCGGAAGATGGAGTTCTGCAACTTCTCTGGGGTGATATCATTACCAGCAAACGTCAGCTTCTGGTATTTGTTATACTGATAGTAGTCCTTATTGGCAAGATTGGTGAGTCGCTTATGCTCGATGACCTTACGCATCAGCTCCACAGCGGGGTTGTTCTTGCGACTGTACCGCTGGCGTTTCGACCTCACTGTCACATTCTGCAACACCTTCGTATCGGGCTGCAACTGGATGTCAATCTTAACAATACTTCGGTAATTAAATTCTTAAAATGTTAACACTTGGTCATCCCTCCAATC
>CALFUF010000109.1 GCA_937916405.1 uncultured Prevotella sp.
GGGAGCAGGCACTGGCCTCATGGGCAGACGATGGAACTGCAGACAAGCGCCTGCGGCACCCGTGGTGATGGTGTCGTAATCCTCCGAGTCAAGGTTGATGACCTTACGACCACGCAGGAAGTCTTTAGAGAGTTGCGCTGCCCCCGACATACCATCCTCCTCATTGGTCGTCGTCATGACCTCCAAGGCAGGATGCTCTATGGTATCACTCTCCAAGACGGCGAGTGCCATAGACAGCCCAATACCATTATCGGCTCCCAACGAAGTACCTCGTGCCTTCATCCACCCATTATCCACATACGCCTCAACAGGGTCGTGGAGAGGATCCTTCATCCCCACACATACCATATCCATGTGGTTCAGCAAGACGACGGGTTCAGAGGACTCATAGCCTGGGGTAGCAGGTTTGCGGATGACCACACAGTTCTCCGCGTCACGCTCATAGTCTAAGTTGAGACGCTCTGCAAACTGACAGAGATAGTCGGCTACACGCTCCTCATGGTGGGAGGGACGTGGTATCTGATTGAGTTCATGGAAAATGCTCAACACACGTTCGGAAGTAGGCTGTTTCATTTGCTATACTTTTATTTGTTGGCAAAGATAGTGCAAAATTTCGATTTAGCGAAGAGAATACAAATGTATTTGTATTTTTGAGCGTGAGGAATTTATCCAAATCGAACAAAAATGCAAAACTATTTGCAATTTTCTGAAGCCAAGTTGCAGGAAAAGGGTACAACAAACAAGAGGGGAATCCCCAAAAAACATTAAAAGAATAATATCATTGAAAGACTTTTGGGAGAAAATCATTAAATTTGCGTTTAAATCAATAACTATTGACATGAAGGATTTGAATAGACTTAAGATTGTACTGGTTGAGAAAAAGAAAACCAGCAAATGGTTAGCGGAGCAGTTAGGCAAGAATGCCTCGACTGTCAGCAAGTGGTGTACCAACACGTCACAGCCAGACCTCCAAACCTTAGATAAGATTGCATCACTGCTTGGATGTGAGAAGAAAGAGTTAATCACAGACTAATTAAGTGTATGATAGAAAAACGAAATGACATATTAAGATGATGATTGATGTACAAGAAACAAATAGAATAATGCCCCATATTCTATTAAGCCAATAGAGAGTATAACAAATTGGGGCTTGTGCCTGTGAGTTTGTAACATATAAGTATTTCCCGCATAACGGGAAGGGGCTGGATGAGATTAATCATTAAAAGGAAGTAAATAAACTAATTATTTTCTGTATGAATTGTGATAAAACCCACAAATATAAAGAAGTATTAAATTCAACGGATTACAAACTGGCGTTATCTGAAATGGCAAAACGCATAGTGAACAATTCCCGTAAGGCTCCAAATGAAGCTACAATAGAAAGCTACTTTGATAGTGAATTGTTTAGTTTCTTTAGAGAAAAATTTGGGCTTTATGGATTTGAATATAATCCAGTAAAGGAAAAGACAATTGCAACACGACACACATTGAAAGGAAGGGCAGATACAGCCCTTTCATCTATGGTAATAGAGTTCAAACAGCCTTCAACTCTTAAAAACCAAAATTTGAAAGATGCTGCCATTCGACAAATATGTGACTATATGGAGTCTCTAAGTAATCAAAATGCAGAGGTGTGTCAGGGATTTGTGACAGATGGAGTAAAAGGTTGTTTTATTCAATATTGTAATAAAGAATTTGCCATTGAAAAATTTTACACAATAGATGGCTTTACTTTGGACAAATTGGTACGTCTCATAATCCAAGTAGAACTTATAGCATTAACGGGAAGTAACTTAGTTGCAAAGATCTGCAACCCACCTGAATATGATGGTGTCGGGATTTCTATAGCAAATACTCTTTTTTCTATTGTAGAGAATAATATTCATCCTAAAACGCAAATGCTTTATGATGAATGGAGGCAGTTGTTTAATTTAGCTCATGACGATGTGTCGAAACAACAGGCAATAATAGACAGAAAGAAATCATTAGAATTACTTTTTAATAGAAATTTTGATAATAATGACAATGAATATAAAGCTTTGTTTTGTATTCAGACTGCATACGCAATTATAGTTAAATCTTTGGCTTTTAAAGTTGTTAGTCAGATCAAATACAATAAGGATTTGATGAATTTCAACAGTCTCATTGATTGTGGAAATGATATACTTCGCCAGCAATTGGAGTATTTGGAAAATGGTGCTATTTTTTTACAATATGGAATTACAAATTTGTTAGAGGGGGATTTCTTTTCATGGTATATTAATTCCTCTCAGTGGAATGATGAGTTGGCTAATGACATCAATCAACTATATATTCTTTTAGGCAGATTTAATGATAGTACTACTTTAAATTCTGTAAGCAAGTGTCAAGACTTCTTTAAAGAATTATATCAGTCGATGGTTCCTGCTGCAGTCAGACATTCTTTAGGAGAGTATTATACAAAAAAATGGTTAGCCAAGGAAGTCATAAAAGAATCTCTTCCATTGTTACCTAATAGATGGCGTGCTTTGGACCCTTGCTGTGGAAGTGGAACCTTTGTGACCGTCTTGATAGAATATGTATTATCTTTATTAAAAGGAAGACCAAAACATGAAATATTAAATAGTGTTCTTGATCGAGTAAAGGGCATTGACCTTAATCCAATCGCTGCGCTTACTGCAAGGGTTAATTATTTTATCAATATTTCTCACCTGATAGAAGATGGGGAAGATATAGAAATTCCTATTTATCTTGGGGATGCTTCTTATGTCCCGAAACGTGTTCAAGTAGACGATAGAACCTGCTTGCAATACGTTATTACAACTTTACAAGAACCTATACAAATCTCTGTACCTGTAAGTATGGTTGCAGATTCAAATAGATTCTCAAAAGTAATGAGCCAAATAGAAACTTATATCAAAGCTCTTGACGTAAATGCTATTTATGAAGAATTTGTTTCTCTCTGTGACAATAACGATAAAACAAATACTATTTTAGAGAATCTATATAGTTTGGCTTCTCAATTGGTAAATCTGGAGAAACGGCAATGGAATGGCGTTTGGGCTAGAATCATTACAAATTTCCTTTCAACTGCAAATTTGGGGAAATTTGATCTCGTTGTGGGCAATCCGCCATGGGTTGATTGGAAAAGTCTTCCATCAGGATATAGGGATAAGATAAAGGCGTTATGCATTTCTCGTCATTTATTTTCTGGCGATGGACACACTGGAGGCATTAACCTTAATATATGTGCATTAATTACAAATGTTGCAGCCCAAAACTGGTTGTCTGCTAACGGTATCATGGCTTTTTTGATGCCAGAACCTCTTGTGTTTCAACAATCGTATGAAGGCTTTAGGAATCTATACATAGATGGGGATGAGAAACTATATTTTAGAAAGTTTGTCAATTGGAATAAGGCAGGACATCCATTCAAGCCTGTAACTCAAAAGTTCTTGACATATTACATCAGTCATGAAGCCATTGATTATAATAATGGTGTTCTAACTAAGTTTTATGAAAAGAAAAGAGGCGCTGATACCGATAATAAGGAAGAGGTAATAATAGAAGAATCCTTTAATATTTTTAGAGGATTATTAGGAACTTGTCATGCTAATAAAAATTTCTTTACTTATGCAAAAAGTAAGGACGACTTAGAAAAGTATAAGCTTATTGCTGGACCATCACAATATATAGGAAGGGAAGGAATTGAGTTCTATCCACAAGAGTTATTGGTGTTTGAACGTTCAGATATGCCATCTATTAAGGGATGTATTGCATTGAGAAACATGCAAAACAAAAAATCAAAATACAAGATCCCTCAACACGATGTATTGCTAGAAACCTCTTTGCTACAACCAATGATTAAGGGAAAGGACATAGTCCCATTTCATGCTGGAATTTCAGATTATATTGTTCCTTTTCCTTACGAAAAAGAGGAGCCACAGATTCCTATTAGTTTTTCAGAATTAAGAAAAGTTGCACCTAAATTGGCAAAATATTACCAAGACAACAGGAAAATAATTGAAGCTCAGACAGGATATAGTGACATTATTATAGGGAGGTCTGATGCGGAGTATTATGCTTTAGCAAGAGTGGGAGCATATAGTTTTGCCAAACAGTATGTTGCCATGCGGGACAATACCATATGGGCAGCAGCAGTTGTTACCGAGGTTGAAACAGATTGGGATGGTAAAAGAAGACCTGTTTTCCAAAACCATGCTATATCAATATGTGAAGATTCTGAAGGCAATTTCATTACATTAGATGAAGCACATTTCATTTGTGGAATATTAAATGCACCTATTGTAGTACAATATATGATGACTTCTACTGATACGCGTTCTTTTCCGATTCGACCAAGAGTATGTATTCCCAAATATGATAAGACAAATATACAACATCGAAGAATTGTAAAACTCTCAAAGATGGCTCATAAAAAGTACATGGACACTTTGTATGTAAAAAAGGTCTGCATGGAAATAGACTCATTGTATCTTGAAATTTTAAGCAATGAAGGTACTATTGCAGATAAAGACATCCCTTCTTTGGATTTAGCTGCTGATAGTTTAGAAGGAAAATAAAAAAAATCGTGAGAACAGGCACAATGTCTTTTATAGTTACTGGTTAACTGCAAACCACTTAGTGAGCAACATAGAAGACTTAGTGGATAACTTGAAATGAGGTAGTTTTTAATTGAAGAAAAAAGATATGGAAAAAGACAAAGGAC
The DNA here is from genome assembly GCA_937916405.1 of uncultured Prevotella sp. GTDB lineage: Bacteria > Bacteroidota > Bacteroidia > Bacteroidales > Bacteroidaceae > Prevotella. Next base: position 4,709 of record CALFUF010000109.1, read on the forward strand.
AGATATTACTCTATCAGACTCCTGATGGGGAGTCGCGTATAGAAGTTCGACTAGAAGGGGAAACGGTATGGCTCAATCTGGAGCAGATGGCAGAACTGTTTCAGCGTAATAAGTCAACAATCTCCAGACACATCAAGAATGTGTTCGAGGAAGGGGAATTAAATGCTGATTCAACAGTTGCGTTTTTTGCAACAGTTCAAACAGAAGGTAAAAGGGAGGTAGAAAGGGATATCGCTTTCTATAATCTGGATATGATTATCAGCGTGGGATATCGCGTACATTCCTATCGTGGTGTGCAGTTCCGTATGTGGGCAACAAGGGTATTGAAAGAGTATATAGTTAAGGGGTTTGCACTGAACGACGACCTGCTGAAACGGGCTGGTGGAGGCAACTACTTCGATGAACTGTTGGCTCGCATTCGTGATATCCGCTCATCAGAGAAGGTGTTTTACAGGAAGGTGCTGGAAATCTATGCGCTTAGCATTGACTACGACCCAAGGGTGGAGATGACACAGGAGTTCTTCAAGACGGTGCAGAACAAGATGCACTATTCAGTACATGGTCATACGGCAGCGGAAATTATTTATGAGCGTGCTGATGCACAGAAAGACTTTATGGGTCTGACAACATGGACTGGCGCAATGCCCAAGAAGAATGATGCAGAGATAGCAAAGAACTACCTGTCCCAAGATGAGATAACAACACTTAACCGTATCGTCAGCCTGTATTTGGACTTCGCTGAGTTGCAGGCAGAAGAGCATCGGCCTATGTATATGAAAGACTGGATTTCGATTCTCGATGATTTCCTGCGTATATCTCGCAAGGACATCCTGACTCATGCAGGACGTGTTTCAGCACAACTCGCCAAAGCAAAAGCTGATTCTGAATATGATAAGTTCAAGGAGCGGACAAAGAACGAACTGACACCTGTTGAAATACATTTCTTAGAACAATTCGAACGGGAACAGAAGAAACTGAGCGACAAGAAAGATCAATAAAGAAGCTATTACCCCCCTTATGGGCAACTACAATATAGATTGTGGGAAATCGAAAACTATTATGTTAGTGTTCCTTGAGAATTTATAACAGAACGTGGATTGAGTACGACTGCCAATCGCTCAGCCTCGGCACGGGCAGGCTTGCCTGTCTCGGTGAGGGGAATGCGGTCGATGTGGAGGTACTGGCGGGGTTGCCTGTATTTGGGAAGTACTTGACGACAGATGTCCTGAACAGCAGGAATATCAGGTGACTCGGTGAGCAGGACAACTTGTTCACCGAGTTTCGTATCAGGTGCTTTGGTAATCATATAAGGTTCGTGGAGATGCGGATGCAACTGTCGTTCCACCTCCTCTATCTGTATCTTGATACCCCCTGAGCAGATGACATTGTCTTTCCTGCCAAGGATGCGGAATTGTTTAGGTGAGAGGTGAGAGGTGAGAGGTGAGAGGTCAGCGATATCGTTAGTAACCAGAGGACCATTATACACGGCAGGAGCATTGATGACCAGACAGTTATCCTCGTTCAGTGACACCTCGACACCCTCGAAGGGAGTGTACCAGTCGCTACGGTCAGGACCGTTGAGCCGTCGGAGGGCGATATGAGACAGCGTCTCTGTCATGCCGTAGGTACTCCAGATATGATTGGGCAAGTCTTTCAATGCTTCCGCTAACTCGTCGTTGATGGCACCACCCCCAATAATCAGATGACGGATCTGACGTAGTCGCTCAGGTGCTTGCTGTAACAGGTTCCACACCTGTAAGGGCACCATCGCTGCAAAGTCTATTTCCTCCCCTAAGTCAGGGGAGGTCAGGTGGGGTCTGAGCAAGGGAAGTCCACTGGGTTCTTCGACAATCAGTTTCAGACCACAGGTCAGGGCACGTACCACCATCATCTTGCCAGCGATATAGTCGAGGGGCATACAGAGCAATGCCGTGTCTCCCTCCTTCAATCCCAAGAAATGACACGTTACCCGTGCCGAAGCCTCCATGCGTCGTTTCTCCACAAGCATCGGCTTGGGCTTACCCGTCGAGCCACTGGTATGTACCAGCACGGTCGGACTGTCGTTATGCCATTCGGCTAGAAACTCTTCTAAAGACAGATTAACTTTTAAAGACATAATAACATATTAACATATTCAACTTCTTGTTATTTTGTTACTCTGTCGTTACCCATAATCTGTCTCCTCGTATCTCTAAATTCATCGGAATATTATCCGTAAAGAGATGTCCTGTGCCTAAGCCCTGTGGCAGACGAATAGCAGGACCATAGATATCCGAAGCGAGTTGGGCAATGGCATTCAAGCCGATATTACTCTCCAGGGCGGAGGTGATCCATGAGCCGATGCCCATATCACTTGCTATCTCCACCCATTCACGGACACCAGTCATACCACCATGCAAGGACGGTTTCAGGATGATATACGCAGGACGGATGATATTCAGCATCTGTCGTTTCTGGTCAGGGTCGTTGACCCCAATGAGTTCCTCGTCCATAGCGATACGGAGGGGGGACTCTCTACAGAGTTCCGCCATGTTCGCCCACTGTCCCGCCTTGATGGGTTGCTCGATGGAATGCAGCGCATACTGGGAGAGCAGTTCGAGTTTATAGAGTGCCTCCTCGTAAGGGAAAGCGCCATTGGCATCCAC
>CALFUF010000110.1 GCA_937916405.1 uncultured Prevotella sp.
AAATGAAGAGGCAAGGGTTAAACTAAAACACTTGTACCCTTTAGTCAACTTTTAGGCTTTACAGACTACTAGATTGCTCAGCAATTTAAGTTAGATTGCAAAGTAATTTAAGTTAGATTGCATAACAATTTAATCTAAATTGCAATTAATACAATGATAGTTGTCAGAAATAAATGATATGAATAACAATAAGAAAAGATTTGAATACCAAAAGCAAAATAACTCTCACTCGAACGTGCAAATGACTTAGAAAACAGCAGTTTTCCCTTACTAATCGACAAATTTGCTATATTTTCGTACAATTGTAATTAAAGTCAAAGAAAGTCCCCTATTTAAACTTTTTTAAGAAAAATATTGGGTGTATGGAGAACAACGTATTGAAATTTTTCGTAATTTTGCATCGTTTTACGGTATTAATTAATACATACACTTGATTTTCAAGTAGTTAAGGAAAAAGAGAGAAGTTTAAATGAGACAATTAAAGATTCAAAAGAGTATTACGAATCGCTCAAGTGAGGCACTGGATAAGTATTTGGTGGAAATCGGTCGTGCTCCTCTGATCAGTATTGACGAGGAAATCGAGCTTGCCCAGAAAATCCGCAAGGGCGGTCCTGAGGGTGAGCGTGCCAAAGACAAGCTGGTGACGGCTAACTTGCGATTCGTGGTATCAGTAGCTAAGCAGTATCAGCATCAGGGATTGACGCTGACTGACTTGATTGATGAGGGTAACATTGGCTTGATCAAAGCCGCACAGAAGTTTGACGAGACACGTGGTTTTAAGTTCATCTCTTATGCTGTATGGTGGATTCGTCAGAGCATCCTGCAGGCTATTGCCGAGCAGAGCCGTATCGTTCGTCTCCCCCTGAATCAGGTGGGTAGTCTGAACAAGATTAATCACGAGATCAACAAATTCGAGCAGGAGAACCAGCGTCATCCGTCTGTCTCCGAGTTGAGTGAGGCAACGAATCTGGATGAGGAGAAGATTGGACAGAGCTTGATGGCTGACGGTCATCATGTGTCTATCGACGCTCCGTTCCAAGATGGTGAGGATAACTGTATGCTGGATGTGATGGCAAGTGGCGAGGACTCCCGCACGGACCGTCAGGTAGACCATGAGTCGATGGCTCAGGAGTTGAACACGGTGCTGCAGAAAGTGCTGAAGGACCGTGAGATCACCATTATCCGTGAGTGTTTTGGTATCGGCTGTCACGAGAAGGGTCTTGAGGAGATTGGCGACCGTCTGGGACTGACCCGTGAGCGTGTTCGTCAGATTCGTGAGAAGAGCATCGCCAAGCTCCGTGAATCGGGTAACGCACGAATTTTGATGAAATATTTAGGTTAATTTTTTGTTCCCTCAGAATTATTTCGTAATTTTGGGGCTGTGAACAAACTAGTATATATAAAAATATTGATGGTAGGCATGTTCATATTCATGCCTGCCATTTGTTTTTCTCAAGCGATAAAAGACTCCACGATACTGGAAAAGATGTGGAGTTACAAGCGTAATTTCGCCAGCAATCATATTGGTGGCACGACCAATTCGTATATGAGGTATACCCTGAATACGGAGCGTCGTAATTTCACCATGTTCCTCGTTCCCACGTTGTATGCTGTGGCTAAAGGCGACCGCAAGTATATCTCTGAGATCTATGGTAAGACGGAGATAGTGGATACCCACTCGTTTAAGACCAAATTGCAAATCATCAGTAATACCATCCCCCATGACAGACAGGTCAGTGAGGCGTTTACAGATTACCTGACTCCTAATATCTACGACCAGACACTGTATGAGGACAGGCTATTGTCACCGTTCTATCGGAGTAATCGTTTCTACTACAAATACAGTATAGATAATGTGAACGGAAACCTTGTCCACGTCTCTTTCCGTCCGAAACTGAAGAACACCCAGCTGGTGAAGGGTTACGCCTTGGTCAACAAGAACACGGGGCGTGTCGTTTACACCATGTACGACGGAGAGTTCGACATGCTCAAATTCCATATTGACGTGGTACTGGGAACCGATGACACCAGTTCCATCCTCCCCCAGCGGTGTACGTCAGACTTGAATTTCAATTTTATGGGTAACCGCATATCCTCCCATTTCCTTGCCACGTACAACGCCCCCACTACCCTTCCGGATTCCTTGAATGAATATGAGAGTCGTCCGATGATAGAGTCATTGCGTACTTTCCAGTTGAATGAGGAAGAGAAGGAAATCTATCGTCTGCATGATGAGGAGGAAGCGTTGGAAGAAGCGAGGAGGAATAAGGAAAAAGAATTGGAGGACACCCTGAAACCCAAGAGGCGCACGTTGGGTGATGTCTTGTTTGATATCGGTGACAAGCTGGTGACGAGTTCCCATGCGGATGCCATGGGTGCGGACTTCTCCCTGTCCCCTATCCTGAATCCGCAGTATATCAGTTACAGCCGTAGCCGAGGACTGTCCTATAAAATCCAATTGGGTGTCAGGTATAGTTGGAACAAGAAACGCTATCTGACGATTAATCCGCAAATCGGATACAACTTCAAGATCAAGCAGTTCTTCCACTACACGCCTATCAGGATGACCTATAATCCCAAGCGTAACGGATATGCGGAGCTTATCATCGCCAACGACAACCGTATCTCCCATTATAGTATCAAGCAGGCTATCCAGAACATGTATCCTGAAATGGAGGATAAAGACATCGAGCGTGTGAATGTGAATTATTTCACAGATAATTATATCAAAGCGCTCAATAATGTGGTGGCTTACGACTGGTTGGAGATCAAGGCTGGTGTGGTATATCACATCCGTAAGGCGGATAATGTCCAGGCGATGAGAGATTTCAACATGCCCACATCTTATCGCAGTTTCGCACCCACCCTCACCCTGTATATATCCCCATGGAGGCGTGGTCCTTATCTCACTGTGAATTATGAGCGGAGTATCAAGGGCATTCTCGGCTCCAACTTGGAATACGAGCGTTACGAGTTTGATGCCAGTCACAAATTCAAGTTAGACCGTCTGCGTCATGTCAATCTCAAAGGAGGTTTCGGACTCTATACCAACAAGGAGACGAGTTATTTCCTCGACTATGCGAATTTCCGTGACCAGAATCTGCCTGGTGGATGGGAAGACGAGTGGTCTGGCAATTTCCAGTTGCTGAATAGTGAATGGTATAATACGTCAAGGTATTATCTCCGTGGGCATGCGTCGTACGAGTCTCCCCTACTCGTTTGCTCCTTCCTCCCATTGATTGGTAAGTATATCGAGCGAGAGACCATCTATTTCAGTTTACTGTCCATCCAGCATACACGTCCTTATGCGGAGGTCGGATATGGTGTCACGACCCGTTTTATCTCCATAGGCGCCTTCGGCAGTTTCCTTAATGGCAAACCCAAGGAGTTCGGTCTTAAATTCACATTTGAGCTATTCAGAAAGTGGTAATCATGCGTAAACCTCTTATCGTATACAAAGCCAGTGCGGGTAGCGGAAAGACCTTCACCCTTGCCACAGAGTATATCAAATTGCTGGTTGTCAACCCGCTCAACTATCGCAACATCCTTGCCGTGACCTTTACCAATAAGGCTACGGAGGAGATGAAGATGCGTATCCTCAGCCAGCTGTATGGTATCTGGAAAGAACTGCCTGAGTCAGAGAGCTATGTGCAGAAGGTGCGGGAAGAGACTGAGCTCCCTATTCCTACCATCCGAGAGCGAGCTGGAGAGGCATTACATCTTCTGTTACATAATTATAATAGTTTCCGTGTACAGACTATTGACGCTTTCTTCCAGAGTGTCCTTCGTAACCTTGCCCGGGAGCTGGATCTGACTGCCAACCTACGGGTAGGACTCAGTGGTGACCAAGTAGAGGAGATGGCTGTCGACCAGCTGATTGACAACCTCAAGCACACTGATGTCATCCTGCAATGGCTGCTACACTATATCATGGACAACCTCAGAGAGGACAAAAGCTGGAGTAATAATGATGATAAGAAGACCAGCTTTATCCGTGAGATCAAGAACTTCGGCAAAACCATCTTCCGTGACTACTATAAGGAGCATCGGAAGGCGTTGAACGAGAAGATGACAGAGGAAGGCTTCTTTGACGATTACACCAAGACGCTTCGTCAGATACGGGATGACGCGAAAGAGAGATTGCTGACCATTGCCTCTACGTATTTCGACACTTTGGAGGAGGAGGGTCTTGATGTCATGGATATCAAGTACGGAACAAGGGGCGTCTCCTCGTTCTTCCTCAAAATCAGGAAGGGACAGTTCGATCCGTCTATCATCAATTTGACAATCCTCAAAGCGATGGAGGCTCCTGAGAACTGGTATAAGAAAGACCATCCTCGTGCGGAGGAAATACACAATCTTGTCCTTCAGACATTGTATCCGATGCTTAGTTATGCTATGAAGGAAAGGGAAAGGCAATGGAAACTCTACCAGTCGGCTCAACTGACACTCAGTCATCTCAACAACCTCCGTCTTCTGAGCAGTATCGAGCAGAAGGTCAAGGATATCAACGACGAGACAAATGTCTTCCTGTTGGGCAATACCCAGCACCTGCTCCATTCCCTCATACAGGATAGTGACGCTCCTTTTGTCTTCGAGAAGATTGGTGCCCAGTTGCATCATGTGATGATTGACGAGTTCCAGGATACCAGTACGGTGCAGTGGCAGAACTTCAAGGTGTTGATGCAGGAGTGTATGAGTCATGTAGGCTCCGAGAACCTCATAGTGGGTGATGTCAAACAGAGTGTCTATCGCTGGCGTTCTGGTGACTGGCGCTTACTCAATTCCATCGAGCAGCAGTTTCCCACGGAGATGATGGAGGTCAAGCCCTTGAAGACCAACTACCGCTCAGAGCGTAACATCATCCTCTTTAATAATGCGTTCTTCTCCGTAGCTACCACGCTGGAGCATGACAGTATTGAAGAGCTGAACGATGTGGGTGCCGAACAATTGAGAAATGCGTATGCGGATGTGAGCCAAGAGATACCAGAACAGAGAGAGAGCAAAGGGTATGTGGATATCCGGCTGTTGTATAACTATTACGACTATCAGGAACGCACTCTTGAAGTGCTGAAAGATACCATCGTCTCATTATTAGATAAAGGTATCTCTCAGAATAAGATTGCCATCCTTGTCAGGACGAACGATACCATTAACACCATTTCCAATTATTTCTCCGAGCAGTTACCAGAGGTGAGCATCGTGAGTGACGAGGCATTCCGTCTCGAAGCTTCTGTATCTGTCCGGTTACTGGTCAATGCGCTGTTCCTGCTCACCCACCCCACAGACTCCCTGACGAAAGCCAATATCATCAAGTCATACCATCAGAATGTATTGGGTGATAACCTGTCTGATGCCGAGCTCTTTATCAAGAGTGTGCAGGCGGACACCCTGTTGCCAGAAGCATATATCGCCCATTTCGAGGAACTGTTGATGCTACCCCTTTATGAGTTGGTAGAGCAACTCTATATCATCTTCGACCTGCACCGTCTGAAAGAACAGAGTGCGTATCTCTGTGCGTTCTACGACTGTCTGATGGAGTCCACCAAAGACAATAGCACGGATATTGACGCCTTCATAGAGACCTGGGAACAGGAGCTTCACAAGAAGACGATACAGAGTGACGAGCTGAACGGTATTCGCATTCTGACGATCCATAAGAGTAAGGGACTGGAATACGACCATGTCATACTGCCTTTCTGTGACTGGCTGTTGGAGCGTGGAGACACCATCTGGTGTGAGCCGAAGGAGGAGCCTTTCAGTGAACTCCCTGTCGCACCGATTGACTATGGTGAGAATAAGATGATGGGTACCATCTATGAGTCTGATTACCTGAATGAGCATCTGCAGTTGACTGTTGACAACCTCAATCTTCTGTATGTTGCCTTCACCCGAGCCTGCAAGAGCCTCTTCGTCATCGGAAAGCGAAAAGCAAAGAATACACGTTCGGCATTGATTGAGCGTGTCCTTCCAGAACTGACATTAGAGGGTGCCGTGCTGAATGGTATGGAAGATGGGAAGGAGGATATCTCTTTCTCCTATGGCACGCTCTACACAGATAACGATGAGCAACGAAGGACATCAGATAATGTATTCCTGCAAACATCAGAGCAGATTCCAGTGGAAAATGCCGGCTTCGGCAATAAGACAGAGTTCCGGCAGAGTAACAAGAGTCGGGAGTTTGTAGAGACGGATGAGGAGACTTCCCAACAGGGCTATATTAAAATAGGTAGTATCCTTCACCACGTATTCTCCACCATCCATACGATAGATGATGTGCCTGGTGCTTTGCAACAGTTGGAGCAGGAGGGTATTCTCTATGATGAGGATATCACTGCCGCAAAACTGTCGGCACTCCTCACCAAGCGTTTTGCTGACTCCCGGGTTAAGGAGTGGTTCTCTGGGAAATGGAAACTGTATAACGAGTGCTCCATTCTCTATACCAATGAGAACGGACAGGTCTGTGAGCGTCGTCCTGATCGTGTGATGTATGATGGCAACAGGATGGTTGTCGTAGACTTTAAGTTCGGGCATCCCCGTCCTGAATACCAGGAGCAGGTCAGGGAGTACATGCAGTTATTAAAACAGATGGGACACCAACAGGTAGAGGGCTACCTTTGGTATGTGTATAGCAACAAAATAGAGCCAGTCAAATGAAATCATTCTTAGAATACGTTGCAGAGGATATCATCAGGAAATACGGGCATGACCTGTCTCGTACAGCGATTGTCTTCCCCAACAAGCGTGCCGCACTTTTTATCAATGAGCACCTGGCACGCCTGACAGATCACCCTATCTGGAGTCCGTCATATATCACTATCAGTGATCTCTTCACCTCTCATACGAAACGTATCATCGCCGACCCCATCAAACTGGTGTGCGACCTTCATCTGTCGTATGTCGAGTGTACGGGTATTGAGGAGACGCTCGATCATTTCTATGGATGGGGACAGCTGTTGCTCTCCGACTTTGATGATATCGATAAGAATATGGCGGATGCCGACAGGGTATTTGCCAATCTCCGTGATATCCATGAGCTGGATGATGTCAGTTATCTCACGGAAGAGCAGCGTGCCATCATTAAACAGTTCTTCAGTAATTTCTCTGACGACCATAACAGTGAGTTGAAGGAGCGTTTCCTCAAGTTATGGAGTCATTTCGCAGATATCTATCATCACTATAACAAGCGATTGGAACAGCAGAACCTTGCCTATGAGGGAGCATTATACAGGCAGGTTGCCACTGACGAGAACCTTACGTTCGACTATGACCGTTATCTCTTTGTGGGTTTCAACCTCCTGCATCAGGTAGAGCGACGACTCTTCAAACGCCTGCGGAAAGAGGGGAAGGCTTTCTTCTATTGGGACTTCGACCATTATTACAAGTCGCAGGAGGCAGGCTATTACCTGTCACAGTATCTGGATGAGTTCCCTAACGAGCTGGATATCCATGACGATACTATCTTCAACCAGTTCCAGAAACCAAAGCAGATCAGTTATATCTCCGCACCTACGGAGAATATCCAGGCTCGTTATGTCAGTACGTGGTTGAGGGAGCGTCAGCGTTATGCGGATGGTAAGCGTACTGCCATCATCCTTTGTGATGAGCAACTGCTTCCCGTTGTTATCCATTGTATTCCCCAAGAGGTGGAGAAAGTGAATGTCACTACGGGTTATCCCTTGTCTCTCACACCTGCTGCCTCACTGGTCAACCAGTTGATGGCATTGCAGATAGGAGGCTATCGTCCCCGTCTGATGACAGCGATCTGTCGCCATCCTTATTACAGATTTCTGAACGATGAGCTGTTGAATAGTTGTGAGAGTTCGGGCATCTTCCAGACGGAACCTGTTCTGCAATGGGTCGCCCGCTTGCTCCGGCATATTGCCCAACAGGCAAACAAAGAGAATGATGAAGGGCAGACTGCCTCTCTGCGTGATGAGTCCCTATTCCGTATGTACACCCTCATCAACCGTCTGGTGACATTGGTGCATAGTGGTGACCTTGCCGTTGACATCACTACCCTGCAACGACTGGTACACCAGCTGATACAGGCAACATCTATCCCCTTCCATGGAGAACCTGCGGAGGGTATTCAGATCATGGGGGTATTGGAGTCCCGCAACCTTGACTTCGACCATGTCCTGATGCTGTCGTGTAATGAGGGGAATATGCCGAAAGGTGTCAACGACAGTTCGTTTATTCCGCATAGTCTCCGAAAGGCGTATGAGTTGACGACCATCGATCATAAGACTGCCATCTATGCCTATTATTTCCACCGTATCCTGCAACGAGCCTCTGACATCACCTTATTATATAATAATGCGACGGACGACGGACATACAGGGGAGATGAGTCGGTTTATGCTCCAACTGTTGGTGGAGAGCGGACACCCTATCCGTCAGTATGCCTTGAAGGCAGGACAACAGATCGTCCAAAGGAATGCGGAGTCTATTACGAAGACACCTGCTGTCATGGATATCCTCAGAGAACGTTTTGAGAAGAAGGCAGACACATACCATGCACTGTTGACACCTACTGCGATAAATACTTATCAGCGTTGTCCGCTGAGTTTCTTCTATCGCTATGTGGGAGGACTGAAGGAAATGGATGATGAGGAACTGCCTATCGATGACCGTATCTTTGGTGTTGTCTTCCATGCCGCCTCTCAATATCTCTATCAAGAGATGATGAAACAGGGGCATCGCATCGAGAAACAACAGATTCAGCAAGTGTTACAATCGAAAGTTGCTGTCGAGATGGCTGTGGATAAGGCGTTCCGTGAACAGATACCTAACAAGAAGGACTATAGTGGATTGCAACTCATCAATCGTGAGGTGATTATTCATTATGTGCGACAGTTGTTGAAACTCGACCTCCAATTGGCTCCTTTTACTATTTACGCCCTGGAGTATGAGGTGATTCATGACTGGACGGTAAAGATGGGTGATACCTCTTTCACTACGACAATAGGTGGAAGTATCGACCGTCTGGATGCTGTAACAAAAGACGATCAGGAGTGTATCAGGGTGATAGATTATAAGACTGGAGGTGGAAAATTCACCAGTCTCCCGAATATGATGAGTATTTTCACTTCCAAGTTGTCTCATAGGGGATATTATCTGCAAACCTTATTATATAGTAGTATCGTCAGGGAAGACCCGCGGTTGAATCAAAATCAACTACCTGTCAGACCTGCCCTGCTCTTCATCCAGCACTCAGCAGGAGAGAACTATGACCCTACCCTTTGTTTTGGTAATGAACAAATTAAGGATGTCAGACCGCTCATCCCAGATTTCAAGGATGAGTTGCAAAAGTGTATTAATAAGATATTCAATCCCGAAAAGCCTTTCTCTCCTGCCGAGGACGAGAAGACTTGTAGGAATTGTCCGTATGCTTCTTTGTGCGGAAAAGGATAGCTTATCGGTTCTTGTGATTTAAGAACCAGTTATGCGTCAGTCCGTTATACATCAACAGGGCTATTGCTGTCAATGCCAACGCTACCGTATTCACCTGTTGGGGCAATAGGTCTGTGAGGATATAGGTGCAACCGACACCTAATGTCAGTCCTGTCTCCCACGACAGCATAAAGGTACTCTGGGAAGTACCACGCTGACAGTGACGACTGAGTTTGACAAAGAACAACAAGAAGCGTGTTCCCACAATACCTGTTGCCATACCGATAAAGGTAGAGGAGATATAGAAGGCGACAGCGGTATGCTGTGTCATATTAATCAGTAAGGCAGCTGATAAGAGAATCAATCCCGTCACCACCTCACTCTTCAGTTCCGCGTCACGGAACATAAACCGCTGAGCAAGTAAGGCAAGCAGGAAACCAGTCATCATCATTCCGAACTCCTCGATGGTATCCATCTGTCCGATACACAGTCCGAGAGCGATGGTGATCAGCAACAGGTTCAGGAACAGGATGCCACCCGTATCCAACAGGAAACGGTCCATGCTCCATATATGCACATGCTCTTCAGGGGCTCGGAAAGGAAACTCCACCATCCGTATCAGCAACAGAGAGGCAATAGCAAGTCCCATTGCCACCATGATAACAACACTGAAACCCCATAGCTGATGGGTCAACAATCCTGTCAAAGGTCCTAAGGAGAGGGCAAAACGCCCGAACCAAGAGGCACTATGATTTGCCTCCGTCCGCTGGTATGACTCACAGGTGTCTATCACCAGGGTACTGGCAAGCACCATCTGGGCAAGACCGAACAAGGCTCCCAGGGTGAAACGCTGCAGGAGGATCAGCCAGAACTCCACGAACTCACTCTTCAAGGTGTCGATATACCAAAGCAGTCCCTGACAGGCTGTAAGCAGGACTATCGCCCAGAGACATACTTTGTTACGACGATAATGCTGTACGAGGAAGGAGACAAATGGACCTAACAAGAACAGCCCAAGTGCGAACACACCCATCGACAAGCCCGTCTCTGTCAGCGAGAAGTTCTCTTCCCTACCCAACCATAGCGGTAAGACAGGGATGAGGATATACACTGACATCGACAGCAGCAGATTAGCAATCGCTAACTGCCAGAACTCCCGATGCCAGAGTTTGATATGTACAGGTGTGTTCTGACTGTTCATTTAGTAGGATTCACTTTCGTTGGGGAAATCACCGCTCTTCACGTCAGTGACATAACTGCCGACGGCATCGGTTATGATCGTGTTCAGGTCGGCATAACGACGGAGAAAACGGGGTGAGAAGCCTTGTGTCATACCTAACATATCAGCATAGACCAGTACTTGTCCGTCAGTACCGTTACCCGCTCCAATACCGATAGTGGGGATATTGATTTCCTTTGTTACCTCAGCAGCAAGTTTTGCTGGTACTTTCTCTAATGTAACGGAAAAACAGCCGATCTCGGCAAGCAGCTTAGCATCCGACATCAGTTTGTCGGCTTCCTCTTGTTCTTTAGCACGTACGGCATAGGTACCGAACTTGTTGATACTCTGGGGAGTCAGTCCTAAGTGTCCCATCACAGGAATACCTGCGTCCAAGATACGCTTGACGGTATCGGCAATCTCTGCACCACCTTCCAGTTTCAGGGCATCACATCCACTCTCCTTCATGATACGGATAGCATTGCTGACACCCTCAGCGGCATTCACCTGATAGGAGCCGAAGGGCATATCACATACTACCAAGGCACGTTTGACGGCACGTACTACTGAACGGGCATGGTAAATCATCTGGTCTACCGTCATCGGCAGGGTGGTCTGATTACCAACCATCACATTAGAGGCGGAGTCGCCAATCAATATTCCGTCGATACCGGCACGGTCAATAATACCGGCTGTCGTATAGTCATACGATGTTAATATGGAGATCTTCTCTCCCTTTTGCTTCATCTCAATAAAACGATGGGTCGTCACTTTTCGTGAGTCACTGACTAAATAGCCTGCCATATTCTATATTTTAAAGTTAATAAAATCCTTAATTACCTGATCACAAAGCGGAGCTATTGCGTCGGCAGAGTTTGTCGTGGCAAGTCCGATAACTGTCATGCCTGCTGCCCTACCCGATTTCAGCCCGTTGAAAGAGTCCTCAAAGACCACACACTCTGTTGGTGCAGCACCAAAACGGGCTGCCGCCTTCAGGTAGCAGTCTGGGTGTGGTTTGGAATACTCAAAGTCTTCAGAAGTGAGAATAGCATCAAACAACCCCGTGAATTCTGGATGTTTACGATACACGCTATTCATCTTCACCTGATTGGAACTGGTTACCACAGCAGTCTTGATGTTTTGCTTGTGCAAGTATCCTATAAAGTCTTCAAAACCAGGAATATATTGATAATCCATGTCTCGCTCGAAGTCATTCAAACGCTGAGTCAGCAAAGGACGGACAGATTGCAGTTCTCCATTAAACCATTTATCATAGATCTGTTCAAGGGTCTGTCCTTTGATCTCGTGTTCCAGTCCTGGATGCTCAGGATGAAACTCCCTGCATTGTGCTCCCCAGAACACCGTATATTGCGGTTCTGTGTCGAACACCACGCCATCCAAATCAAACAATGCTGTTTTTACCTTATCCATTTCGGGCGACAAAGGTACAACAATTTATGCGAACTGCAAAATTTTTGGAGCAATTCTATTCCGAACCGATATACAAGAATACCAATCCCAGCAACATTAAAGCGAGGTCAAGTGCCTTGGCACGCAGGTTCTTCTCATGAAACAGCATCACCCCGAAAATGAAACTGACAATGACACTACCACGTCTCACCATCGATACGACACTGATCATCGCCTCTGGGATGGAGAGCGAATAGAAATACATGAAGTCGGCTGCCGACAAAAAGATGCTGACACCAATAATCGCCCATGACCAATGGAAGGGGGTCGTCGTATGATACTTGGGCAACCACATCACCATCAACAGAATGACCATCATCACACATTGGTATATCGTGAACCACGACTGTACCATCATACGGTCGAGTCCTACTCCACCCTGTCCTTCGGGTGCCATCAGGTATTTGTCGTATAATCCACTGACGGCACCTAATACTGCAGCACCAATGGTCATATAGATCCATTTGTCATGACGGAAGTCAATACCTTCCTTTTTTCCGCTTTTCCTCAACAGGAAATACGAGAGGATAGCCATCAGGACACCAGCCCACTGCCACCCGTTCAAGCGCTCTCCGAAGACCAACAGGGCACCCACCAGTACCATCACAGGTCTGGTGGCATTGATTGGTCCTACGATCGTCAACGGCAGGTTCTTCATAGCGAAATACCCGAGTATCCAACTCGACAGCACCAGTATTGCCTTCAATACGATGTATTTGTGCATCTCCCATCCACCACTACCTACATGGAAGATACTGTCATCCAGCACATCCGTTGTTCCGCTCAGGATAATCAGTGGAAGGAATATCAAAGAAGAGAAAAAAGTATTAAAGAAAAGCACGGGCATCACTGCGTTATCCTTCAGTGCCACCTTCTTCAACGTATCATAGCAGCCCAGCAATGCCGCTGACAAAAAAGCTAATATTAACCAAGTCATTTCGTTATCTCATTTTCTCGGAATTTCAAGATTTAGATATTTAGACATATCGAACCTCCTCCAAACACAATGCCAAAGCCGGCATCGACTCACCTGCCTGTGTCCTTCGTCCTCCTTCAATCACCTCCCTGAACTCGTCGAGGGTCATCCGATGGCGACCAACCTCTATTAATGTTCCTACCACAGCACGTACCATATTACGTAGGAAGCGGTTTGCCGTGATCTCGAAATACCACGCATCATCCGCTGTCTGTACCCATTCAGCCTTTATCACATGACAAATCGTCGTCTTCACATCACTCCCTGTCTTGCAGAAAGCACCAAAGTCCTCATACTCCATCAGGATACGTGCCGCCTCGTTCATTATGGGGAAGTCGAGCACATAATGCAGCTCAAGCGAGTAATGGCGCAGGAAAGGGTTTTTCCTTGTGTGGATATAATAATGATAGGTACGGGCAGTTGCCGAGAAACGGGCATGTAGGTCGTCACTCACCTGCTCTACCCTGCTTACACTGATATCATCAGGCAGAACCCCATTGAGCTTCTTCGTCAACAGGTCTGCGTCAAACACCACCTCCGTATCGAAGTGTGCTGCCATCTGACGGGCATGCACCCCGGCATCCGTTCTGCCAGCCCCTGTCACACTAATGTCCTCGCGCAACAGCAACGACAAAGCACGTTGCAGTTCTGCCTGTACCGTATTGCCATTAGGTTGCAGCTGCCACCCATGGTACTCCGTCCCATCGTATGAAAACCACACAAAGTATCTCATTACAGGGTGCAAAGTTAGTTCAAAAATACGAGATTAACGAAACAAACATACAATATTTCGGTTTTCCTTGATGCCGTCTTAGGGTGTGCAATATGAAGAATACGATGTACCGATGCCTTCGATCACAGTGAGGAATGCCTTCTGTAGGGGTATCCGATTACTGGTGATGGGGTATTAGTGCCATCCTTCGAGGGGGAAAGTGGCATCCTTTCAACCGTTCGGCTATAGCCGAACAACTGAACGGCTCCAG
>CALFUF010000111.1 GCA_937916405.1 uncultured Prevotella sp.
GTACGAATTTTCTGGCAGATTAAGAAATATAATTAGTTAATAATCAATAAGTTAATTATAAAATATGGTAATAAAATTGGTACGTAGAAGAGATGGCAAAAACAGTATTAACCAATCAAAGGGGAAGATAGACAAATCGTCCCAAGTTATTTTTTAATCATTACTAAATAATCACAGCGATGTTGTTTTAAGCGAAGAACTTGGGAATTTCGGTGGTGTTCAATATTCACAAGAGGACCATATATTCGGATTCGTATCAGACATACTTCCAGACAGATGGGGTAGGAGGTTGTTGGATAGGAGAGAGCAGATTTCTGCAAATGAGGAAAATAGGGTATTGAGGACACTTTATTCTTATGACTATCTAAAAGGAATCGATGATTATACCCGGATGGGCGGTTTACGTTTTAAATCGACTCTTGATGGAACTTTTCTCAATTCAGATAGCCGATTGGCTGTACCTCCTTTAACGTCTGTCAATGATTTGTCGATTGCAGCTCAGGAATTTGAAAAGAGTGAGGAAAAGAGTGAAATACCTGAAAGGAAATGGATTAACCAACTGGAACACCCTGGGACATCTTTAGGAGGAGCACGTCCTAAGGCGAATATCATAGATGATACCGGATGTTTATGGATTGCAAAATTTCCCTCCAAAAATGATGTTTATGACTTAGCATTATGGGAGCATTTCTGTCATGTTCTTGCTCAAAATGCAGGAATCAATGTAGCAGAAACCGACTTGCTAAAAGTCGGGAATGGATTTCATGCACTACTCTCTAAACGTTTTGATAGGACTGAAGATGGCAAAAGAAGGCATTTTGCTTCAGCTATGACAATGACGGGGTTTACAGATGGTGATAATTACGAACGAGGGCATGGATATCTGGATATAGTAGATTTCATATTATCTAATTGCATTAATGTGGATGATAATTTAGAAGAGCTATATCGTCGTGTTGCATTTAATATATGTGTAGGAAATAGTGACGATCATTTCAGGAATCATGGGTTCTTATTGACAAAAAAAGGATGGACTTTGGCACCAGCATACGATTTGAACCCTACCAATAATGAAACTCAGAGCCTTTTAATCAATGCTAATTCTAATGAAGCGAGTCTTGTAAAATTGCAAGATGCATGTGAGGATTATTTTCTGTCTAGTGACCAGGCAGCTCAAATCATTCATCAGGTAACATCTGCTGTTAAGGACTGGAGAAGTGTTGCGAATATGCTAAAGATATCATCATCAGAGCAACAACGATTTGCTTCGAGGTTGGATAGCAAGGGTATTGGTTATTTACAATGTTGGCAAACTATGACATAGATGATTCTTCCTGCAACACTTTGTGTTTTCGTTGTAATGCAACAAGTACGCTACGCTCAGCCATGGGATTAAGCCCTCGGAAAGTCGTATGTTTCTTGAGCTCATCCAAAAGCATTTCAAGTAGTAACTTGGCAATACATTCGTCTGCAAAGGAGTAGGATACCACATTGACACCTGTAAAGTCGAGGACAACTTTTTCATCTCCTTTGATCAGCGGTAATAGTTTCTGACGGAGCTTCTGTCCCATAAAGGTTGAGCCGAAGTCAGTACCATATTCTATAAATTTGAAATCAATCATATTTTCTGATGTAATGCAATATCCATGTCTGAGAATTGAACTATTTAATTTCAGAGATAAGAAGAAAAAGTGAATGACGCAAGTTTATGTGACTTATTTTGTGATTAAAGATAGGTATGAATTTATTTTTTCTATCCATTGTTCAGAGATACCAGCTTTTTGTGCGTAATCAGTAAAATGGCTTACGGCAGCTGCAACTTCGGAAAGAATGCTGTCTGCAGATTTAATTCCATTTGTCTTTGCAAATGCAAGCAGGTCTCCTGTTGTGATGTCATCGTTCTTACCGCCTATAGTCAGGCTATGTCTATTAATGTAGGCAGGGGCATCTAAATCAACCGTAAATGTGAGGTCATAGGCAGGTGTAATATGCCAAATACCATCCTCGCGCATCATGAATGAGAAATTTTTGGTATGGTCATCCACATTACCTGTGAGTATGTTAAAGACCATGCGGCGATATTGTTCCGTTATTTCATGGGCGGGCAGATGTAATAGTCTACATACGGCAAATAAGTCTTCATAAGAATCGGCTAACGGGTTCATCGCAGCTAATGTCTGTATGTGGATTTTTTTACCGTCCTCTCTGTCAAATCGTTGAGTGAGAAAATGTTGGTAGCCGTCTATCTCAATGAGCCGTGATGGCATCATGGTGATACCTGCGGCAATAGCCATATCATAATAAGCTTTTTCAATTAAAGTATATGGGAAACCTTTACCTTCATTGAATTTGAGGATATAATAGGTGTAATCAGGTGGAAGGATAGCCTGGCCAGAACGGAGGTCTCCTGTCTTTTCATTGATGGCGATAATGGCTTTAGGTCTCATGCCTCCAGCAGAAGTCCCGATTTTGTATAGTCCCTCGATATGTAAAGGAATGTTGAAGGAAATGTTGGCTTCTTGTCTTTGCGAAAATAGTTGCTCTGCTAAATGATATAGTGACAGAAGATCTAAGGAGAACGCTTCGTTGTCTTGCTCATAAGCAGGTTCGAATTCTAATGCACCCATACTTCTTTTTCCAATAAAGGCAAGGCGGTCTACTGCATTGAGATGGTGCATCGGAATGTGGCGTGATGCTGCCCATCTTGTAAAGACGGTATTACCCCAGTGGTCTGGCAGGGAGTCTGCAATAAACTCAGGAAGTCCAGCATAAAGCTTGTCAGTATTACCACCATATCCTAGTCCTCTTTGACAAAAAGGACTATTTATGGGAAGGGTGAGTGGAGCCAGATCAAGTCCTTTTTGGAGAAAGTCCTTGGAATAGGTGAAATAGGCTTTCCTGTGTCCATTGTTCCAATAGAGACGTCCCGTCTCCATTCCCCACAACATCACCTTTAGTACATTATTTTCCATTCTTCACTCGTTTAGGTTTGTGTCTATTCATTTTCTCAATCATCTCTGGCGTTGGTGGCAATTCTGGAAGCAATTTCTCTATCTCTTCTAAATAATTGATGGCACGAAGCATGGCAAGAAAACTGCCCATTGTAATGTTTACGGCTCTACCGTTTTCAAAAGTTTTAATGGTGAATAGGCTGACTCCAGCCTGTTCTGCTACCTCTTTTTGAGTCATACGGCAGGTAAGTCGATAGTTTTTAAACCGACTTCCCAATTCCATAATTAGTTCAGGATTGGTTTTACCATATATATTGTCTATATAATTCATGTTGCAAAGGTAGATAATTCAGCCTTTATCTCCAAATTTTTTCGATAAAAGTTGATGTTTCTACCCTTTATTTTGTCTAACTCAATCCTAATTTGTAAAGAATACAATCCTTACACAGATAGTTTTTTGATGATTTACCCATCATCCATGCGTAGGTTCTTGGTTGCAAGTGGAATAGAAGTCAGAGGGATCTCTTGGGGTTATTTAATGGATTCTAATGCATCGAAGAAGCTTTTGGCATATCGTTCCTTGCTAAATTGTTGGGCATGTTTAACAGCAGCTTCACTCATTGCTTTCCTCTTCTCGGGGTGGTTATAGAGGTCGAGGATGGCATTCGCAAGATTGTCGACAAAATGATTATCGGTATCAAGAAGAATGGCTGTCTCTGGTGTAACTTCCTCTGGTATTCCCCCTCTACGTGTAGAAATCACGGGTAACCCCATAGCCTGTGCCTCTAAGACTGTGGTAGGGAAGGGGTCGTCCCATACTGAAGGAATAACAGCGATATTTGCCATTTTTAGATATTCTGGCATCTGTGCATAATCAACATAGCCTGTGAAAATAATGCGCTCTCCTAACGGAATCGATTTTGTTTTTAGTTGTTGGATGAATTCGTTCTCATGATTGGTATTCCCAAAAAAAGAACTGCCAATTACCAGTAATTTGATAGTATTATAATCCTTCAATATCGTGATCGCCTCAATTAGTTCCATGATACCTTTCTCTGGATTTATTCGACCAGAATAAACTATTACGAAGTCATCATCGTTTAATCCATAATCCTTCCTGCTGACCTTATTTCCTGTTGATTGATTGAATGCGTTAAGATCAATACCATTGAGTACCACCTTGCACTTCTTGTCTGTATTGTCAATGGTTTGTACCCTTTGCCTGATATATTCCGAAACAGTGATGATGCTGTCTGCACAGTCACAAATCTCTTGAGCCTGTTTAACCTCAGCATTCAAATAATCATTATGGATATGGTGAACGATCTTGGCAGGATATTTCTGCGGAATCATCAGTCCATAGCCCGGTCGGTTCTCGATAATCACCATATCATAGGTTTCTGATGAAATATGTTTAAGAGCCTCTTCAAAATAGTACTCAATGGTATAATGGTAGTATTCATCCCTACAGAGTAGATGGCGGAATTTCTTGCGAATCTTTGCCCCGAAACTCCTGACATCAATGAATTTATAGTGGTTGACATCAGACAGCAGAGCGGGTTGGTGCATTGCCACCTCGTCACTGACACTGTATACGGTAATATCGTGCAGATGGTGTCGATCGTTATACTCCAGATAAAAGTCTATAAGATTCTCAACAGCACCTCCTTTGGTGGCGGGAACAGGAAGTATACCTGATGTTAGGATGGCTATTTTCATAATTTATTTTATATGTTATTTTTAATAAATCGATATAATTTCTTATATAAATAGTTTAATAGTAGGGGAATGAATATGCCTATTATCGAATATACGAGCCAAAAATAGTCATTATATTCAGAGATAATAATATGTGACGAAATTTTGTCTAATGGTAACTGATAGATCTCGACTTTGATAAAGTTGCCAATTCTAAGGGCAAAAAGGTTGAGGGCAAAGATGGACATGGTATTGTTTCCTATATAATAGAGACTATTTTTGAATGTAAACCTTCCTCTCTCTTGTATGATTTTGGAAATGGTAAAGACAAAAATAATACCTGTTATAGAGAGAAGAAAATAGATAAAAAGGTTAAAGGTGTTAGTGTATCTCATATCAATGATGCCAGGGAAATAAATACATCCCATCATCAGAAGAGCGAACTCGATAGATATAGCATAGATGTTACAGGGGATTCTTTTCTCAATTTTTTTAATTAATAGTCCAGAAAGGTAATAAACCATACTGAAAGAGATTATAGAAGGATCGCCCAATATAGGAATATGAACATTTGATGATTTTAATAAGAATGTAATGAAGAGAATCGAAATTAATAATTCTATATGTCTTATTCTGAGTTGATATTTATTTTTGAGAAATATTATTCCAGCAACAAAAATGGATGCAAATAGTAGTGCCTTTAAAAACCAAAAAGGTCGTAATAAGATTTCGAAATCTGCCATGAATAGGGTCTTTCCCAGATTCCTAAAGAATTCATTAGTAGAATATGGTTGTTCGTAGAAATGTAGATGATAAAATAAATTATGGAGTAAAAGAAATAGAATACTCCATCTAAGATAGGGAAAGTATAAGCCTTTCAATCGCTTAGCAGAAAACTGACGCAACTGTTTGCTTTCAGTAATGTCCTTGAAAAAAAATCCAGAGCAAGCAATAAATAAAGGCATGTGAAATAAATAGATGAATCTCTCCATCATAATTGGACTGCCAGAATGACCAATAACCATTAGCATAATGCCGATGGCTTTGGCAATGGAGATATAATTGTTCTTATTGACAGTAGGCATTCACAATTTTTTTTGCAAAAGTAATAATATTATTTTAAGATTTGTATGTTTTTTCATATTTTTGCATCGTGAATAGAAAGATATGTTTTATTTCTTTGCTGATGCTGCTTATCTGTTTTGTGATAGCAGTGATGTGGTATTATTCTAGTATACCATATTACAAACCTGCTATTGAGCAAACGGGACTAACAGTTAAATCCTATACAGATGATTCAATACGGATAGCATATATAGGTGATAGTTGGGCAGATCGGCATAGGTTCATGCCTCATGTTATTGATTCTATATTGTGTGAGAATACAAGATTGAGTGTAAAAGTTAAGGCAGCAGGTGTTGGCGGACTTGTTAGCAAGGAAATCTACTATAGTATATTTAACAATGACGAGGTTAAAAATATAATAGAGTGGGGACCAAGTTATTGTATTATTTCTGCAGGTATTAATGATACAAATAAAAAAATGGGGGCAACTTATTATGGAGAGAATATGCGTCTAATTATCAGTTTACTATTGAGATATGATATAACTCCTGTCGTCATTGAAATTCCTTATTATGATATTCAATCTTCTTTCAATCGAATGGATGTAATGACAAAGTTAAGAGCAGTTCGCTCCATGATATGGACAGGCTCTTTGATAGATTGTATCGATAATTATGTTCGGTCTTATGATGAGATGCTCACAAAAAATAACTGGCAGGATAAAGTTGTTACCATTAGAAGAAATCAATGGAATCCAGATGGTTATAACGATAGCCGCTTAATTTATGTTGACGATAAAATGCATTTAAATGTAAAAGGCTATTTTGTTTTAGATTCTTGTATTGCAATGAATTTGAAATTTACCTTTGATAATCGAGATGTAATTGCCAGATAATATAATCACGCAACAGATTGTATTTCGTCATTAAAGAACGGTCATGACATAGCCTGGAAGACGAGTTTTCGTAAGTGTTCATTCTTATGCAGTAGGACGGACAACAGGTATCCTCCGGAAATGGCAATAATGATTTGGATCAGGGAGGTGAGGATATCTTTTTGGAGAGAAGGCATCTCTGGTAGGAGAAAATCAGAGAGTTGCTTACCAAACAGAATAAATGGTATCTCAATACAAAAGATGGTCAGGGAATGAATACCAATCTGCTGTACTCCCTTACCAATGAGCGTTCCTTGTATAAGTCGGGAAACTCCAGTCAACACCACGCAGCCGGTAAGGGCTGCCAAAAGGTAAGTAGGCATCGATGTCCCGTACATTCTGACAGAGATATTGATATCACTACAGAATGGTATTAAAAGGAGATAGAGAGCGAAGGCAATGATGACAAGCCAATGCGGTTTTTTGTTGTTGAAGATATCAGGGAAATACTTTCTGATTTGTGTTCCGCAAAACATGATGACAGCCATCAATGGTGCAGTATCAAGACTCCATGGGAGAAGGATAGGAAGGAAAGTCATACCTGCTGTTACTGTGAGATAGACACCGATGAGTAAGTATTGATACTTAGGATTGTAAATGAGCAGGTCATAGAGCAGATAGGCTACGACCATACAGGTTAGGAACCACATGGGATAGTTGCCAACAATCATGAAATGACAGATGTCAGGCTCTGTCCCAAAGGGATATAGACTATATCTCGAATAGAAAATTCCTAATATGGCGCGTAAGGAGAAATCATGGAAATAGGCAAGAAGTAGCATACTGAAAAAGAAATATGGCTTTAATAACTTAGTGGCATGCCGTTTGAAGTTTTTTGTAAATCCTATGTCCTTCTTTGTAGAAGTAAAACCAGAACAGAAGAAAAATATGGGTACGAAAAAGGCAGAGGTATAATACATCAAGTCAGGGTAAGCAGTATGGCTGCATACCACCAAGATGATACCTAATCCTTTGGCAATGTCAATAAATTCTAAATGTTCTAAATGCGCCTTCATTTACCTTTGATAATCAAGATGTAATCGCCAGATAATATAATCACGCCACTGGTAGTATTTCGTCATCAAGGAACGGTTACGGCATAGCCAGCGGAGTCTGAGATTGACAAAGTGTTTAGGATAGTCGATGATGGCATTGGGAGTCACCAGGAAATGGCTGTAGTCCGTGACACGGTCTTTCATAAATCCACGGTGTTGGAAATGGGCATATAAAGACTCCTTTTTCTCCAGTTTCCCGTTGTTAAAGCGCAGCATATAGAGTTTGTTGCCAACATGTTCGAAGATGACTTGTTCCCATCCCTTGTTGAGACTGTTGAAATGATAAGATTGTTTTGGCTTGGATACATTGTCAAAAGGCTCTTCCAACCAGCAATCCTCAGGTCGGCAGTCACGCCATTTGTCACTACATCCTTTGTGGTCAAATTCGTCAAAAAAAGTAATCTTACTGGTTGTGAAGGCATCTTTATAGTTTTGAAATCCATCCACTTGTTTCATGAAATAGGTGTTGGTATCTTCATCATTATGCAGTAGGGTTAAATGACCCCAGCCTAAGAGAAACTTATGTTCCAACACACTATCGGTAAGGAAAGAGCGGATGTCTCCATAGACTAGGTCTAAATCCCCAAACCCCCAGAAATCATAGTTCTTGATATAATCCTGCAAAATATATCCATAAGCCTGTTTGTACTCACAGAGCTTATAAGGGCGGTCTAAGGCAATCGGGAAGTTGAAAGCTTTTTGCACCATCTCTTGAAAATCTCCAAACTTCATTTTATGGACAATGATATTCTGTGCAGGCTCTACGTCGGCATCAGTAAAGAACATGAAGTCAACGGACGGATTACAGAGTGCCGAGGCACGCCACATCTTATATTGGACAGGTAGTGTCCCGAAATAGGGGAATATGAGAACGATTGATTTCATATGCTGGTATAGGTTAATATCGCAGTATAATTCTAAATAATAGTTTTACCCTTTTTCTGATGGCTGTTAGTCCTTTCACTTTTAGTAAATAAACTAAAGCATCTTTGAATTGTTTCTTATTTATGAGGGCATTTGAAAAATTTGTAAGTTCATAGGTGGTAAATTCCTTTAACTGTTTTTTGTCTGGATATGGATAGTCATACCATTCCCAGAAAGGAAAGGTTTTGGATATGTCATATATTTGGGCTAAATTGTTCTCTGTAATATATGGGTGATGAACGTGCTCTTCATTAAGATAGACAGTATGATACTTGCAACTAATACGTAGCCACATATCTGTATCCTCTCCTAATTGAATTCCGACTCTGAATCCACCAACTTTTTTGAATACATCTTTCTTAATTAATAGACTTCCTGTCCAAAATATGTATGGAAAAGCACAAAAGTCCTTTATAATAGATATGCCGTTAGGAAGAGTACGGATGGGACGATCCTTTTGGGCTACACAAAAAACGGAATAGGAAGAATACTGCATAGATAGTCTTATTACTGTTTCTAAATAGTCAGGAAACCATGTGTCGTCTGCGTCCAAAAATGCGATAAACTCACCTCTTGCCTTTTCTATTCCTTTGTTTCGTGTATAGGAAACCCCATGGTTAGATTGTTGGAAAAATTGGATGCGTGGGTCTTTTATACTTTTTACTATATCTGCACTATTGTCTATAGAACCATCATCTATTACAATTGCTTCCCAATCATTAAATTTCTGGTCTAATAATGATAGAAGGGTCTTATGAACATAATGTTCTTTATTGTATACAGGTATGATAACTGAAACTTTCATATTTATTTATGTCTTAAACGATAAATAATTTTTATTGCATATGTTAGGTATTGGAGTGATTTTGGTGTATTACAGATATCCATAAATTTATAAAAAGTGCTGGAGTCAAGTTTAGTCAAAGTCTCATAATGTTTGTGAATTCCAATGGGCAGATAGTGAGTAAGAAATTGTGAGCGTTCAATATTTGCCAGATTTGCTTGTGTAAATCCAACACCATCCTCTAAATCTTTTCTACAAATGACATCATTGAAATAATCAACACTGCAACCTTCGCCAATAATAGTTTGTATATAGAATTTCCAATCTGAAACAACTTTTAAAGTTTCATCGTACATAAATTTGCAGAATAGTGACCGCTTGAAGAAAGTGCTCTGATGTGGTAAACTGCCTTTAAAAAAGGTATACATATCCAATTGAAGAGGTAATATAGTTGAAAAATCTTTTCCATTCTCAGGATTATACCAGTAATCACTACCAATAATTATATCGGAATGAAAATGATTAGATGTTAACATTTTAAGGCGTTCATTGTCATAAAAGCAGTCGCCCGAGTTCATGAAGTTAATATACTCTCCATGTGCTTGGGCAATCCCTTTGTTCATGGCATGATATATTCCTTTGTCGGGTTCAGATACCCAATAGTCTATATCCTTGTCGTATTCTCGAAGTACGTCCGCACTACCATCTGTGGATCCTCCGTCGATAATGATATACTCGAAGTCACGGAAAGTCTGGTGAATCACACTCTCTATGGTCTTGTGAAGACCATCTTTGTTATTGTAATTGACTGTGATAATTGAATATTTCATAGTTCTATTAGTATCAATCTTAAATGCTGATTATTTCTTGTATTTATATTTTTTGCAAATATAGTGATAATGCTTGAAGTTTTATTGTTTTTTTTTGCTAATTTTGCAAAAAAATAGAAAAAGTTACTATGAGTGAAAAAAGTATGGTCGAATTGTCTGGCTTGACTGGATGAAGGTCTTTGCCATTTTCTCTATTATATGGGGGCATTTTTTTTCATATGGACATTTATTTTTATATGTTTATAGTGTTCAGGCTTTTTGTATTATTTCCGGTTTCTTGTATAAAAAGACCTCTGACATGAAAACTTGCCTGATACATTGTTTTTGGCAGTTATTCGTGCCAACAGTTATAATGAGTGTAATAATGCATTTAGAGGCATATTTTAGGTGTTTAACTTTGGGCGAACATTATGATTTATCATGGCTATGGTTCTTTAAAGGGTTATTATTAGGAAAACATTGGTGTATGGGTCCTTGTTGGTATTTCTATACTCTTATAGTAATGCGAATAGTCATGCAGTTATTACCAGAAAAGAAGATAGTGTATACATTGCTTTTTATGGTTCTTTCTGCAGGTGCCATATATTTTCATTATAAAGGAATAAAGATAAGTAATGCCAATGTTAATTTATTGGTGTGTATGCCTTTTTTTCTTATTGGTGTGTTCCTAAAACCATTGAAGGATTATCTTTCTCAATTCCACAACTATATAATTGTGGTATCTTTTTTCATCTTAGCAGTGGTCTTGGTAATATTATGTGGATATTACAATGGATATGTCTGGATGTACCTCTGTCAATATGGCAATTATTACACTCTGTATATCATCGGAGGATTGGCTGGCTCCATTTTATTATATATTATCTCATTATGGTTAAGTCGTTTGCCTTATCATAATATGGTATTAACGCTTTCCAAGGGCTCTATTCTTATTATTGGACTTCATATCATCATAGTTCGTCGATTGACGGAACTTCCCAATCGCATGTGGGGCGAAGACTTGTTATTTTCAGTGCTTATTCTTTGTGCTTTTGTTCCCATAATCCGAATAGCAGAAATTAACTTTCCCCTATTGTTGGGGCGACAAAAGTCATGTGATGGTAATGAAAGTAAAAAGTCTTGACAGGGTCTGTCGATTGGTCTAATGAATCACACTTTCAATAGTCCTACGGAGACTGTCTTTGTTATTGTAATTGACAGTGATAATTGAGTATTTCATAAAGAATTTTAGGGTTATGAATGTTGGACATTACTTATTTGTTAACCATAGAGCAAAAAAACGATCATACACTTCGTAGATTCCCAAATTCATAGTGACAAAGTTCTTGTCTAATAGTCCTTTAATAGCAGACTGGACACTACTTGCAGAGGAGAGATGCCACTGTTGTATAAATTTTGTGGAAGTAATTGCCTCTGCCTTTCCCGCTTTACTGAGTGCTATAAGCAATTCTTTCTGTTTGGGAGGTAATTGAAATAGCATAGACTGATAGGTAAATTCATTTGAACGGAGAATATTACTGATAGCTATGTCAATCAGTTCTGAAGAACAGAATGAATGTGGCTGTGTAATGGCATATAGTTCGTTCATGATGCGTTGTACGTACCATGTGATACCTTCGAAACGTTCATAGACCGTTTGGAATACTTCTGAAGGCAATGTCTTGTCGGCTTCATCAAAATGTCGTTGAGCAAACTGACAGTATTTCTCCATAGGAATACTACCAAGATTCATCATACTGGTGCTTTGGTAAAAGGGGCGGGCAGGGCTAAGAAACATCTCGCCCATCATCGTACGCTGTGAACCAGAGAAAATGAAATGTGCATTGCGGCAATGCTGGATATATGTTCTCAATAATGCCTCGACTTTCCCGGTAGGATAAGTACTAACTGTTTGGAACTCGTCAATAGCAATCAGGCAAGGTTTATCTGCTGCATTGATATATTGAAAAATCTCGTCGAGGGTAGTCTTTGGCAATCGGATATCACCAATCTCAACATTCCATGATGGATTCCCCATTGCATCGAATGAAATACCTGATCGTAGAGAACTCAGGATATCTGTGAATTTTCGCATCACTTTAGTTCCCAAAGGTCGTAGTGAAGAGAGCATTGATGCCCCCATTACGGCAATCATTTCCTCTATGTTTTTGGTGGCATAGATGTCAATGAGAAAAGTATAATAGTCTTTTTGTACTTTACGTTGATGGAATAAATTCTCAATAAGTCCAGTCTTACCAATACGCCGAGGGGCTATCAATGCAACATGATTGCCATTCTCCAATAATTGCAGTAATTGTTGCGTTTCTTCTTTACGGTCGCAGAAGTATTTCTCAGACTCGTAGCCATATAAGATGAAAGGGTTGTTTACCATATGATTCCTTTTTATCGCAAAGATAATTATTATCTTCTAATTATCATACTATAATAATTACTTTATAATAAAGTTTAACATCTTACTTTCTTATTCTTTTTAGGCTGTCCTTAGCTCCTTTGGCAAAAAGGAGAGTGAGGGTGAGGTCAATGGCAAGGAAAAGGATCATGCCAATGGCTGCATATTCAATCCATGACCAAATCGTTTGGTATGGATTGATAGGGATTTGTTTTAATATGTAAGTGGCAGAGATAAAGGCAGAGGCAGAAATACTATAGTTTCGTGTAACCCCTTTCCAATAGATAGAGACAGATTCTTTGAAACCAGATGTAAAGAGGTAATAAGGCTTCCAAAGCACCACAATGGCAAGGAGACTGACTATTTTACCTAAGAGAATACCGATGATACCCCATTTAAGTCCACAGACAATCGTTATCGAGACGTTAATAATCAGTTCTGCCCATGCTGACCATACATCCGCATAGAGACCATGGGCGTAGTTGAAGGAATCTACAGATCCCCGGGAATTGGAGATATAGA
Source organism: uncultured Prevotella sp. (assembly GCA_937916405.1). GTDB lineage: Bacteria > Bacteroidota > Bacteroidia > Bacteroidales > Bacteroidaceae > Prevotella. The sequence goes on from CALFUF010000111.1 coordinate 13,153, forward strand.
TAAATATAATTAGAAGTATCAGGATTTGATGGTCCATGATATACTCTGCTCCTAACCAAAGAGTAACAAAAGGCTCCAGAAAATTATATAAAGAGAAACTTAATATAGCGGCAATCGTATGTTGAATGGTGGTGAACTCCCAGAAAACACGAAACATTTGCTTCTTATTCCCTTCTGCCACCAGATTGCCCACACTTGCTCCGACGCTTCCTGTAACGGCTGAGAACAAAGATATGAGTTTGGAGATGATAATCATATAGTTGCCATAGTAGGCAACCATCTTTAAAGAAACGAAAAGGAAGATGAAAAGCTCATCGCTCTTGACTAAAACAAAGTCCTTGATTTTATGAATAAATACCTGTTTTGTTTTAACCAGGACTTCTGGATATTTCTTCAATAATAGTTTACCTTGGCTCTTATTGACTTTGAGCCATGGATATTCCTTGTTGATTTTCCAGTTAAGGATGATGCAGCCAATGATGCCAAACAGAAATTCAACAGCTACCCATACGTACAAGTTTTTATAATGATAAGCAAGGTATATCTGGAGGGCGATTTTTACAAGGTTTGCTGATTGATAGTAAATCGCGACTAAATAGTTTTTCTGATCCGCACTCAGTAGTATTTGCCTATAATTGATAAAATAGCCAATCAGCGAGGAGCCTAAGAAGGAATAAAAAGTAAAGTAGATGATGCCTAAACCAAGTTCCGCTTTCGCAAAAATCAAAGGGAAGAAGAGGCTGATGATGACAGCACCTCCAAAGATAATAGCACCAATCCAGTTATATAGATAGCCTAATAGAGATAGTATCTCTTGAATCTCTTGTCGGTTGTTGGACTGGAGAGGCTTGAAAAGGAAATATCCGACACTTGCTGATATACCTAATTCTGTAAGGTTCAGATACCCTAAGATGTTGTTGAGGGTACCTGTTAAGCCGATAAACTCAGCTCCTAAGTTGTCAAGGAAGATTTTTCTTGAGAAAAAGGCAAAGAAGAGGGACAGGAAGTAAAAAATTAAATTTACTTCCGCATTCAACAGACTCTTATGTACTCGTCCACTCATTATTTAATAGATAGTACTCAGCCATTCTGCAAAGAAATGGTCATAGACTCGATAGACACCTTCAGTTTGCGTGATAAGGTCATTCTTTAGTAATAACTTGATGGCAGACTGAACAGAACTGGCTGAACTAAGATTGTATTTCTTGATGAATTTTGCTGATGTGATATTCTTTGCATATCCCTCCTTGGCGATAGCTTGTAGTACGATTTTCTGCTTAGGGGGAAGGTTGGACATTAAATCTTTGTAACTCCCTTCCTGGGACATAATAACATTGTTCCTCGCCTCTTTGATCATTGCAGACTGACAATGTCCACCAGTTGGTGTCAGTGCATATAGTTCATTCATCATCATCTGAACAAACCAGGTATAGCCGTCAAACATGTCCCAAACAGTCTTAACTACCTCTTTGTCTATCTCTTTACCATTTTCTTGGAATAAATGGCAAGCGAAGTCAGTATATGTATCTATGGGGATGGGGGCAAGTCCCATGCTGATGGCACTTTGGTAGAACGGTTTTGAGGGGGTGTTGAACATGTTGCTCATCATGTGACGTTTACTGCCAACAAAAATAAATTGTGCCTTCTGACATCGTTGTATTTTTGTTCTGAGCAATGCCTCTACATTTTTCTCAGCATATTCTCCAATCTGTTGAAATTCATCAATAGAGATAATGCAAGGTTTATCTGCCTCATCGATATAAGTAAATATCTCATCCAAAGTAGTCAGTGGTGCTTGTATGTCCCCCAGCCCTAAATCGAAGGATGGAGCCCCTGACATAGCGTCTAATTTAAAGCCAATACGGAAAGATGTAATGACTTGGAAAAACTTCTCTTTCCATAGTGTCTTTTGTGATTTTAATTGTTCATATATCTCCTTTCCAAATGCATACACAAATTCTGCGAAGGAAGTTGTGGCATAGATATCAATATAAAATACGTAGTATTTTTCTTTGATGTCAGATTGGTGGAAGAAATGCTGAATGAGCCCAGACTTTCCGATACGGCGAGGAGAGATCAGTGCGACATCACGCCCATTCGTCATTTGCTTGCGAAGAAATTCTGTTTCTTTTACCCTATCACAAAAGTATTTGTCTGATAGGTATTTCCTAATGATAAAAGGGTTATTTACATCATTTATACTCATCTCGTCCTAATTTTATTGCAAATATAATTATTATATTTATAATAAAGAGTATATAGTCCTGTTTTTTGATATTCTTTAACGGATTAGCATTATCATCTTATAATTATTATTCATGTACTCTCTCGCTCATTTTTAGTCTTTTAAACAACCTATTGGAACAATATAGATACCATCTTCACGGCGATAGGCGAACTTCCCAACTGCAGTGAGCACCATTTTAAAAGATGGCTCTTTCATACGTATAGTATCAATTTTGTCTGAAAGGTTATTGAGTGCTTCTACTCCTTCACTGATAAGTTTTTCACCTCCCAGTTTAATCTCTATTAGACCAAATGCGCCATTACGGAGATGTACAACTGTATCACATTCCAAACCATTCTTGTCACGGTAATGATATACTTGCCCATCGATAGCATCAGCGAAAATGCGAAGATCGCGCACGCATAAAGTTTCAAATAGGAGCCCAAATGTTTTCAAATCGTTGATTAAATCATTAGGTCCTAGTCCCAAAGCCGCAGTCGCGATTGATGGGTCAACAAAATAACGATTGTCAGAGGTTCGTATTGCAGTTTTTGAGCGTAAATTAGGATTCCACGCCTCCATGTCCTCTATGACAAATATTTTCTTTAATGCAGCGATATATGCATATACAGTCTTATCGTCTGTACTTGTTATGTCGTTTGTTCGAATGTCATTAGCGATTGTGCTAATCGGAACTTGTGAACCTTGGTGACGGGCATAAGACCTTAAAATGCGTTTGGTTCGCTCAGGATCTCTTTTTACTCCATCGACTCTTGATATATCTTTCTTTACTACTGCATCAATGTAGTCAAAGGCTCTTCCTAAAGCAACATCTTTCTTTTGAAGGGTTGCCCTCGGCCATCCTCCACGGCAAATTAAATAGGCAATATCTTCAAGTGTTAGTTTGTTTTCTGCAAAAAGTTGAGACGGGGATGTGAAAAGTTCTTTTAAACTTACTTTTCCGTTTGATTCACCAGACTCCCATAAACTCATAGGGCGCATGGTTAACCAAGAGAAACGCCCAGTTCCTGAGTGCTTCATGTTGCTGTCATCAACGGGAACAGCAGACCCCGTTAGGATAAACTGTCCTTCATCGTCACGATGATCTACTTCGTATCTTACCGCATCCCATAGCTTGGGGGAAGTTTGCCACTCATCAATCAGTCTTGGTGTCTCACCTGTTAAAACACCTTTAGGGTTAATGGAGGCTAATTCTTGCCAATTAGTACCTTCTTCAGTGTCATCCATATAGACAATACTTTTGGCTTGCTGTTCGGCAGTTGTTGTTTTCCCACACCATTTGGGTCCTTCTATGAGCACGGCTCCTATACCTTCTAATTTCTTTTTTAGCAGTTTGTCTGCAATTCTGGGCTTATATTTGTTCATCTTGTATTGTTTTGTTGGCAAAGATGCGATTAAGCGAGGGCGAAGAAACTTGTTTCATTTGCCGAGTGTGAGCATCTTCGCACACTTTCGCGTGCAAAGATACAAAAAACTCTTATATCTACAAACTTTTTGAGTGATTATTTCCAAAGTTGGCTGTATTTCATTTCCAAAGTTGGCTGTATTTCGTTTCCAAAGTTGGCAGGATTTTATTTCCAAAGTTGGCTATTTTCATTACGTGAAATGTGTGACGGAAATTTTGTGATGAAAAGGTCATATTATTATCTTACCTCTCACCTCTGGAAGTTGAGAATGCGAAGCATGCGAAACTTGAAGTTCTTATTTATTATGGGTTGTATGGAGGAAGTCTTTGCTCTTCAAATCCATTTTCAGCAGATTGCCCAACATAAGACCAACCAACTTGATGGTGGAGAGAATCTTACCAAACAAAGCCTTGTTACGCATTTTCTTAGGGATAGCAATGAAAATAGAGAGGGATATCAAGCAGAAAAGTCCCCACCATTTAATACACCAAGGGGAGGAAATGACAGTCATTAATATCGCAAAGAAACTGGTGAGCACTAAGAGTATGGAACGTGGTATCAATGCCTGTTGGATGGTCTTGTCGATATAATGGATATTACCAGTCTTGATGGCTGTGGGGAGGTAGGGGAGCATCATTAAGAAACTCTGTATCTGTCCTGTCATCCAGCGGAGTCGTTGCCGCTGGAAATTCTCAGTGCTGCTAACCTTCTCATCAAATACCAGGATGTCCTCCGCATATTTAATAAAAATATGCTCCTTCATCAGTTGGATCTCCATCTCACGATCCTCAACGGCAGTCTCCAGCATGCCGACATGGCTCTTAAACCAGTCGTAATCAAAGCACATACCAGAGCCAATCAGTGCCGAGGAGAGACCAATGGTATTGTGTGCCTTGCGAAACAGGGAATTATTAATCTCCTCGCTAATTCCATCCAATACAGCGACATCGTTATCGCTATTTTTGGCACAACGATGGCACTGGATGGCACGATAGCCTTGTTGGCAGACGGCGTTGACCTGTTCTAAGAACTCTGGTAGAACGATGTTATCGGCATCGAGAATGACAATATAGTTGAAAGTTGAAAGTTGAGAGTTGGCAGATGTGACATGTTGAATGGCGTACTGCAGAGCTTGGGCTTTACTGCTCTTCTTAAAAGAAGGCTGCAGGAGGGTGATGGGAAGTGTTGATAAAAGGGCATTTGTCTCGGGACTCATGTGGTCGGAAATGACCCCCACTTTATATAAGCTTTTGGGGTAATTCTGTTGAAGAAAGGTTTTGACAGAATGGATGATAACCGCATCTTCTTTATACGCAGGGAAGAGGATGAGGAAGGAGGAGTTTAGAGGTGAGAGTTTAGAGTTTAGAGGTGAGTGGTGAGAGGTGAGAGGTGAGAGGCGAGAGGGGAAGAGAGATACAATGGCATAGAAAGTTACATAGATGACAGAGGGTGCCATGAATATCCATAGCAACCAGTCTATCGTATGTATGGCGGTCCACATTGATTATCGTTTATTTTTCTTTTCTCTTTCTAATTCTCTTCGTTCTACCCAGTCTGAGATTTTAGATAATCCTGGTATGGATTTCATGAGAACGAATGGTGTCTTGAAGAAGGTTCTGTCCCAGTTCTTATCTACCAAATAGTCGGGGGTTGCCATGGCAAAAACCAAGAGCACGATGGCGAATAACGCCCACCATTTAAAGGCGAGAGTAGTATAGATCATGGGCATGATAATCCCCATTAAAATAATGACAGCCATTAATATCATGCGAGGCATCAGCATCCACTGGATAATTTTGTCAGCCCAGTTATAATACCTGTTGACAATGGCAATGGGAAGGTATTTGATGTTTTTCAATAGGGTAATTACTTGAGCCTTAATCCAACGACCTCTCTCCCGATTGAATTCATCCGACTCACGGGTCTTCTCATTAAAGACGTATAGTTGGTCAAAATAGTCCACATGAATGTGTTGTCGCATCAGCATCGCGTCCAATTCCTTATCTTCCCAAGCCGATTTAACGTTAAAGATGTTGCTCTTAAACCAACTAAAGTCAAAAGCACAGCCAGAGCCCATAAGTCCTGCGGATAAACCAATAGCTGTATGCCCTTTGCGGAAAATAGAATTGTTGATTTCCTCAAAAACTGCTCCCATACGTGCGGCGGTAGTATCACGATTGCGGGATAGGATATGGGTTTGTATCGCCTTGGTTCCCGCTGAATCAAATGCCGCATTCAGATTCTCTAAGAATTCTGGCTCAACAAGGTCTCCTGCATCCAATACGATAACAATATCATAGATTTTGAATTGTGGGAGGTTATTGATGGCGAGTTGTAATGCTTTTGCTTTGGTACTTTTCTCAAATTTTGGGGTCAGTAAAGTAATCGGTTCCTGGGCAAGCCGCATATTCGTCATCTCATCATTATGCTCTGAGACGACCGAAATATCAAATTGGCGTTGGGGGTATGTTTGTCCTAAAACAGACTTTACAGTCTGGATCACTCTCTTGTTCTTATAAGCTGGAATCAGAACAATAAAACGATTCTGATGGTTTGTCTTGGATAAGGTACCTTGATGTGCCATCATGGAAGTGATGGTGAAAATCAGCATATAGAGAACGGTCAATGCGGCAAAGATAAACAAAACCCAGTCAATGGTGTATAGTATTTTCCAGAAATCCATAGTTTTATAGTTTTATGAATTGAATGATTCCGTTAAAAGTCGCTTTGGATAGGTCTCGATGTCCTTGCCAACAGAATTTAAGCATATCTTTTGGTGCCACAATTCCAATCAGGTAGATATAAGATAAATATCTGGATGTTCCTTTGGTATTCCGTTTGGCAAATAGTAAACGGTTGCGAGTTATATAGAAAGTCTTCAAAGGCGAGATGCGTCCGGTCGTCTGACTTTCTTTGTGAAAAATAGTACAAGCTGGCTCATACCAAATCTCATACCCTGCACGGCGTATCATGACAGACCAGTCGAGTTCCTCATAATAGAGGAAATAGCATTCAGGCATTAACCCTGTCTTTTCTATCATCTCTCGCTTCACCATCATAGCAGCTCCATGCGCATAGGGAGTTGGGTGAGGTGTGTCATATTGTCCGTGATCCTCTTCTCCGCATCCAATCGATTTATTGCGGAGCGTGATGGAGGATAGGGGAGTATAACCTGCATATTGGATAGGCTGAGTTCCCCATGTGAATCGTATTTTTGGACAGACCATACCGATTCTCTCGTCGCTTTCCAATCTGTTAATCAGTGGTAGAAACAAATCTCTTACCTCTAACCTCTTACCTCTCACCTCTAATAAGGTATCATTATTAAGGAAAAACAAGTATTTGCCATGAGCTGCTTGAATGCCGAGATTATTACCTCCGGCAAAACCTAAATTCTCTTTGCTTCTAATAACAATAATATGGGGGAAACGGTTTTCGATTTCAGTTGCTTCGTCTTGCGTTGACGCATTATCCACCACGATTACCTCTAATGACTCGTCATCAGTAGGTAATGACTCAATCAATTCACAGGTGTCTTTTACCCCGTTGTAATTGATGGTAATGATGGATAACAACTTCTCAATGATCAATGTTCAATGTTCAATGTTAAACGTTCAATGTTCAATGTGTCTACACTCTCGAAGCTTTCTTCTTCTCTAACTTCAATCGTTCCTTTTCTTCTTGGATAGCTATTTCTTTAGCCTCAAATTCTACCCATTCTTTTTCGATGAAAGGTAAAATGTAGACAATAGAAAGTCCTCCGTAAAAGAGCAAACAGTTAGGAAACTGCATTAAAACTTGGTTACCATATCCTCCTAATTGCATAGAGATAAATGCACAACAGAATCCTGCTCCTACACCTCGTAAAGAAGGGCTTTTGATTTTGAACATGGTAATCCAACATGCTCCTCCTAACATTAGAAGCATGGTAATGATAAAAAGCGTAATACCAATTTTGCCCGTACGAAGCCAAATAAATACATATTCTGAATCAGGTGGAATTACGGACATAATTGCATATTTGTTGTTAGCAGGAACATTTTCATAATTCATACCTAACCCAATACCCCATGGTGCTTCTTTCATATATTTTTTCATGGTCTCTTGGTTAATTGTACGAACATTTGCCGAAGCATCCGATCTGTCGAATGTTGTACGCATACGGCGAATCTGTTGGCTCCCGTTTCCAATGTTTGTAAAGGCAAGGATAAAGAATAAAAATCCAAATACAATTGTGACAAAAGTTGCAATTTTTGCCGATTTAGACAAGAAAACATAGGCAATAATACCCAATATTAAACATGCCATCGCTGTGCGGGTACCTGACTGGAACATTGCCCATGTACATCCTATTCCTGTTATCAAAAACAATATGCGTTGTTTTTTGATTTTACTGGTGAAGGCAAAGATAAAATAGGCGACAGCTGTGGAGGCAATACCAATGCCAAAGGTTGCAGCATCATTATGCGTGGAGAAATAACGAGTGAGTGTTCCGGCATTTAGAATATGGGTTCTATAACCGATAGTTTCCATCCAGACACTTTCAGCAGGAGAGAAACCTATATGTATTTGTTTCCATGTGTAAAAAACTGTGAACAAAGAGAAAACTGCCCATACATACAAATATTGAACTAAAACTTTGGAGTTGTCTATATATATACAAAAAACCAAGAAACAATATAGTAATTGGAAAGCCATCATACGGGCGCCTGTATACCAAGCCCCAATGTTAATGCCCAAGCCACAAGTATCATTTAATACTTCTAAAGAACAAAAGCCACACCACAAAATAAGTGCATATAACATTAAATTTATCGTTCTCTCAAAATGGGGGGTACGTCTGGCGTCAATGATAGCTATACTCAAAAGGAGAATTTCCAGCATTTCATTATAAAGAGACAGAGGAATTCCAGCTGGTAGCCATTGGTTTTTATTAAACCATTGGACGAAATAATTGATAAAGAACAAAGCCCAGAAAGCTGCCATTCGGTATCTGAAAGCAAAATAGGCGGCAATTATAATCAGCGGTGAAATACAGACCAAAGCAAATGCCGAGAACCCCGCATTTACAAATTCATAAATAGCCAAACCAAACAAGAGAAAGAGCAATAGTGCTCTTCCTCCAGTTTCTTGCTTGTATGTCGCAAAATCTTTTACCATTTACTTGGCATGACTGTTTTCTGTAGCTGTCAGACCTAATTGAGACATCCGATATACGAAGTTGTTGAATTTCGTATATGGTGGTAATTGTCCGACGAATTCCTCTACGGCATAGCGACTTGCCTCAGTCAAATACATGAAGAGCGTATCTTTATGCTCCTCATCCAGCATCGCCTCCACTTCTTTCAATGCTTTCTGGTCGACATCTTTCCATGTGCGGTTCGCACGTGTAACCATTAGGTTAACAGTTGCCATATTCAGTAGGGCAGGGGCTATAGAGTTCTCGTCCAAATTCGGATACTCAATGATGGCAATCTCCTCAGGAAGAATATCTGGGCAGAGATTCTTGATGCCATTTGCCATAATGAACTTGCTGTCTTCGGCAAGGAAGTCTTCATCGTATGTCAAACGACGAACCTGTAAACCGATGGATATCCAATAGTTCTCTAACTCTTGCGCCAAGAAACTCTTACCATTACCTGAGTCTGTAGAAATAAGGTTCAGTACGTTCTGCTGTCCTTCCTTAAACTTCGGTAATAGTGCCTTGCTCAACTGACGGAGAGACATGTCGGCAATCGTCTTGTTAAAGCGACGATAGCGCAGGTTGCTCTCTTTCGGATAACAGCCCATGACAGGAATCTTGGTGATTCTCTCAGAACGCATACGATCACGGAGGGTGCGATCAAGCAATTCGATGATGAAGAACCAAAGAGCAGTCAACATAAAGGTCAACAGGAAGGCTCCTAACAAAATCATCAAGCGGTTGGTGGGCTGGGCATTCAACGGGAACATGGGTGGATTTAGCACACGTAAAGTTGCTGTTGACATCTGGAGGTTCTTCTGGCGCAAACGAGCTGCATTCAATGCTTTCAGCATTTCCATATAATTACCTTCCACGAAACCGATATGGCGTGATTTCCGGTCTAAAGTGGCACCAATAGGCGAGTAGAACAGGTATTGGCGATCCAAGTTCTGTTTCATGATGTCGGTTGCGGACATCTCAGCTCTTGCCTTTTCAAGAAGTAAAACTTGTTCTAGCCATCTGTTAATCATATCCTTAGCCTTGACTCCCGTCTCTGTGCTATAGGTTCCTGCCTCAATCTCTTGGGTTAGGTCTCTTACACTATTGGTAGTTGCTGTTAACTCCCGTTGCGCCTTTTGCATTTCCTCTTGAGCCTCGTTGTTGAGGTCACCACCTTCGCCACCCATGAGGCGAAGGTTGGAAATACGGGACTGTAAACGGGAAATATCCTTAATCTTGTCCGTAAATTGCTTGTTGGCACGGATTACACGGGCACGGTCGCCTAACTGACGCTCCAGATAGTCCATCAAAGCCTTGGAAGTTGTATAGTCCATCAGCTGCTGGTTACGGAAGTTCTGCTGCTGTGCCTCCAAAATGGATAATTGTTTTGTTTGTTCACCATAATTGATAATACGTTTAGAGATGTTATAGCGAATTAAATCATCCTCTGCTCCTGTTAGAATACGGTATAGACGAGCCACTTCCCGTTCAAAGAACTTAATGACATTATTGGTTTCTCCAAAGCGGAGTTGTTGATAGTGGCGAGCGAAAACCTCATTCAGAATATCCAATGTATTATATGCAACACCAGCATCGTTAGCGGAATAGCCAATATCAATGATGTCACTTTTTTGCAATTGCATTACTTTCAGTCTTGACGTAATATTGTTAATGCCAAAATAAGGATGATAGTTTAACAATCCAAAGAGGTAGTTTGCCTGGTTGGGTTTCTCGTAAGCTTTCAAATTCGCGTATGTTGCCGATTCACTATTATGGTTTATCAATGCCTTGATATCAGCAGGGACAGAGGCATTCAACTGACGGAAATGCTCGGCAGAGATGTAGTTGTTGTCCTTATTGGGGTTACCATACATCATACAGCGAGCAAACAAACGTAAAGAAACCTCCCGAATGGTGTTTTCCGTCGTAATAATCAGCATCAAGTTGGTAATGTTGGTCTGTGGGTTACCTCCAGCAACACCAGTTCCGCCTTCGATGTTGTAGCCTGTAATCATACCCGTATAGATGGTGGTATTGGTATCGTAGATGCGTTCCATGTTGCGGGTTAAGAACCATGCCACTACTAATGCAATCAATGGCAAGATAACCAGATACCAACGAATCTTATATAAAAACCGAACGATATATCTAAATAAATCCATAGTTTTCTGATTTAACGTTTTCTACTACTTTTCTCGTATGCTCTCGCAGCCTTTGCAGATTTTGCAGCCTCTTTTGCCGCAGCTCTATCAGATTTAGCCTTTGCTTCCTTCTCTGCTTTTTCTAATTGCTGATAACGTTTTTCGTCAGCCTTAGACTCTTTCTCAATACGCTTTTCCAACGCTTTGTTCTCACGACGAATCTGTTTTTCTGACTTGTGTATGGTACCATCCAAAGTGACTTCTGTGGTAGCATTGGTAATAATCGGCGTACGGGAGATGATTTCCAACGTGAGAATATCTTGGATGATAGTCGTTTGTAATGTTTGGTAGGATTGAACTACACTTAACTCATGCATTTTTGTCCATGCATAGTCCTCAATATCCATATTGCCCTGATGAAAATCCTCCTGGTTTAAGGTACCTGCACCTTGATAGGCAGCAGCTCCTTCACTGGCGGTCTTTAGGGTTACCAGATTATTGGTGATTTTTGCGTATAACGTACTAATCTGAAGTTTTAAGTCATCAAACTTCATATCTTTTTCTAACCGGGCTTTATCAGCTTTCAAGCGCATACGCTTAACAGAGGGAGCCCAGTCTAAAATGTCTTCTAATGGCAAATTAATATTGACACCAACATTCCAATAAGACTGCTCCGTACCATTCTTGGACTCGAAGATAGGTACAAAATTCATAGTTCCAGTCTGGTTGTTGGTCATCTGACCATACACATCCGTCTTGCCATAGCTATAACTGGCATGAGCACGAACGTATGAGAAAATATGACGCTTTTGTTGTGCCACTTCAGCCTTGGCAAGCTGATCTGCCTTCTCTAAAGACAATATTTGTGGATTCTGCTTGGCATTCTCAAAAAGTACCGACAATGGTGGCAAATGGAAAGAGGAGAAATTCAGTGTGCTTTCCTCACTGGAATCAAAGAATCCTGCACTGATACCACTTTCATCTAACGACTGGGCGTAAGTTGCGGTATTTAAGCCCATCGCAGCTATCAGAAGTAGTAAATGTCTTTTTTTGTTCATTTTATTTGAATTCATTCAAAGTCGTTTTATACGTTTTCTTTCTGCACAAAGGCAAAGAGGGTACGGAAGATAATCTTCATGTCCAACATGAAATTGTAGGTCTGTCCGTAGGTGATATCCAACTGCTTGCGCTCCTCGGCAGACATGTTGCCACCCTTGCCACGCTCCTCGACTTGCCAGAGTCCTGTGAGTCCGGCAGGAGCCATGAAACGGTCGATACTACTGTCAGCGGTCAATCTTTCAGCCTCGTAGAGTGGGAGAGGACGGTTGCCGACAATAGACATGTCACCTTTGAGGATGTTAAAGAGCTGTGGAAGCTCGTCAATACTGTATTTGCGGATGAATTTGCCCACTTTGGTGATACGTGGATCATTCTCAATCTTCACAAAGGCATTGTTGATTTCCTCCACTTTCTGTCTGTTGAAATCACTCTCTGCCACTACAAAATCATCACCAATCAGCATGATTTCCTCATCGCTGATCATCATCTCTGACTCCACGCCCATATCCAGCATGTCTTGCTCTGCCTCAGCACCAAGGGGGGCGGTAATGGTCTTGTGCTCATCTTCCTCTTCTTTTTCCGCATATTGATTGTTGGTCTTACTTAACTCCAACAAACGATCTTCCGCATCCATATACATGCTGCGGAATTTCAAGAAATCGAAAATGGTGTAATTAGTGCCTACGCGTTTGGACTTAAATAATACAGGTCCCTTGCTCTCCAACTTGATGGCTATCGCCGTCAAAATGAATATCGGAGATAAGATGATGATGGCAAGTCCAGAGAAGAAGATGTCGAATAGGCGCTTCCAAACAGGAATCTTAAATTTCAGAATCTTGTATTTGGGCTCCTCATCGTCAAAAAGGATGTTCTCACGATCGGAGATGAACTGAATCTTCTTGTTCAATGCCGTTACAGAAGCGTCTTTGTTTATCGTGTCATTAACACCGCACTTCATGTAAATCTTTCGTTCCTCTTCGGTCATTTGGTCGGTCAGAAGAATGATATAGACATTATGGCATTTCTTGCGTAGATAGGTGATTGCCGTGATGTCCTCGCTATAGACATTACGGTCAAAGAAGACAATAAAATGCTCATTGGAAACGTGTGGGGTGCAAACCTGCGCAGCATCCTTATAGGCATTCGTCATACGGACTAATTGTCCTGGAATATATTTGAGCCTTTCTTGTGTTTTCGGATTGTTACCTAAGTAAACAACACCTATCATAATAATAAATATGTATTAGTTGGGAAGAATCTTCTTGACACGGATTTTCAGCTCCATGGGGTTAAATGGCTTGACGATATAATCGACGGCGCCGATTTCCAACAGGCGAATACGCTCACTGGTGGAGTCCTCACTGGAGAGCATGATTACTGGAATGTGACGGAACAGCTCATTCTGCTTGATCCACTCCAAGAAATCATCTCCACGCATACCAGGCATACGGATGTCGGAGATAATCAGATCAGGCGTGTTTCCAGCCTGAAGCCATTTTACTCCTTGTAAGCCATCTGGAAGCCACTGTACGTCGTAGTCGCTCATTAGGTAGATAGAGAGCACCTTTGCAATGGTCTCTTTGTCATCAAGTATTAGTATTTTTTTCTTCATATATGAATAAAACTTAGTTCTCGGTTTTGTAATTCTAATGTGCAAAGGTAAAAAATTATTTTTAATTGTAGTCAAATAATGATAAAAAAATGCCAAAAAAGGGGAAAAAAGTTGCTTTTTAAAAATAATTTAGGGAAATTTGGGGTCTAAAACGTCTTATTAATAAAGAACCAATAAATTTTCATGAATTATGGCAAATAGATATCTATTAGGCTTTGATGTCGGCAGTTCCTCTGTCAAGGCATCCCTCGTGAACGCAGACACTGGTAAATGTGCTGCAAGTGCTTTCTTCCCTGAGAAAGAAGCTCCAATTATGGCGGTAAAGGCTGGTTGGGCAGAGCAGGATCCCCAAATGTGGTGGGATAACGCAAAACTGAGTTTGAAAAAGATTATGGCTGAGACAGGTGCCACTGGTGAGGAGATCAAGGCTATTGGTATTTCCTATCAGATGCATGGTCTGGTCTGTGTTGACAAAGACTTGAAGGCTTTGCGCCCCGCTATTATCTGGTGCGACTCCCGTGCTGTTCCTTATGGTGAGAAAGCTTTTAATGATCTTGGCACTGACCTGTGCTTGACTCACTTGTTAAACTCTCCTGGTAATTTTACTGCAGCAAAACTTGCCTGGGTGAAGGAAAATGAGCCTGAGACCTATGAGAAGATTTATAAAATCATGTTGCCTGGTGACTATATCGCCATGCGTCTCTCTGGTGTTGCTAACACCACTGTGAGTGGTCTGTCAGAGGGTATGTTCTGGGATTTCAAGAACAACCAGGTGGCTGATTTCCTGATGAAGTATTATGGTTTTGACGCTTCTGTTATTGCTGACATCGTTCCTACCTTCGGTGTACAGAGTGAGGTGAGTGCTGAGGCCGCCGCAGAATTGGGGCTGAAAGCTGGTACTCCTATCTCTTATCGAGGTGGTGACCAGCCTAACAATGCCTTGTCTTTGAACGTGTTGAATCCTGGTGAGATTGCCGCTACGGCAGGAACTTCTGGTGTGGTATATGGCGTGCTGGGTGAGGTGAACTATGACAAGCAGAGTCGTGTGAATACTTTCGCTCACGTCAACCATAGTGTCGGCCAGACTCGTTTGGGTGTTTTGCTTTGCATCAATGGTACGGGTATCTTGAACGCTTGGGTTCACAGGAATATCACTCCAGACGTAAGTTATGCGGATATGAACAATCTTGCCTCTACTGTGCCCATTGGCAGTGAAGGCGTTACCATCGTTCCGTTCGGAAATGGTGCCGAGCGTGTCCTGGAAAACAAGGAAATCGGATGCTCGATTAATGGTCTGAACTTCAATAAACATAACAAGGCGCATCTCGTTCGTGCAGCTCAAGAGGGTATTGTGTTCTCCTTCTGCTATGGTATGGAAATCATGCAGCAGATGGGTATGAATATTCAGAAGATTCATGCAGGAAAGGCAAATATGTTCCTGAGTCCTCTGTTCCGCAATACTTTGGCAGGCGTGAGTGGCGCTACTATTGAACTGTATGATACTGACGGTTCTGTAGGTGCCGCCAAGGGTGCTGGCATGGGTGCCGGTATCTACAAGGATAATAACGAGGCATTTGCTACCCTTGACAAGTTGCAGGTTATAGAACCAGATGAGGCTAATCGCCCTGCCTATCTCTCTGCTTATTCGGCATGGAAAGATGCTTTAAGTAAAAATATTTAACAAACTGATTTATAAATAATTACAATTATGGCAAAAGAATACTTCCCATTTACAGGTAAAATCCCTTTTGAGGGAAAAGACAGTAAAAATGTAATGGCTTTCCACTATTATGATCCAGAGAAAGTGGTCATGGGAAAGAAGATGAAAGACTGGCTGAAATTCGCTATGGCATGGTGGCACACACTGGGCGGAGCAAGTGCAGATCAGTTTGGTGGTCAGACCCGTTCTTATGAGTGGGACAAGGCTGCTGATGCAGTACAGCGAGCTAAGGACAAGATGGATGCTGGTTTTGAGATTATGGATAAGCTTGGTATCGAGTACTTCTGCTTCCATGATGTAGACCTCGTAGAAGAGGGTGCTGACGTGGAGGAGTATGAGGCTCGCATGAAAGCTATCACCGATTATGCTCAGGAGAAGATGAAGCAGTATCCAAATATCAAGTTGTTGTGGGGTACCGCTAACGTATTTGGTAATAAGCGTTATGCTAATGGCGCCTCTACAAATCCTGATTTTGACGTTGTTGCACGTGCTATTGTCCAGATAAAGAATGCCATAGACGCTACTATTAAGTTGGGCGGTCAGAATTACGTGTTCTGGGGTGGTCGTGAAGGTTATATGAGCCTGCTGAATACAGACCAGAAGCGTGAGAAGGAGCATATGGCTCAAATGCTGACCATGGCTCGCGACTATGCTCGTAGCAAAGGCTTTAAGGGTACTTTCCTGATTGAGCCGAAGCCCATGGAGCCTTCTAAGCACCAGTATGATGTTGACACAGAGACGGTAATCGGTTTCCTCCGTGCTCACAACTTAGATAAGGACTTCAAAGTGAATATAGAGGTGAACCATGCTACATTGGCTGGGCATACCTTTGAGCATGAGCTTGCCTGTGCTGTTGATGCCGGTATGCTTGGTAGTATCGACGCTAACCGTGGTGATGCTCAGAACGGATGGGATACCGACCAGTTCCCCATTGATAACTATGAGTTAACACAGGCTATGATGGAGATTATCCGTAATGGTGGTCTGGGTAACGGTGGTACTAATTTCGATGCAAAGATTCGTCGTAACTCTACGGACTTGGAGGATCTCTTCATTGCCCACATAAGTGGTATGGACGCTATGGCTCGTGCCTTGGAGAACGCAGCTGCTATTCTTGAGGAGAGTGAGCTCCCCGCTATGAAGAAGGCTCGCTATGCAAGTTTCGATAATGGTATCGGAAAGGACTTCGAGGATGGCAAACTGACACTGGAACAGGCTTACGAATATGGTAAGAAAGTAGGTGAGCCTAAGCAGACCTCAGGTAAACAGGAGAAGTACGAGACAATCGTTGCATTGTACGCGAAATAATGAACACACAACTTTACATGTTTGAGAGGAGCGGATTGTGAAATTCGCCCTCTTTTTTTATTGATAGACTTTTACTTCTCGTTTTCCTTGTAATACGGCAAGCGCATTCAAGGCAAGGGCTTCCATCTCATTCTCGCCAGGGAAACAGTAAACAGGGGCAAGAAAACCGATACGGCGACGTAACTCACTGACAATATAGTCGCTATGTGCCATTCCACCAGTCAACAGAATCGCATCAATGTCCCCACAAAGGACAGCTGCCTCAGAGGCTATCTGTTTAGCGGTATGGTAGAGCATGGCATCCACTAAAAGCTGAGCTTTCTCGTCACCTAATCGGATCCGCTCCAGGATTTCCCGCATATTGTTCGTACCTAAATGGGCTGTGAGTCCTGCTTGACCGGCTATACGCTTTAATAGTTGTTTCTCCGTGTATTTACCACTGAAACAGAGACGTATCAGGTCGGCAGCAGGAAGACTGCCTGCACGTTCCGGTGAGAAAGGACCCTCTCCATCCAATGCGTTATTCGCGTCAATGGCACGACCATGTTCATGGGCTGCCACACTGATGCCACCTCCTAAATGACAGATAATCAGGTTGAGGTCCTCATACTCCTTGCCGATACCATGGGCAAAACGACGGGCAATAGCGCGCTGGTTGAGGGCATGCCAGATACAGATACGGGGCATCAAAGGGGAACCACTGATACGTGCTAACGGAGATAATTCGTCAACGACTCCCGGATCGGCAATGAAGGCACGGCAATGGGGGATGGATGAGGCTATCTCATAGGCTATCAGGCATCCTAGATTACAAGCATGACTATGCATCACACAACCGTGAAGTGTGTCGTCTATCATCTTGTTGTTTATCTCATAAACGCCACCGGCTATGGGCTTCACAAGTCCTCCTCTGCCTATCACCGCATCAAAATCCAAGGGTATATCTGCTTGTTTAAGCTCGTCAAGTATTAATTGACGACGGAAATCCTGTTGTTCTGTGACGTTTCCAAAAGGTGCCAACTCCTCTGCCGTATGGGTAATATTACGGAGCAAGATGGGCTTCTCGTCTTCATAGACTGCTATCTTAGTAGATGTCGAACCAGGATTAATGATTAAAATCTTCATAGGCAAGCAAGGGCAAAGAGTATACTATTGTATTTTGCTTCGGGAGAGTCACCCCGGGAGGGAACTACCACCGGACAGACGGTGCCACAGAGTATACCGGCAGTACGGGCTCTGGCAAAGAGCGTCATGGATTTGTAGAAGGCATTACCTGCTTCGATATCAGGCATTACAAGTATATCAGCCTCTCCATTCAATGGCGATGAGATGCCTTTTGCCTTTAGTGCCTCCATGGAACAAGCAGACTTTACATCTAAGGGACCATCGACGATACATTTGCCGAATTGTCCATCAACAGCCATTTGCTTAATATCTTGATAACCTTCTACAAAGGGAAACTGTCTGCCACCATGCTCGGCACAATGGATCAGGGCGACACGAGGCTCTTTGATACGCAACTTGTGGCAGATGTCGGTCGCATAACGCACTTGTTCTGTGCGTTGTTTCTGGGTAGGATAGGGGATGACGGCTACATCAGTGAAGAAGAGAAGTTTGGGATAAGTTGGTATCTCCGCCACTGAGAGGTGTGTCAATACCCGTCCTTCTGGTAGTAATCCTGACACCTTGTTCAGAATAGCTCGCAAGAGGATATCCGTACCGATAAGTCCTTTCATCAGTACATCAGCATCACCCCTGCGGATCAGAGCTACAGCCTTTTCCGCTGCGCGCTCTGGTAGGGTGTCATTAATGCGTATAACCTCTGCTAATTGGGTGTCCTCAACTATTCTCAGTGCTTCCATTGTTGCCGCATCAGTAGCGTTGACGGCAACGATACGCAGTTGTCTGTGTGCCTTGGCGACCAGCAACTGGATATCTTGGAATGTCTTGATGGTGTTCATAACGATTGTCGATACCACTCATACAGTTTTCTCACGCCATCCTCAATCTCGACTTTATGCGTCCACCCTAACGAGTGAAGCTTAGTGACATCAATGAGCTTACGCATGGTACCATCTGGCTTACTGGTGTCAAACTCGACAGTACCCTCAAAACCAACTGTCTTCACCACCAGTTCAGAAAGTTCACGAATCGTCAGTTCCTTGCCCGTTCCTACGTTGATATGGCAATTGCGAATCTCACCCAGGGAGGGGATAGCACCGCCACGACCAGCGGAATGGTTACGGTCTACCGCACCGTCGGTGCTGGCACCATAGTGGACACTGGAGTATTTCTCAATGCCAATGACATCCTTAAAGTCCACATTCAGAAGGATATGTACGGAGGCATCCGCCATGTCCTCGCTCCACAAGAACTCACGAAGGGGAGTGCCTGTACCCCAAAGGACTACCTTGTTATCATGGATGCCGTACTTGGCAAGAACGTTTAGGACGTTCTCTCGTTTAGAGTTGAGTGTTGAGAGTTTAGGGTCAGTGGAAAGTGTAGAGTCTGTAAGACCTTCGCCAGACATGCCCTCCACTGGTCTCTTATTCAGGTCAACGGCAATCTTCTCCCACTCGCCGTCGTGAATCAGCTTCGCCAGATAAATCTTACGCATCATGGCGGGCATCACATGGCTATTCTCCAAATGGAAATTGTCATTAGGACCATAAAGGTTCGTAGGCATCACGGCGATATAATTGGTGCCGTATTGCAGGTTATAGCTCTCGCACATCTTCAGACCAGCGATCTTCGCTATGGCATATTCCTCGTTGGTGTACTCCAAAGGACTTGTCAGCAGGCAGTCCTCCTTCATGGGCTGTGGCGCATTCTTCGGATAGATACAGGTACTGCCCAAGAACAGCAGCTTTTTCACGCCATGGGCATACGCCTCAGAGATAACATTACATTGCATCTTCATGTTCTGCATGATGAAGTCAGCGCGATACAAAGAGTTCGCCATGATACCACCCACGAAGGCGGCGGCAAGCACCACAGCATCAGGCTGTTCCTCATCAAAGAACTTCTTGACTGCGACTTGGTCAGTCAAATCCAGTTCCTTGTGACTACGTCCAACAAGGTTGGTATACCCACGTTGCTGCAGATTGTTCCAAATAGCGGAGCCCACCAGTCCGTGGTGTCCTGCCACATAGATCTTACTATTCTTGTCTAACATGATATTATGGAGGATACAGGTTTATTTGTCTTGACCACTGAACTGCTTGATACGCTGCTCCTCTGAGAGTTTACAGATGAGCAGAGTGTCATTATTCTCTGCTACGATATAGCCATCAAGTCCTTGTATGACCACCTTTTTCTCTTGTGTGGTATGCACCATGCAGTTATGGGACTCTATCATGGTGATATCCTCTCCAATGCAGGCATTCCCATAAAGGTCTTGTTTGGTGTTCTGTTGCAGAGACCCCCAGGTCCCCAGGTCGCTCCACCCGAAATCGGCGGGACATACAAAGATCTCTTCCGCCTTCTCCATGATAGCGTAGTCAACTGAAATGTTCTCACATTCAGGGAATAGACGGTCAATCTCTTCTTGTTCCTTATCGGTGCCATAGATGGGCAACAACGACTCAAAGATCTTTGCCATGGCGGGCTGATAGATACGGAAGGCATTGACAATGGTGGACACATTCCAGATGAAAATACCGGCATTCCAGAAATAGTTGTTCTTGCTGATATATTGTTTTGCCGTCTCCAGATCGGGCTTCTCACGGAAAGAATCCACACGGAAGATACCCTTGTTACGCAGGGAATTGCTCGATAATGCCGCCTGGATATATCCGTAACCTGTCTCTGGACGTGACGGTTTCATACCTAAAGTAACGATAGCGTCACTATCGTAGGTGAAATCCATACACTCGGTAATGACACGACGGAACTCATTGATATTAATAACCACATGGTCACTCGGAGAGACAACAATGTTCGCCTTTGGGTCAGCCGACTTGATGCGCCAACTGACATAGGCAATACATGGAGCGGTATTACGACGACATGGCTCACAAAGGATATGGTTACGGGGTATCTCTGGTAGTTGCTCGGCGACGATGTCCACATAATTACGATTGGTAACTACCCAAACATTCTCACGAGGAATAATGGTGTCAAAACGCTCAACGGTCAGTTGTAGCAGAGTCTTGCCAATACCCAGAACGTCAATGAACTGTTTGGGGTGCTCTGAGGTACTCATGGGCCAGAAACGACTTCCTACACCTCCTGCCATGATAACCAGATGGTTGTTCTTTCTTGCCATAATGATTAATTAATTTGAATGTTCGGCAAATATACAAAAAAGTTTCGATATGAACGAATATTATTGCTTTTTTCTTTTCATATATGACTTCACGACAAAGTATACAATGGCTATCAATACCAGTGCAATAATAATGATTTTGATATACTCTGCATACTCACTGATCTTGTCGTTGAGCTGTTCCTCGGGTACGATGGCATGCAGATACCAGCCTAAGGCTGCGAGAATACTATGCCATACACCAGCACCAATCGTTGTATATAACAGGAACTTCCAGTAGTTCATCTTGGCAAGACCGGCAGGGATGGATATCAGGTGACGGATACCGGGAATCAAACGTCCTGTCAGGGTTGCCACAATACCATGGTCATCGAAATATCTCTCACTCTTCTCCACCTTCTCCTGATTCAACAGACACATCTTTCCCCACTTGCTATTGGCAAAGCGGTAAATAACGGGTCTGCCGACGTAATAGGCGACTACATAGTTGATAGAAGCTCCTACGTCTGCTCCGATAGTAGCGAAGAGAATCACCAGGAATACATCTAAGTTACCACCTGCCGCATGATACGCGGCGGGAGTCACTACAAACTCAGAAGGAACAGGAACTACCGTACTCTCAAGGAGCATCAGGAATAATATGGTACCATAGTTGAGGTTGGATAGAAGAGAGGAGATGAAATTCATTTTTTCAATTTTTGATACATATAATGATAATATTCTTTTGCAGCCATGTCCTCAGGGAAGAGATGTCCCAAGACCGACCGTGCCTCACTGGGATTACGCTCAACGGCTATACGCAAATACATCAAGAACTCCTCGGTATAGCCTAAGTCATTGCAGCATAGTGCCATATAGGAGTACCCTTGGTCATATTCATCGTTGACCACCATCGTGAAGAATTTCTGTAACATCTCATAGGCGGCTTTCACGTATTTGTTGTCATATAACGACACAATGATGCGTAAAATGACGTTAGGGTCATTGTTAGAACGGACAATCGCGTTCTTGAAGACTTCCTCAGCCCTTTGGTTTTGCCCATTCTCTAACAGGATATGTCCTTTCAGGGTCAGCATGTCAATGTGGTCACAGTCCAGCTGGCGGGTCTCATCGATATAATGTAACGCATCATCCAAACGCTGCAGGGAACTGCAACAGAGGGCGAGCTCCTGATAGATTTGCGGGAGAAACTGAAAGTCCCGAGGACATACAGCCAGTGCCTGTTGAAGTGTAGCCAGTGCCTCCTCATGTCTGTTAAGACCGCTCAGGCAGGCGCCTTTGTTCAAGAGACTGAATCCGTCTGGAGATGATAGTTCCCCATAACGGTCATAATAATGAATGGCCTCTTCAAGATTCCCAAGTCTTAATAATGCGTTAGCCTTGTTGATGACTGCCTCCGCATCCTCAGGGTCAATGGCTATGGCATATTCACTACTCGTCACGGCACCACTGAAGTTGTCGTTCATATATTGGGCATTAGAGAGTGCGTTCCAATAGCGTTTAGAATAAGGGTCTTTGTCTAATAGCTCGTTAAAGATACGCTCACTGTCTTTATATTTGCCAATACCGAAGAGTGCCCGTGCCATCAACTCCTTGAAATCGTTGCTGTCATCGCCTTTGGTGCGCATCATCCATTCATACGCCTTGTCGTTCACATCATAGTCGGAGAAGATATTGGCGATATCCATGACGGAATTCTGGTATTCATCAGGTGGAACGGTCTTGAGGTATTCTCGTAGATAGGTGTCGGCTTCCTCCACATGATCTTGTGCAATCATCAGCTCCGCCTGCATATAGTGATACTCTGGGTCGTCCTTACTCTCAATCTGCTCAATATATTCCTGTGCGGAGTCAATATCTCCCTGTGTCAAAGCCTCACGAGCCTTGTACACATTGGGTAATGTGGCATTGGGATATAAGGACAATGCGTAGTCTATGACTTTATCCGCTTGTGTGTCTTTCCCTATGTAATGATAGTAATCGGCGATATCTGCCAAATCGTCGGCATCCATAAAAAGGGGATGCCCCGATTTGGCAGACTCCTCAAAGTGGTCCAGGATAGTCCTGAACTCCTCGCTGTCAAAATATTCGTCGCCTGTTTTCTTCATTACTTATTCATCTTCGCCCAAGTGTCTTTCAGTCCGACAGTCTTGTTGAAGATGAGGTGACCTTCCTTGGATGACTCATCGAGGGTGAAGTATCCGATACGCTGGAACTGCAGGAAGTCACCAGGTTTTTTCTCTGTGAGGTATTGCTCTACATAGCAGTTCTTCAATACTGTCAAAGAATTGGGATTGAGTAACTCACGGAAGTCACGCTCATCAGCACCGGGATTCTCCACAGAGAAAAGACGGTCGTAAAGACGTACCTCTGCAGGTACTGCGTTCTGACAACTCAGCCAGTGCAGTGTCTTACCTTTGATCTTACGGTCGGCACCTGGTTGACCACTGCGGGTATCAGGGTCGTAGGTGGCGTAAATGGTTGTGACATTGCCCTCGGCATCCTTGTCACAGGGATGCTCCTCGTCACATTTGATGATATAGGCATTCTTCAGACGTACCTCCTTGCCTGGAGCTAAGCGCATGAATTTCTTCTCGGCAACTTCCATGAAGTCGTCACGCTCAATCCATAGCTCACGACCAAAGGTGATGGTGTGCTTTCCGTCTGCCTCATTCTCAGGATTATTGATCGCCTCCATCTGCTCCGTCTTACCCTCAGGATAATTGGTGATAACGAGCTTAACAGGATTCAATACCGCAGAAACACGACAAGCCTTCTTGTTCAGGTCGTCACGGACAGCAGCCTCTAACAATGCGTAGTCGTTCAACGCGTCAAATTTGGTGTATCCGATAGACTTGATGAAGTTGCGGATACTCTGTGCGGAATAACCACGACGACGCATACCGCAAACAGTCGGCATACGGGGATCACTCCAGCCGTCAACCAGTCCCTCGTCCACCAACGCCTTCAGCTTACGCTTAGACATCACAGTATAGGTCAGGTTCAGGCGATTGAACTCAATCTGACGAGGACGATAAGCGGTCTGTCCTTCCTTTTCTTGCAGGAAGTCTACAAACTTGTCATAGAGTGGGCGGTGAGGAACGAACTCCAATGTACAGATAGAGTGGGTGACACCCTCGAAATAGTCGCTCTGTCCATGGGCGAAGTCATACATCGGGTAACAGTGCCATTTGGTACCTGTACGGTGATGGGGTATCTGGATGATACGATAGATAATCGGATCACGGAAATGCATATTGGGGTTTGCCATATCAAGTTTGGCACGTAACACCATAGAGCCCTCCACAGCCTCGGGTGTGTTCATCTGACGGAACAGACGCAGGTTCTCCTCTATGGGACGGTCACGGAACGGACTGGGTCTGCCTGCCTGTGTGGGTGTTCCTTTCTGTTCGGCAATCTGCTCAGAGGTCTGCTCGTCAACGTAAGCGAGTCCTTTCTCAATAAGCCAGATGGCGAAATCCCATAACTTATCGAAATAGTCGGAGGCATAATAGACATTCTCCCAGTGGAAACCAAGCCACTTGATATCGTTCATGATGTTCTCCACATATTCCGTATTCTCTTTGGTAGGGTTCGTGTCATCGAAACGGAGATTACAAATACCTCCGTATTTCTCGGCAACACCGAAGTCCATGCAGATAGCCTTGGCATGTCCGATGTGAATATATCCGTTGGGCTCTGGTGGAAAACGGGTCTGTATTCTACCTCCGTTCTTACCGGCAGCGAGGTCACCCTCCACCATCTGCTCTACAAAGCTGAGACTCTTCTTCTCTTCGTTCTCAGTCAAATTCTTCTCTTCTGTCATGATATATTAAACGTTTAATTTTGTTTGCAAAGGTACTAAAAAGTTTAGAGTTAAAAGTTGAAAGTAGTAAGTTTTTTCGTTTAACCCATAAAATATGTTATTTAACATAAGATTTTATTTGCAGGAGTGTTAAAAAGGCTGTACCTTTGCCCCCGTTATCCTGAATACAATCTTTTTACCTTAAAAAGGACTAATACCGATTAAATTGCCCCTCGCTGTGAAGCAAGGAGCATTTTTTTATTTTATCCCTTTCTCGTTAAGTGCTTTCGTGTACTTTGCCGCATTCTTTAAATGTTCGGAATAGGTCTTGGCAAAGTTATGGGTACCAGAGAAATCCTCTTTGGCACACATATACAGATACTCATGGTCAACGGCATTCAGCACAGCGTCAATCCCTTTGATAGAGGCAATCTTGATGGGACCTGGGGGCAGTCCTTCATTGACATAGGTGTTATAAGGACTGTTGATTTTAAGCATATTGTTGTAAATCCGTTTCAGTGCAAAGTCCTTGAGGGCAAACTTGATGGTAGGGTCAGCCTGCAAAGGCATGTTCTGTTTCAGTCGGTTGATATACATCCCGGCAATCATCGGCTTTTCAGCAGTATTTGCTGTCTCCTCGTCAATAATGGAGGCGAGGGTAGCCACCTCGTTAGGTGTAAGGCTTCGCTGGGCTGCCTTTGCCGTCCGATCACCATTCCAGAAGCGGTCATGCTCTTTCTGCATGCGTTCCAATAGTCCGTCAAGACTTACATTCCAATAAACCTCATAGGTATTGGGCACAAACATGGCAGCGATGGTACAGGTGTCATAACCATATTTGGAGCAAGTCTCTTGTGAATAAAGGGCTGATGCTATGGCAGCGGAGTCAATCATCAGCTTCTTACCGAGATAGGAAGCCAGCCAGTCCATCGTGCGGGACTCGGGAACCGTAAGCTTCAGACTCTCTTGCAGCCCGTTCTTCAGATGACGATAGATGGTAACGGCACTCTCACCTGGTTTGATGGCATAACGTCCGGTCTTGATCTGTTCGTCATAATCAGCATGGCGAAACAGGGTCTGCAGTCCTGCCATACCGGCTGGTGATGCGACAGGCTTGATCTTGGCAATCACACTGTCTTGGGTATCATCCTCGTCAATATATATATAATGTGTCTCTTTTACTGTCGATACAGAACTGAAGAAGTAGTAACACGTCAGTCCTATAACTAGGAGTAGTCCAATGACAGCAGGGATTAAATATCTCTTGGAACTTTGTATCTTCATATCTTTTATCACTTTTTCGCTTCTATATAACTAAATCTTAACGCATTGATAATCAGAAGCAAGCGCATGCGGCA